>NZ_RSAJ01000568.1 GCF_003933965.1 Streptomyces sp. RP5T
GGGTTGCAGCGCGGGCCGGCAACTGGTGCCAGTCGGGGCCGTGGAGGGGTGGTGCGGCCCGGCTGGTGCGGGTGTGGTTCGGCGGCCTGCTGTGGCAACTCGCGGTGCCGGGTAGGGGGTTGTCCGGGCGGTCCGGTGTCCGACGTCGTGGCCGTGACGCCGTGGGGTGGGCCGCGTGATGCCGACGCGGTCCAGTAGCCCGGTTGTTGCGGGCGCGGGCGTCGTCGGCGTCGCGGAGCGGTGGGGCGGCGTCCGCGACGTCGGCCTGGTCCGTCCGGCAGTCCTCAGCGGCCGGGGGCGTCGCGCAGGAGGCAGGTCAGCCGGGCGGTGCAGACCCGGCGGTCCTCCTCGTCGCTGATCACGATCTCGTACGTCGCGGTGGACCGCCCCCGGTGCACCGGTGTGGCCACCCCGGTCACCAGCCCCGAGCGCACCCCGCGGTGGTGGGTGCAGTTCAGGTCGACCCCCACCGCGATCTTGGAGCTCCCGGCGTGCAGCATGGAGCCGACGGATCCGAGGGTCTCGGCGAGCACGGCGGAGGCGCCTCCGTGCAGCAGCCCGTACGGCTGGGTGTTGCCCTCGACGGGCATGGTGCCGACGACGCGGTCCGCCGAGGCCTCGACGATCTGCACGCCCATGCGGGTGCCCAGGTGCCCCGCCGAGAACATGGCGGCGAGGTCGACGCCGAGCGCCGCGTACTCGTCGATGACCTCCTGCGGGAACGTGACGTGCTGCTGCTCACCCATGGGGCCGGGCTCCGTTCGTCCGGGTCGCTACGACTGCCTGTGCTGAGCAAACGCTCAGTCGGTCGCCGATTGTTCCAGACGTACGACGACGGACTTGCTGGCCGGGGTGTTGCTGGTGTCGGCGGTGGCGTCCAGCGGCACCAGGACGTTGGTCTCGGGGTAGTAGGCGGCCGCGCATCCCCGGGCCGTCGGGTAGTGCACGACCCGGAACCCGGGGGCCCGCCGCTCCACGCCGTCCTTCCACTCGCTGACGAGGTCGACGTACGACCCGTCGGCGAGTCCGAGCCGGCCGGCGTCCTCGGGGTTCACCAGGACGACCCGGCGGCCGTTCTTGATGCCCCGGTAACGGTCGTCCAGGCCGTAGATCGTGGTGTTGTACTGGTCGTGCGAGCGCAGCGTCTGCAGCAGCAGCCGGCCCTCGGGCAGCTCGGGGTACTCGACGGGCGCGGCGGTGAAGTTGGCCTTGCCGGTGGCGGTGGGGAAGCGGCGCTCGTCGCGCGGTGCGTGCGGCAGGGTGAAGCCGCCGGGGCGGGCCACGCGCGCGTTGAAGTCCTCGAAGCCGGGGATCACCCGGGCGATGCGGTCGCGGATGGTGGCGTAGTCCTTCTCGAACTCCTCCCAGGGCGTGCTGCTGTTCTCGCCCAGGACCCGGCGGGCGAGCCGGCACACGATGGCGGGCTCGGACAGCAGTTGTGCGCTCGCGGGCTCCAGGCGGCCCCGGGAGGCGTGCACCATGCCCATGGAGTCCTCGACGGTCACGAACTGCTCGCCGCCGCCCTGGAGATCGCGCTCGGTGCGGCCGAGGGTCGGCAGGATCAGGGCACGCGCGCCCGTGACCGCGTGCGAGCGGTTGAGCTTGGTCGACACGTGGACGGTCAGCCGGGCCCGGCGCATGGCGGCCTCGGTGACCTCGGTGTCGGGGGAGGCGGAGACGAAGTTGCCGCCCATGGCGAAGAAGACCTTGGCCTCGCCGTCGCGCAGGGCGCGGATGGCGCGCACCACGTCGAAGCCGTGCTCGCGCGGCGGGGCGAAGCCGAACTCCTTCTCCAGCGCATCCAGGAAGGCGGGCGCGGGGCGCTCGAAGATGCCCATGGTGCGGTCGCCCTGCACGTTGGAGTGGCCGCGGACCGGGCAGACGCCGGCGCCGGGGCGGCCGATGTTGCCGCGCAGGAGAAGGAAGTTGACGACCTCGCGGATGGTCGGCACGGAGTGCTTGTGCTGGGTGAGTCCCATGGCCCAGCACACGATGGTCCGCTCGGAGGCGAGGACCATGGCGAGGGCCTCCTCGATCCGGGCGCGCGTGAGCCCTGTCGCGGCGAGCGTCTCGTCCCAGTCGGCAGCGCGGGCGGCCTCGGCGAACTCCTCGTAGCCATGGGTGTGTTCGCGCACGAAGGCCTCGTCGACGGCGCCCTCGGTCTCCAGAATCAGCTTGTTGAGGAGGCGGAAGAGGGCCTGGTCGCCGCCGATGCGGATCTGCAGGAACAGGTCGGTGAGCGCGGCGCCCTTGACCATGCCCTGCGGTGTCTGCGGGTTCTTGAAGCGCTCCAGGCCCGCCTCGGGCAGCGGGTTGACGCTGATGATCCGCGCGCCGTTGGCCTTGGCCTTCTCCAGCGCGGTGAGCATACGGGGGTGGTTGGTGCCCGGGTTCTGGCCCGCGACGATGATCAGGTCGGCCTTGTGGAGGTCGTCGAGCAGGACGCTGCCCTTGCCGATGCCGATGGTCTCGCTGAGGGCCGAACCGGACGACTCGTGGCACATGTTGGAGCAGTCCGGCAGGTTGTTCGTGCCGAGCTCGCGGGCGAAGAGCTGGTACAGGAACGCGGCCTCGTTGCTGGTGCGTCCCGAGGTGTAGAAGACGGCCTCGTCGGGGGAGGCGAGGGCGGTGATCTCCTCGGCGATGATGTCGAAGGCGCGGTCCCAGGTCACCGGTTCGTAGTGGGTGCCGCCCTCGGGGACGTACATGGGGTGGGTGAGCCGCCCCTGCTGGCCCAGCCAGTAGCCGCTCCTGCTCGCGAGGTCGGCGACGGGGTGCGCGGCGAAGAACTCGGGAGTGACGCGGCGCAGGGTGGCTTCCTCGGCGACCGCCTTCGCGCCGTTCTCGCAGAACTCGGCCGAGTGCCGGTGCTCGGGCTCCGGCCAGGCGCAGCCGGGGCAGTCGAAGCCGTCCTTCTGGTTGACCCGCAGCAGCGTCAGCGCGGTGCGCTTCACGCCCATCTGCCGCTGGGCGATCCGCAGTGTGTGCCCGACGGCGGGCAGCCCGGCGGCCGCGTGCTTCGGTTCGGTGACCTGAGGAGCGTCCTGAACCGGATCACCCTTGGGCGGCTTCGTGGCCATCGGACACTCTCCTTCGCGCACACATGTGAGGTACGTCTCCGATCCTCGCACGCGCCGCTGACAACGGTCTTTGCCGGGCCCGGGGCGGCCGTCGGCACAGCGTGCGCCGTCCGTGCCGTCGGCGGCGTGCGGGGCCGACTGTCAGTGGGGCGTGGCAGGATCGGGGGCGTGGCAGAGACAGCAGCGAAGAAGACCGACACCAGCCCCGGCGGCAGCCGCCCGCGTCTGATGCTCATGGACGGGCACTCGCTGGCCTATCGCGCGTTCTTCGCGCTGCCCGCGGAGAACTTCACCACCGCGACGGGCCAGCCGACGAACGCGATCTACGGCTTCGCGTCGATGCTGGCCAACACCCTGCGCGACGAGTCCCCCACCCACTTCGCGGTGGCCTTCGACGTGTCCCGCAAGACCTGGCGCTCCGAGGAGTTCACGGAGTACAAGGCCAACCGTTCCAAGACCCCGGACGAGTTCAAGGGCCAGGTCGAGCTGATCGGCGAGCTCCTCGACGCGATGCACGTCTCGCGCTTCGCCGTCGACGGCTTCGAGGCCGACGACGTCATCGCCACGCTCGCCACCCAGGCCGAGGCCGAGGGCTTCGACGTGCTGATCGTCACCGGGGACCGCGACTCCTTCCAGCTGGTCTCCGAGCACACCACCGTGCTGTACCCGACGAAGGGCGTCTCGGAGCTGACCCGGTTCACCCCGGAGAAGGTCTTCGAGAAGTACGGCCTCACGCCCGCCCAGTACCCCGACTTCGCGGCCCTGCGCGGCGACCCGTCCGACAACCTCCCCGGCATCCCGGGCGTCGGCGAGAAGACCGCCGCGAAGTGGATCAACCAGTTCGGTTCGTTCGCCGAGCTGGTCGAGCGCGTCGAGGAGGTCAAGGGCAAGGCCGGGCAGAACCTCCGCGACCACCTGGAGGCCGTCAAGCTCAACCGCCGCCTCACCGAGATGGTGCGCACGGTGGAGTTGCCGAAGACGGTCACCGACCTGGAGCGGGCCCCGTACGACCGCAAGTCGCTCGCGATGATCCTCGACACCCTGGAGATCAGGAACCCCTCCCTGCGGGAGCGGCTGCTGGCCGTGGACCCGGGTGCCGAGGAGGCCGAGGGCGCCCCGGTCGCCGCGCCCGGTGTGGCGGTGGACGGCACGGTGCTCGGCACCGGCGAGCTGGCCGGCTGGCTGGCCGAGCACGGCGTGGGGCAGCCGCTCGGTCTGGCCACGGTCGACACCTGGGGGCTGGGCACCGGCTCGGTGGCCGAGGTCGCGCTCGCCGCGTCCGGCGGGGCCGCCGCCTGGTTCGACCCGGCCGAGCTGGACGAGGCCGACGAGAGGGCTTGGGCCGCCTGGCTCGCCGACGCCGAGCGCCCCAAGGTGCTGCACAACGCCAAGGGCGCCATGCGGGTCTTCGCCGAGCACGGCTGGAGCGTCGCCGGCGTCACCATGGACACCGCGCTGGCCGCCTATCTCGTCAAGCCGGGGCGCCGGTCCTTCGACCTGGACGCGCTGTCGCTGGAATACCTGGGGCGGGAGCTGGCGCCCGCAGCCGCGGCCGACGGGCAGCTCGCCTTCGGTGCGGACGACGGGGCCGAGGCCGAGGCGCTGATGATCCAGGCGCGGGCCGTCCTGGATCTGGGCTCGGCGTTCGAGGGCCGCCTTCAGGAGGTCGGGGCCGCGGATCTGCTGCGGGACATGGAGCTGCCCACCTCAGCCCTGCTGGCCCGCATGGAGCGGCACGGCATCGCGGCCGACCGGGCCCACCTGGAGGCCATGGAGCAGATGTTCGCCGGCGCGGTCCAGCAGGCCGTGAAGGAGGCGCACGCGGCGGCCGGGCACGAGTTCAACCTCGGCTCGCCCAAGCAGCTGCAGGAAGTCCTCTTCGGCGAGCTCGGCCTGCCGAAGACGAAGAAGACGAAGACCGGCTACACGACGGACGCCGACGCGCTGGCCTGGCTCGCGACCCAGACGGACAACGAACTGCCGGTGATCATGCTCCGGCACCGTGAGCAGGCCAAGCTGCGGGTGACCGTGGAGGGCCTGATCAAGACGATCGCCGCGGACGGCCGTATCCACACGACGTTCAACCAGACCGTCGCGGCGACGGGCCGGCTGTCGTCGACGGACCCGAACCTCCAGAACATCCCGGTCCGCACGGACGAGGGGCGGGCGATCCGGCGCGGGTTCGTGGTGGGGGAGGGCTTCGAGTCCCTCATGACCGCG
>NZ_RSAJ01000569.1 GCF_003933965.1 Streptomyces sp. RP5T
CCGCCCACCCGACGGCGCCGTACCCCGCCTACAACCCGTACCGGACATAGCTCCCCGCGGGACCCGGCACCGCCGGCCGGCACACGCGCGCGTGCCCCAGGGTCAGGCCGACGCCTCCGTCAGGCGTCCCAGCTCCGCCTCCGTCAGGCTCAGGTCCGCCACCCCCAGCAGCGCCGGCAGCTGTTCCACCGTGCGGGCGGACGCGATCGGGGCCGCGACCGTCGGCTGGGCGGCGAGCCAGGCCAGGGCGACCGTGGCGACCGGGACGGTGTGGGACTCGGCGATGTCGTCGAGCGCCGCAAGCACCTTCCGGCCCCGCTCGGTCTCCAGGTGCTTGCCGGCGCCCGCCCGGCGCGGGCTGTCCACCGTCTCACCGGCGCGGTACTTGCCGGTGAGGAACCCGGAGGCCAGGGCGTAGTACGGGACGGCGGCGAGGCCCTGCCGGGACGCGACGGCCTGGAGCTCACCCTCGTACGTGTCGCGCGAGACCAGGTTGTACTGGGGCTGGAGGGCGACATAGCGCGCGAGCCCCTCGCGGTCGGAGAAGTCGAGGGACTCCGCGAGGCGCGCGGCGGAGATGTTGGAGGCGCCGATCGCCCGCACCTTGCCCGCCTTCACCAGCTCGTCCAGCGCGCCGATGATCTCCTCGACGGGGATCTCCGGCTTGTCGAAGTGGGTGTAGTAGAGGTCGATGCGGTCGGTGCCCAGCCGCCGCAGCGAGGCGTCCGCGGCCGCCTTGATGTTCGCGGCGCTCAGGCCCGGGAAGTCGGGGTGCTGGCTGACCTTGGTGGCGATGAGGACGTCGTCGCGGTTGCCGCGGGACGCCAGCCACTTTCCGATGATCGTCTCGGACTCGCCGCCGGAGTTGCCGTCCACCCACGCCGAGTACGAGTCGGCCGTGTCGAGGAAGTTGCCGCCGGCCGCGGTGTACGCGTCCAGGACGGCGAAGGAGGCGGCCTCGTCGGCGGTCCAGCCGAAGACGTTGCCGCCGAGGGAGAGCGGGAAGACCTCGAGGCCGGAGGAGCCGAGCTTGCGAAGAGAAGTCATGTCCTACGACAACGCCCGTGCCGGACAGCGGTCTTCCGGTACGGCCGCAAAGTCCTCGTAAACGAGCGGAAGCAGCCGCTCCGGACACACCGGCAGCCCTGACGTCGGGGGGACGCCGTCAGGGCTGCCGGAGTTCGCGGATACCTCAGGGGCGAAGGGCCCGAGGGGCGGGAGACCTCAGGGGTTGAGGCCCTTGCCGCGCAGCCACGCCATCGGGTCGATCCCGTCGGCCGAGCCGCCCGGGTGGACCTCCAGGTGCAGGTGCGCGCCGGTCACGTTGCCCGTGGCGCCCACGCGGCCGATGACGTCACCGGTGGCGACCTTCTGGCCGACGCTGACGCTGATCGAGGACTGGTGGCAGAACCACAGCTCGGTGCCGTCGTCGAGGGTGAGAATCGTGCGGTAGCCGTAGGAACCGGCCCAGCCGGCCTCGGTGATGGTGCCGCTGTGGACCGCCTTGATGAGCGTGCCCGTGGGAGCGGCGAAGTCGAGGCCGGTGTGGTAGCCGGAGGACCACAGGGAGCCGGCCTGACCGAAGGTCGAGGTGATGGTGTACGACGAGGTCGGCAGCGTGTACTGCTTGGCGAGCTCGGCCAGGCGCTCGGCCTCGGCCTTCTTCGCGGCCTCCTCCTCCGCCTTCTTCTTCGCGGCGGCGGCCTTCTCCTGGGCTTCCTTCTCCGCCTTGGCGGCGGCCGCGTCGGCCTCCTTCTGGGCGGCGTCCGCGACGGCCTGGGCGGCCTTGGTGTCGAGCTGGTCCTGCTGCACCTCGGCCTGGGCCAGGATGCGCGAGCGCAGCGCCTCACCGGCGTCCGAGGTGCCCTCGGCGGTGTCGACGGTGGTCGCGCCGACGCTGCTGAAGGCGCTCGTGTCGTCCGCGGCGGTGTCGGCGTCGTCCGAGATCAGCGAGCCCACGTTGGGCAGGTCGGGAAGGGAGATGGAGACCGGCGGCTTGCCGGTGTTGGCGCTGGCCATCCCGCCCGCGCTGACCGCGGCTATGACACCGACGCCCAGAACGGTGGAGCTGCGGGCGAATCCCCCGCCGCGCTGCTTGGCGACGCGGTGCCGGCCTCGTACGGGGGCGAGGGAGTCCGCGGTGGGGTTCCACTCACCGAGCGGGGCCTCGTCGTCGGCGCGGTAACCGCCGTACACGAGGGTGTCGCGGGGTACGTACGGCGCCTCGGGGGCAGGCGGGTTGGACGCCACGTGGGCGCGCTCCTTTCCTTCCTTCTCGCCTACCGGGTTAGCTGACGGGTTCGGAGCAGGAAGGTCTCCTACGCGCGTATACCCACCGTGCTGCCACGGCGGACTACGAGCGATTCACCCCAAGGTGGTGGTTCCCCGGTTCCCTTGCGGAATTCGGCGCGTGAGCACGGAGCCGTCTCTTGTGACGGCTGGGACGACCGCGCTGCGTTATCGAACGTTAATAGACCCGGGGGCCCGATTCCAAGCTGTTCCGCTTGATCATTAACGAAATCCCGTGCACGTACGACCCATGAACGGCGAAAAACGGGCGAGTTGACCCCCTCTCAGGCGGCCGACCTGCGCTGACGGTATGTCAGTTGCAGTGCGGAGGGCGGTCGCCCGCTCACGCCCCGTCACGAGGGTCGTCGTACGGCGAGCAGCGCCATGTCGTCGGCGAGGAACCCGCCCGCATGCCGGCGCACCTCCCCCACGAGAGCGGCGAGCAGTGCGCCGGGCTCCCGGAAGGCGCGGCCGGCCAGCCGCGCCTCGGGGTCGTAGAACCGGCCCTGCCCGTCCCGCGCCTCGGTCAGTCCGTCGGTGTACAGCAGCAGCGTGGCGCCGCCCGGGAAGCCGTGCTCCTCGGCCCGGTCGGGCCAGGTGCCGAGGTCGTTGGTGCCGAGCGGCAGGGCGGTGTCGCGGGCGGGCAGCGCGCGCAGGGTGCCGTCGCCGTACAGCAGCAGGGGCGGCGGATGCCCGCGGTTGACGAGCCGTACGACCCCCGCGCCGTGCGGGAGTTCGGCGAGGACGGCCGTGGTGAACCCTTCGAGGGCGTCGACGCCGTCCCGCCGCGTGCCCTCCCGCGCCAGCGCCCGCTCCAGCCGCTGCGCGACGGCCTCCAAGGTGCTCTCCTGCTCGGCGGCCTCCCGGAACGCCCCGATGACGATCACCACGGCCGCCACCGCCCCCATCCCCTTGCCGCGCACGTCCCCGACGATCAGCCGCACCCCGTACGGGGTGTCCTGCACGGCGTACAGGTCGCCGCCGATGAGCGCGTCCGCCTGGGCCGCCTCGTAGCGCACCGCGACGTCGAACCCGCCGATCCGCCCGGCGGGACCGGGCAGTACCGCGCGCTGGGCGGCCTCGGCGATCTCGCGCTGGGTGGCGAGCCGTTCGCTGCTGCGGCGCACCAGGAGATTGATGAGGACCGCGAGGACGGCGACCGTCATCACGGTGACCGTCTCGGCGACGGCCTGGACCTGCAGGAGGATGCCGAGCAGCTGATGGACCACGAGGACGACGAGGACGGTGGCGGCGCCGGTGAGGACGGTGGCGCGCCGTGAGTAGAGCGGAGCGGCGACCAGGGGGGCGGCGGCGTACAGGGGCGCGGCGGAGAACTGCGCGGGGGTGAAGTAGTCGTAGAACGCCCCGGCGACGAGCAGCAGCGCAGGGAGCACGCGGACGAAGGCGCGCGCGTGCGAGATCGGCCCCTCCTGCTCCACGCCTCCAGGTTCGCCCGGATGCCGGCCGCAGGCGAACCGGGAGGCCCGAGCGGGGGAAACACTCAGGGCCGGAGTCCAGTGAACTGGATTCCGGCCCTGAGCCTTGAGTAGCGGGGACAGGATTTGAACCTGCGACCTCTGGGTTATGAGCCCAGCGAGCTACCGAGCTGCTCCACCCCGCGTCGTTGTGTGACCAGCATACGTCATCCGCGGGGTGCTCCGCGCCAGGGTTGTTTCAGGGGCCCCGACGAGCAGGTCCGGACGGGCAGGTCCGGACGGGCCGCCCGGACGCACCGGTCGGCCGGGCGGGGGCGGCGTACCCTGGCGCCTCCCACGGGGACGGGGAACAGGGAACCGGGAACGAGGAGGGGCCATGGCGGGAGCCGACGAGCGGCCGGTGGAGATCGGGGAGCGGGAGTTCCCGCTGTCCGGCGGCCGGACGCTGCGGGTGACGGAGTTCGGCAACGGCGGGATCCGGCTGGCCGTGCACACGGGCACCCCCTACGTGATCACGAGCCTGGAGCAGACCGAGGGCGGGGCCGTGCTGGGACTGTCCCCCGGCCGCGAGGGGTCGAACGCCCACCGGAACCGGGTCCGCGACCACGGGGAGGACGGCCGCCCGGAGTGAGCCCGTCCGGCGCACCCGCCCGGGTGAGGTTCAGCCGACGCCGAGTTCGGTCAACTCGCCCAGCGGCAGGGTGTGCTGGGTCTGCAGGACCTTCGCGCGCAGGTAGCGGACGTTGTGGGCGGTGGTGAACACCCCGGTGGGGACCCGGTCGTGGACGCCGATCCCCAGGTCCCTCAACTGGCCTGCCTTGTCGGGGTTGTTGGAGAGCAGGTCGATCTCGTCGATGCCGAGGGCGGCCAGCATCTGCGCGGCCGCCGTGTAGTCGCGGGCGTCCTCGGGCAGGCCCAGCGCGGTGTTCGCGGCGTAGGTGTCGAGGCCCTGGTCCTGGAGGGCGTACGCGTCGAGCTTGTTGTAGAGGCCGATCCCGCGGCCCTCCTGGCGGAGGTAGAGCAGGACGCCGCCGCGCTCGGCTATGCGCTCGACCGCCTCGCGCAGCTGGGGTCCGCAGTCGCAGCGGGCGGAGCCGAAGACGTCGCCGGTGAGGCACTCGGAGTGCAGCCGCACCAGCGGGACCGTGCCGGGGGCGGGGTCGCCGAGGACGACGGCGAGGTGCTCCCGTCCGTCGGTCAGGCCGTGGAAGGTGACGAGCTCGGCGTCTACGCGGTAGCCGTCCCCGAAGCGCAGCGGGACGCGGACGCGGGAGCGCTGGGTGGCGGCGGGCAGGTCGGGCATGCGGGTACTCCGGTTCGTAGGCATACATGCTTCAGATTTGAAGCAGTTCTACTGATCGAGACCCTACCCCATGCTTTAAATTTGAAGCAACGGATTTATGGCGCTCGTCACGCCCGCCCCTCACCCGGGCAGGACGGGGACGAACGCCGGCGCCACGGGACCTCCTCGACGGGCCCGCCCTCCCCCTGGAGCCCGGCGGTGACGCTGGTGAAGATCTCCTCCAGCTGCCCCACCTGCTCCGGGGTGAGCCGGTCGAAGAGCGCCGCCCG
>NZ_RSAJ01000056.1 GCF_003933965.1 Streptomyces sp. RP5T
CAGCTAGCCCACCCCCACCACCGCCAAGAGCGTCCTGTTCACCGCCGCCAAAATCCAGGAGATCATCGCCGCCGCCGTCGACCAGATCCAGCCCGCCGGATCCACGGTGTTCTACAGCCTGTCCGTGCACTACGACGGGATGAGCGACCGGATCGTGGTCAACACCGACGCACCGTCGTCGGTGACCAGCCCCCTGCTGAGCGCCTACCCCGGGCAGATCACCCTGGCGAGCCAGACAGCCCCCGCAATGCAGATCATCAACAAGAAGAGCAACCTCAACCTGGGCATCTCCGGAGCCTCGACCGCTGCCAACGGCGCGGCCGTGCAGCTCGACCCCGACAGCACGACCAACGAGCAGTGGAAGCTGGTGGCCGCTGAACCGGGCTACTACAAGATCGTGGATGTGCACAGCGGCCTGCTGCTCGGCATCTCCAGCGCGTCCACGGCCGCGGGCGCCGCCGCCGTGCAGTGGACCGACAACGGCAGCGCGGACCAACGCTGGCAGGTGGTCGACGCCGGCGGCGGCTACGTCAAGCTGGTGAACAAGAACAGCGGCCTGCTGCTCGGGATCTCCAGCGCGTCCACGGCCACGGGCGCCGCCGCCGTCCAGGGGACCGACAACGGCAGCGCGGACCAGCTGTGGCAGCTCACCTCCGTCAGCTGACCCAGGTCCAAGCCGGTCCTGCCCCGTGATCGTCTTGCTTGTTTCGAGCAAGAGGCACGCCTTCCCGGAGATCACGGTGGCAATAGGGCCTCTCCAACCTTCCTGCGGGCTGGGGCGGTTGGGGTGACAGGACGACGAAGCTCCTGGTGGATGGGTTGTCGATCAAGATCAACTTTCTCCGCCGGGAGCTTCGCCGTGCTCGACCGCCCGTCGACGGTGTTCCTCCGCTCGGCAGGCTCGCCAGGAGACCTGGGACACGACACGGTGGCGCAGGACTGAAGTCCTGGTGGGGCAGGCGGTCCCTCATCTGGCGGTCAGCCCTTCCGGCGGGCTTGTCGTGGGCGACGCGCACGTCGACCACGCGGGCAGGGTCGTTGCCCTCAACCTCGTCCAGGACCGTGCGATCGGTGCACTCGCCTTCTCGCCCGAAGGCACCCGGTTGGCGGTGGGAGACCAGACGGGCCGCGTGGCCCTGTGGGACTGATCGCTCTGCCACCGCCTGGGCATATTGCGGAGCCTCTCCCTGTTCCCCCTGACACTGCCTCCGACTACGCCGAAGCCGTTATGGCCCTCTCCTGCGGCCCTTTGGAGGTCCGCTGGCCCCCGGAGAGAACGTCGACACGAACCTCTTCAGCCGTGACAGCCGTACTCTCTACCCCGACAGCGCCCACGCCCCACTCCAGCGGTACGTGGTGGACCCAAGCCGAGCCGCGCCCCTGGTGTGTGCCCGGTCCGGTGATGGCAACCTGACTCACGCCCCGTGGCGCACCTGCATTCCCGACGTGCCGTACCACCGCCTGTGTGCATAGTCAGGTGCTTGTCTGCACCGGACAGCACGGCGAGGGGACTCATGCCGGCATCGACGGCGGCAAGGCCGCGGCAGCGGCTCTCGGGGGAGTCGGCCGTGGGGACGTCGAGAGGCGGACCCACTGGGTGTTGAGCTCGGTGAACACGAAAGCCGGACCCGCGTCGAGTGCCCGTGGCCCGGCTTTCCCGCTCTCTCCGAGGCGACCTCAGCGCAGGCGGACCGGCAGCTTGTCGAAGGCGACCAGTCGGTCGGTGCGAACCTCGAGCGGATCGCCGGCCAGTTCGACCGAGGAGTACCGCTCCGCGACGAGGCCGAGGATCGCGCTGGTCTCCGCCCGAGCCAGCAGCTGCCCGGCGCAGGCGTGGGTGCCGAGGCCGAACGTCAGGTTCCGGCTCGCGTCCGGCGGACGGTTGTAGTCGAACTCGTCGGGGTTCTCGAACACTGCCGGGTCCCGATTCGCCGCGCCGATCGGGTACTTGATACAGGAGCCGGCCGGGATGTGAACGCCCTGGATCTCGATGTCCTCGTTCGGGAAGCGGGTGATGATGAGTTCGACGGGGTTCAGGCGTGCCAGCTCGTTGATGAAGGCGTCCCGGATCTCGGGCCGTCGACCGAACTCGGCCATCAGGTCGGGGCGTTCGGCGAACAGCTTGAATCCGGCACCGATGAGGTATGCGGGGTTCGGGCCGCCCGACATGTACAGCAGCACCGTGGTCTCCAGGACCTCACGCCAGGTGAGCTCGCCACGACCATGGGCGGCGAGGAGTTCGTCCACCAAGCCGCTTCCGGGCGCCTCGGCGTTCTGCTTCTCCCTCACGTACCGCTCGGTCTCGGCGAACATGAAGTTCATCCCTGCCAGCGACCTGGCGTGGATGTCCTCCCCGGGAGCGGTCGCGTTGATGAGCATCGCGTCCCACAGCGCCCAGAACATCCCTTCCACGTCGCCCACGGGCATGTCGAGGATGCGGCACATCGTCAGATGGGTCGGCAGCACGCCGAGGTCGAAGTGGGCGTCCACCACCTCGCCGGGGATGAGCCGGTCGAGCGCCTCGACCGTGAAGTCGTGCGTCAGCTGAGCCCAGGTGCCGATCTTCTTCGGCGTCAGCCAGCGGTTGGTCAGCCGACGCATGCGGGTGTGCTCCGGCGCGTCCTTCGACAGGACCGTGTTGTCGAACGCGGTCCACGGGTGCGGTGGCGCACCGGGGACGGCGAAGGACGGCGGTTCCGCGATCCGCATGCACGGGAGTTTCGCGTTGTGCATGGTGTCCGCGTGGTTCAGCACCACGTAGGTGTTCTGGGTGGTCCGGTGTACCGGCGCGATCGCCCGTGCCTGCTCGTAAGCCGGGTAGGGATCGGCCCGGAACTCCTCGTCGTTCCAGGGGAACAGCGCCGAGGCGTCCTCGATGGACAAGCTCATCTCAGGTCACTCCTTCGAATCTGGTCGGCCAGGGCCGGGTCAGGCGGTCACGAGAGTCAGGAGGTCGCCGGCCCATGTGCCGGCGAGGTCCGTGGCCGGGGTCGTCGACGCGGCGTCATGCCTGGCCGTGGTCCCGATCTGCTCCGCGCCGAGTTCCAGAAGTGCCGTGCGGAGGGTGTCGATGGCGTTGTTGAACGTCTCGTAGACGCTGTCGCCGAGACCGAACGCGGCGAACCGCACTCCGGTCAGGTCGGGGCGCTCCGTCAGGAGAGCGTCGTAGAACGGCGCCGCGGTCTCCGGCAGCCCGCCCTCCCCGTAGGTGGAACTCACGAACACCGCGATCTCCATGGCCGCCAGGTCGGACACCTCGACGTCGGTCAGTTCCGCGGTGACGGTCTCGAAACCCTGGTCGCCGAACGCGGTGGCGATGTCGTCGGCGACCATCTCCGCGTTGCCCGACTCGGTCCCGAACAGGACGTGTACGACAGTCATCTCACTTCTCCTGGATTGCCGATGGCCCGGTCGTGGCCAGCGGGATGGAAGACAGGGCGTCGGAACCCGCCGCCGCTGCGAGGAGTTCGTCCCTGGTCGTGAACTTCGTCCGGCATCGGTCGGGCCGGGCGCGCCGGATCTCCGCGTCGTCGATGCGCCGCCACGCCTCGAAGCCCACCACCGAGGCCGGCAGATGCTCGCGGAGCCCGTCCAGGCCCGCACGGTGCCGCTGTTCCCGGCCGCGGAGGAAGGCGAGGATGTCCTTCGCCGTGTCCGCCGCCAGCTTGCGGTTCTCCGCCAGATTGCCCAGCCTGCCGGTGGCCGGACCACCCACCCGGAAGACGTTCGGCGCATCGAGGCCGCCGAACCGCGCCAGATGGGCTGCGGAGGACTCGAATCCGAGCGCCGTGACGACGGTGTCGGCGTCGAGGTGGTCGACCAGGCTGCTGTCGCCTGCACGGTACGTCGTCACGCGGATCCGGCCGTCGTACTGCCGGATCGAGGCCGGAACCCGCTCGAACCGCACGTCCACCGTGGTCCGCGCAGGCGCCACGGGCTCATCCAGCAGAGGAGTGCCGTCCACTCTGACCTGGACACCGACCACGTGGGCGAGTTCCTTGATCATCGAGGCGTCCCACTTCGCCAGATGCGAAGGACATCGCCCCAGGACGTGGATGGTCCGCACGGGGACCGGCGCCACCGCGCGCAGCGCCTCGTCGTCGATGTCGGACGCGATGAGGTCCAGATCGGACTTCGACAGCAGCCGTACGACGTCCACCGCGACGTTCCCGGTGCCGAGGACGACGACCTCGGAGCCGAGGCTGTCGAGACCGTTCGGCCGATGGCGCAGGCGGGCGTCCGGGTCCGAGTTCAGCAGCCGGATCAGATCTCCGGCACCGACGACCCGGACACCGGGATCCTGGTCGATGTCCAGTCGCCGGTCCGCTCCCAGCCCCGTCGCGAGGACGATCGCGTGGAAGTTCTCGGCAAGCGAATCGAAGCCGACGTCGGTCCCGACGGACACGTTGCCAACGAACTCCACACCCGGCTGGGCGAAGACCCGTTCGAACTGACGCGATACGGCCTTGGCGCCCTGGTGGTCCGGCGCGATGCCGTACCGGACCAGCCCGAACGGCGTCGGCAGCGAGTCGAGGACCACGACCTCGATGTCCGGCTGTCCCTTGCGCAGCGCCTGCGCCGTGTAGCAGCCGCTGGGGCCGGAGCCGACCACCGCGACCCGGAACGGTACCCCGCCGGTGGCGGCGGCCGCGCGGTTCGGCGCTGTCTCTGCCGGAGTTTTCATGGCCACCTCGGTTGCTGCGGAAGAAATCGACAGGTGAGTTGAACGGTAACTAACTAACGGTCGTTAGTACATATGAGGCGGCGGCCCCGACCGGCGAAGAACGTGATCGCCTGGTCGAGGCCGGCCGCCGTCAGCGGGCGGTCGTCACAGTTCCTGGCGGCCGATGCGCTGGTAGACCTCGGGGCGCCGGCCGCGCAGAACCCGCGCGTGGACCATCCCGGCGGCGAACAGGGCGAAGGTGAAGAACAGGAAGAACGAGGTGAAGAAGCCGGACCCGCCGAGCAGGTCCGCGTAGTTCGCCACCGCGAGGTACGCCACCACGCCGATCCCGGCGGCCGACAGCAGTGGTGCCACCGCGGTCTTCCACCCGGGCTCGGACGACGGGTTGCGGCGGAAGTAGAAGAACACCGCCACGCTGGCCGCGAACAGGAGCAGCAGGATCGCGAAAGAGCCGATGCCGGAGGCGCGCGCGTACAGGACGTTCGGGTCGCTGCCCAGCGCCACGAACAGGGCCACGCCGATCGCCCACAGCGCGCCGATGAGGGACGCGGCCACGAACGGCGACCCGTGCCTCGAGTGCACCTTGCCCAGTGCCCTCGGAACCACTCCGTCGGTACCGAGGGAGTACATGTACCGCGCCGTGACGTTGTGGATCGACAGCATCGACGCCAGGATCGAGGTCATCAGCAGGACGGTGACGACGTCCACCACGGTCTTGCCGACCAGCGCGGTCAGCGCGTCGGTGAACATGCCTCCCAAGTTGCCGGTGGCGGTCGACTGCGCCTTGTCGGCGCCGGTGAAGGCGATGTAGGCCCACGCGGCCAGGGCGTAGAAGACGCCGATCCCCGCCACGGACAGGTAGGTCGCCCGGGGGATCGTCCTGTCCGGGTCCTTGACCTCCTCACGGAAGATGACGGTGGCCTCGAAGCCGAAGAAGTTGCCCACCACGAAGAGAAGGGCGACACCGATGTTGGGGTCGGTGACCCACGGCAGGCTCAGTGAGGCGCCCCCGGTGCCGGCCGGGGCCCCGTGCGCGAAGGACGCGACGTCGAAGATCACCACGACGACGACTTCGAGCACCATGACCGCGGTCAGCACCTTCGCCGAGAGGTCGATGCGCCGGTAGGCCAGCGCGGTGGTCACCGCGACGATCGCCAGCGCGTACCAGCCCCACGCGATGTGGGGACCGCCGAGGTTCTTCTCGACATAGCTCTGGATGGTGATGGCGAAGAACGGCGGCGCGAAGAACCCGATCATGAAGTAGCCGAACGTCGCCAGGAACGCGCCGCCCAGACCTGCCGAGCGGCCGAGCCCCTGCGTCACGAAGGCGTAGAAGCCGCCGGGGTTCGCGACGGTGCGGCCCATTACGGTGAAGCCCACGCAGAAGACCAGGAGTATGACCGTGGCCACGATGTAGATCGCCGGACCGGTCTTGCCGCCGAACATCAGCAGCACCGGGATGAACCCCGCCACCGTGGTCAGCGGCGCGGAGAACGCGAGCACGCTCATGGCGAGCTCCCCGACGCCCATGTTGCCCTGCAGTCGTCGCGGCTGATCCACGACTTCCGCCTTTCGTCTTTCGCCACTCACGGTGGGGACCTGCTCGTGTCGTGCCATGAGTTTCTCTTCCTGGTGAGGCCCACCCGTGCTTCCGCGGGGCCGGTCGGGATTCGTGTCGCCTCCCCGTGGGGTGCCGTCCTGTTTCAGGTACGTGCTCACCGCGTGGAGCTCGCTGCGCGGGCGCGATGCCCGCGCAGACGTCATTGGTGTGGGGGGAGGTGGACGCCGCGAGGTACCGGACCGGTCAGGCGACCAGGTCCGACAGCGGCCGGCCCGTCAGCGCCTGCCGGGCGCGCAGCACCACGGCCTCCTGGAGCGCGTCCATCGCCAGGTCGGACCGCCACGCCACGTGCGGGGTCATCACCAGGTTCGGCACGCCGCGCAGGACGTGATCCGCCGGCAACGGCTCGGTCGTGAACGTGTCCAGACCCGCACCCGCCAGATGGCCTGAGCGCAGCGCGTCCGCCAGTGCGGCCTCGTCGACGAGCCCGCCGCGCGAGACGTTGACGATCACAGAGCGCGGGCGCATACGCCGGATGACCTCGGCCGACACCAGGTTCCGGGTCTCGGCCGACAACGGCAGGTGCAGCGATACCACGTCCGATTGTTCGAGCAGTTCCTTCAGGGATGCGGCCGGTACTGAGTCGAAGGTCGCGAAGGGGTCGTAGGCGCGGACGTTCGTGCCCAGGGCCGCGTACCAGCGGGCGACCTGGCGGCCGATCCGGCCCATGCCCACCACCGCGACGTCCAGCTGGGAGAACCGTGGCGTGTCCATCCCGACGCTGCCCGCCCACTGGCCAGCCGCGATGGCCGACTGCCCCGCGGGGATGCGCCGCGCCAGCAGCAGCCCCATGGTGAGTGCATGCGAAGCGACCTCCTCGGTCGCCGCGCCCGGCACGATCGCGACCGGAACGCCCTTCTCCCTGGCAGCCGCCACGTCGATGTTGTCGTAGCCGATGCCGTACCGCACGACAGCGACGCAGTTCCTCATCGCGGCGAAGTCCTGGGCCTCCACGGGCGCGTACGGGGTCACCATCACCACGGTCGCCTCCGGGATCGAGGCACGGAACGCCTTCCGGTCCGGCGCCACGACGAATTCCAGCCCGAACTCCTCGGCCAGAGCCCGCTCCCGCTCCAGGCTCGGGTATTGCTGAGGGCCGACAAGGAGCAGACCTCCGACGCGACCGGCAGCATGGGCCGGAATTTTGGTGCTGCTTGCAAGAGACATTTCGACAGCCGCCTAAACCTGTTCGCGGGGAAAGTGAAATGAAACGTAAGGACGGCGGAACGGTCCGTCAACGGGTCCCGCGTCATGGGATGGGAATGCGTCCGAACTGGAAACGGTGTGTTGTCGGAAGCGGATTAATCCCGTTGCGCCGAGACTCTAGCTAACTAACGGACGTTAGCCTATGGTAGGTGTCGAGCGTCACAAGCGGAGGTGTACGACCGTGAACGTGCGACAACTTCAGGCCTTCCTCGCGGTCGCGGAACACCTGCACTTCGGCCGTGCCGCGGAGCAGCTCTTCATGGCCCAGGCCCCCCTGAGCCGGACCATCCAGGCCCTTGAGGGTGAGCTCGGCAGCCGACTGTTCGAGCGCAACACCCGCTCGGTCTCCCTCACCCCCGCGGGCAAGGCCCTCGTCGGACCGGCCCGCGAGGTGCTCGACGCGGTCGCCGTCGCCGAGGCCGCCGTCAGTGCCGCGGTCTCCGGCGAAGCCGGCACCGTCCGGGTCGAGTTCTGCGGTGTGGCGGCGCATCCCCTGGTTGCCGCGCTCTCGCGCGGCATGCGCGCCGACCATCCGGGCATCCGGCTCGATCTGACCTCGCAAGCCGTCTCCCGGCCGACGATCCGGCGCCTGCTGGACGGCGAGGTGGATGTCGGACTCGGCCGTTTCGACAACCTGCCCCCCGGCCTGGACGGCGAGGTCCTGATCAACGACTCGCTCGTGGTCGCGGTACCCCGGGCCCACCGGCTCGCCGGCTCTCAGGTCGTCTCCTTCCAGGACGTGGCCGCCGAGCCGTTCGTCTCCCTGCCCTACGCCACCGGATCGGTCACCACCGACAGGCTGTGGCGCCTCGGTTACGCGCACGGCGCCGGAGGGGTCAACAACGTGCAGTTCGCCCCGGACACGTCTTCCTGCCTGGCCCTGGTAGGCGCCGGGGTGGGCTGCCACCTGGCCCTGCGCTCCGTCTCCCGGTCGACGACCAACCCGAACGTCGTCTTCATCCCGCTGGTCCGACGCGAATGCGAACTCGTACCCGATGTCCATCTGCGGGCGGCCTGGCGATCCGGGGCGGCCGACCCGCCCGTCGAGGTCGCTCTCGGGCATCTGCGCCGCTTTCTGCAGCACGAGGCTTCGGCCGTCGTCGCCTGAAACGGCCGCACGGCCGCATTGATCATTCCACTTCCGGAAACAATCGGCCGTCACCTTCGCATCAATTTCATCTGGCGATCAGCATTTCCCGGTCGTAACGTCACGGTGACGAAATTCGCACGCGACTCCGATCCGGAAATCTCGGTGAGACACATAACCGCGCTCAGGCGTGTGCTGCCTCCGGTCGGCCGAGTCGCTTTTCTGTGCGCGAGATCCCGTAAAGGAGCAACACATGGGCAGCGAAGAAACCGTGCGTGAGATCGATGCGCTCGTCGTGGGAACCGGCATGGGCGGCGTCATGGCACTGCGCACCCTCACCGCCGACGCCGGCCTCGACGCGATCGCCATCGACAAGGCGCCGAAGGTCGGCGGCACGTGGTACTGGAACCGCTACCCCGGCGCACTCTCCGACACGCAGAGTTTCATGTACCAGCTGCCCTACGACCGAGAGCTGTTCCAACGGACCGACTGGCGCACCCGCTACGTCCCCGGACCCGAGATCCGCCAGTACGTCGAGGACGCCGTCGACTTCTGGGACCTGCGCTCCCGGATCCAGCTGGAAACCACCCTGGTCGGCGCGGCCTTTGACGAGCAGAGCGCGCGCTGGCACGTCGTCACCGACAAGGGTGAGTTCCGCCCTCGGTTCCTCATCACCGCCGCCGGTCTGCTCTCCCGGATCAACATCCCCGACTTCCCCGGCATCGACCGGTTCGAGGGCCGTATCGTGCACACCGCCGACTGGCCCGAAGACCTGGACATCACCGGCCTGCGCATCGGCGTCATCGGCAACGGTTCCACCGGCATCCAGTTCATGACCGAGGCCGCCAAGACCGTCGCCCACCTGACCTCGTTCCAGCGCACCGCGCAGTACACCGTCCCGGCCGGCAACCGCGAGTGGTCCGAGGCGGAGCTGGAGCAGTTCAAGGCCACCTGCGAGGACCGCTGGGAGGAGTTCCGCACCTCCAAGATCGGCTTCGGTGTCGACGAGACCACGCGCAGCATCTGGAGCGTCTCGGACGAGGAGCGCGAGGCCATCTTCGAGTGGGCCTGGCGCAAGGGCGGCAACTACACCTTCGCCAACGAGACCTTCTGCGACGTCACCAGCGACCGCGCCGCCAACGAGCTCGCCGCCGACTTCATCAAGCGGAAGATCAAGGCGATCGTGAAGGACCCGGAGACGGCGCGCAAGCTGACCCCGACGGAACTGTTCGCCCGGCGCCCCATCTGCGACTCCGGATACTTCGAGATCTTCAACCAGCCCAACGTCACCCTCGTCAGCACCCGGGAGAACCCCATCGCGGAGTTCGCGGCGGGCGGCATCGTCACCGAGGACGGCACCCTCCACGAACTCGACGTCCTGGTACTGGCCACCGGCTTCGACGCCGTCGAGGGCAGCTACCGCAACATGGACATTCGAGGCATCGGCGGCAGGTCCCTCAAGGAGCACTGGGCCGACGCCCCCCGCAGCCACATGGGCATGACCGTTTCCGGTTTCCCGAACCTGTTCATGGTCCTCGGACCCAACGGGCCGTTCGTCAACAACCCCTCCGCGATCGGCGTCCAGGCCAAGTGGATCGCCGAGGCCGTCAAGAGCGTCAAGGACACGCCCGGTGCCTCCATCTGGCTGCGTGCGGAGGCCGAGGAGAACTGGCTCCAGACCTGCCTGGACGCGCTCAAGGGCTCTCTGTTCCTGGAGACCGGGTCATGGATATTCGGCAACAACATCCCCGGCAAGCGCAAGGCCCGCACCGCCAACTTCTACGTCGGCGGCCTGGACCGGTTCATCGCGATCGCCGAGGCCGAGGCGGCCCAGGGATACCCCAGCTACGAGGTCCGCGTCCCGTCCGTGGTCTGACCCCACCCCCTGCAAACGGTTTGGAGAAGCACCGATGCCCACTTACCAGACCATCTCGCCGCTCGACGGTGAGGTGCTCGCCGAGTACACGATGATGACCGACGCCGAGGTCGCTGAGGCGCTCACCCGCGCCGCCGAGGTCTACCGTGACTGGGCCCGGACCACGGTCGAGGACCGGGTCGCCGTACTGGCCAGGATCGCGGAGCTGCATCGCGAGCGAAGCGCCGAACTCGCCGAGGCGATGGCGACCGAGATGGGCAAGCCGCTCGCCCAGGCCGAGGGCGAGGTCAACCTCTCCGCCTCGATCTACGAGTACTACGCGACTGCGGGTGCCCGGCTCCTGACCGACGAAGTGATCGAGATCGGTGCCGGGGGACGAGCCCTCGTCAGGACCGCTCCCACGGGCCCCGTGCTCGGGATCATGCCGTGGAACTTCCCGCTCTACCAGGTGGCCCGGTTCGTCGCCCCCAACCTCCTGCTCGGCAACACCGTCCTCCTCAAACACGCCCGCTCCTGCACCCGCACGGCACTTCTCATCGACGCCGTCGTCACCGACGCGAACACCCCGAAGGGCGTCTACGAGAACCTCATCGTCTCCTCCTCGCAGATCAGCGACCTCATCGCCGACGAGCGGCTCCAGGGCGTATCGCTGACAGGCTCCGAGGAAGCGGGCCGGACCGTGGCCACCCAGGCCGGCCGGCACCTCAAGAAGTGCGTCCTCGAACTCGGCGGCTCGGACCCCTTCATCGTCCTGCCCGACGCCGACCTCGACCTCGCGCTCGACCTGGCCGCGACCGGCCGGTTCAGCAACGCCGGCCAGTCCTGCACCTCCTCCAAGCGGATCATCGTCCACAGCGACGTCTACGACCGCTTCCTCGAAGGATTCGTCGAGCGGGCGAGGCAGTGGAACACCGGTGACCCACAGAACCCGGAGACCCGGATCGGCCCGATGGCGTCCGAGTCCGGTCGGCGGGAGATCGCCGAGCAGGTCGAGGACGCTGTGTCCAAGGGCGCTCAACTGCACCTGGGCGGTGCGGTACCCGACGGACCCGGTGCCTTCTACCCGGCCACCGTCCTCACCGGGGTCACCCCGGACATGCGCGCCCACGGCGAGGAGCTCTTCGGTCCCGTCGCGGTCCTGTACAAGGTTGGCTCCGTCGAGGAGGCAGTAGAGCTCGCCAACGACTCCCGGTTCGGGCTCGGGTCCGCCGTGTTCACCCGCGACGAGGATCTCGCCGCCGACATCGCCGAGCGCCTTGAGGTCGGCATGGTCGGTCTCAACACCCTCATCCGCAGCCAGCCCGACCTGCCGTTCGGCGGCGTCAAGGCGTCCGGGATCGGCCGTGAGCTCGGCCGCCTCGGCCTGGACGAGTTCGCCAACAAGAAGACCATCCGCCTCTCCTGACGGCTCTCGGGCCCTCACACGGCGCCCCGCTCGCGACCCTCCCCGGCGGGCGGGGCGCAGCCGTGAACGGCACACACCCCCTCCCACGACCCACCCCCGAAGGACATCACGTGAAGCTCGTCTCCTACGACCGCGGTACCGGCTGGAAGCCGGGCCTCCTCCACGGCGACCAGGTGTTCGACCTCAACGCCGCGCTCTGGGCCGCCGGACGCCGGACCTCCTCGGACCTGCCGTCCGTCCGCGCCTTCCTCCAGGAACACGGCGGCCAGTTGCCCGAGATCGCCGCTGCCGTCGGACCTGTCCTCGACAGCGGCGCCCTGGAACCCGTCGCGGCTTGTGACTCAGTGAAGCTCGGCCCACCGGTCACCGACCCGGCCAAGGTCCTGTGCGTGGGCCTGAACTACTCGGACCACGTCGGTGAGACGGGCCGTGCCATGCCGGCCCACCCCGATCTGTTCGCGAAGTTCGCCAGCAGCCTGATCGGTCCGTACGACGCCGTCGACCGGTCCGACGTCACCGACAACCTCGACTTCGAGGGCGAACTCGCCGTCGTCATCGGCCGGGAGTGCGCCCGCGTGGACGAGAGCGAGGCCCTGTCGTACGTGGCCGGCCTGTCCGTCCTCAATGACGTCACCGCCCGCGATCTCCAGTACCGGGGCACCCAGTGGCTGGCGGGCAAGGCCGTGGACCGGGCGACGCCGTTCGGGCCGGCGATCGTCACTCTGGACGAGATCGGCGACCCACAGGAACTGGACATCGAGACCTTCGTCAACGGCACCCGGGTCCAGGGCTCCAACACCAGGCACATGATCTTCTCCGTCGCCAGGATCATCTCGTACATCAGCCAGTTCCTGACGCTCGGCCCCGGCGACGTGATCGCCACCGGCACCCCCGAGGGCATCGGTGCGAAGCGGAACCCGCCGCTGTGGCTGCGCCCCGGCGACAAGGTCGAGGTCGTCCTGGAGAAGGTCGGGACCCTGCGCAACGAGATCCACTGAGCCACCTGCCCTTGTATGTCTGCGGAGCCGAGCCCTCGGGCCGGCTCCGCAGATGTTTCAGACACGGGAGGCGAACAGCTCGGCCAGATGCCGGGTCGGTACCTGGGCCAGGTCGTCGAGCTGGACGCGGCAGGACATGCCGTCCGCCAGGAACACCGCGTCCGCGTGTGCGCGCACCGCGGGCAGCAGGTGCGTCTCGGCGACCGCGACGCTGACCTCGTAATGCCCCTTCTCCACACCGAAGTTGCCGGCCAGACCGCAACAGCCCGCCACCTTGGTGACCGTCGCGCCGGCCTTCTGCAGCAGGCGCTGGTCGGTGTCCCAGCCGATGACCGCGCTGTGGTGGCAGTGCGGCTGCGCGACCACCTCGACACCGGTCAGGTCGGGCAGCGGCAGATCGAGGCGCTCGACCAGCTCGGCGAAGCTCAGCAGCCCCGACGCCACCAGGCCAGCCGCTTCGGCGTCGCCCAACTCCGCCGCGTCGCTGCGCATGGTCGCGAGACACGACGGTTCCAGAGCCATCACGGGGATCCCGCTGTGGATGTAGGGCGCCAAGGTTCGCAGGGCCCGGCTGACGATAATCCGTGCCCGGTCGAGCTGTCCGGTCGTGATCCAGGTGAGGCCGCAGCAGGCATCCTCCCGGATGACGCGGGCCGTGAGACCGTGCGACTCCAGGAACCGGACCGCTGCCAGGCCGGAGGCCGGGAAGAAGTGGTCGGTGAAGGAGTCGGCCCAGATCCACACATCGGGCGGCGTGTTGCTTGCATGAGCTGCGTCAGCCGCCCTTCTCAGGGTGGGGGAGGCGAACCGCGGTACGGACCGTCGTTGGTCGATGCCGGCGACCCACTTGGCCAGCGCGGCGATCGGTCCGACCCGGAGGAGCAGGTTCGCCGGCCGTGCCAGCGGTGCCGTGAGCCGGGCCCATTTCGGGAGCCGTCCGAGGAACAGGTGCGACCGGGGCCGGCGCAGTCCGGCGACGTCGTGCCGTTGGTGCAGCACCTCGCTCTTGTAGGTGGCCATGTCGACGCCGCTGGGACAGTCGCTCGAACACCCCTTGCACGCGAGGCACAGGTCGAGCGCCTTGGCCACCGCCGGGTCCTCCAGACCACCCAGAAGAGCACCGTCGAGCGCCTCTTGCAGCACCCGGGCACGGCCACGGGTGGAGTCCTGTTCGTCGCTCGTGGCGAGATAGGAGGGGCACATCACGCCCGCGGTCCTCGGGGCGACGCATTTGCCGACGCCGGTGCAGCGGTGCACGGCCGCACTGAAATCCCCGGCGTCGTGCACCAGCCGCAGACCGGCACGCACCGGCGCCTGCGGGCGTACGGGGCGCAGGTCGTCGGTGATCGGAACCGGCTCGGCGATGATGCCGGGGTTGAGGATGCCGTCGGGGTCGCAGACGGTCTTGACCTGCCGGAACAGGGCGAGTGACGTCTCGTCGTACATCAGGGGCAACAACTCGCCGCGGACCCGGCCGTCACCGTGTTCTCCCGACAGGGTGCCGCGGTAGTCGCGCAGCCGTGTGGCACAGGCGGTCATGAAATCGCGGAACACTCCGGCCGAGGCCGGGTCGCCGGGCCGGAACGGGAAGTCGATACGGCAGTGGACACAGCCGTCGCCGAAGTGCCCGTACGGAATGCCCCGAAGGCCGTGCTCCCGCAGCAGTTCCTCGAAGTCGCGCAGCCACGCGCCGAGGTGCTCCGGCGGGACGGCGGCGTCTTCCCAGCCGCCGTACGCCGGTGTCGGCAGCGACCGGCCCGCGAGCCCGGCGCCGTCCTCCCGGATGCGCCACAGCGCCGCGGCCTCACGTGGGTCGGCGACCAGCCGGGTGTCCAGCGCGGCCCCGGCCTCGACGAGCCGCCGTACCGAATCCGTCGCGTCCTCACCCGCCACCTCTGCGAACAGCCAGCCGCCTCCCCGCGGCAGGTCGGGCACCGAAGAGCCCTTCGCCCGCACCAGGTCCACGATGCGCGAGTCCATGCCCTCGCACGCGACGAGACGGCCGGGCACCGCCGCGAGCAACGCCGGTACGGCGTCGGCGGCGTCGGCCATCGTCGGGTATCCGAGCACCAGCATCCTGCGTTCGACCCGGTCGTCGACCAAGCGGACGGTGGCCTCCAGGACCGTGGCCAGTGACCCTTCGCTGCCGACCAGGAACCGTTCGACGCGGCGGCGCTCGGGCAGCAGGTGTTCCAGGCCGTAGCCGCTGACCTGGCGGCCGAAGCGGCCGAACTCGGTGCGCAGATGGGCCAGGTTGGCGTCGCCTACGGCCGCCAGCTGCCTCGCGGTGTCTCCGTCTGTCCGGCCACCCTGCTCACGGGCGAGTTCGCCGTTGCCGTACAGGACGCGCAGAGACTCGACGTTGTCCACCGTCCGGCCGTAGCCGAGTGCCCGTGATCCACAGGCGTTGTTGCCGATCATCCCGCCGATCGTGCAGCGGCTGTGCGAGGACGGGTCGGGCCCGAAGCGGAGCCCGTAGAGGGCCGCCTCACGTTGCAGATCCGCGTGCACCACGCCCGGTTCCACGCGTGCCGTGCGCGCGTCCGGGTCGATGTCGAGCACCCGGTTGAACCGGCGGGTGTCGACGACGACGCCACTTCCGACCGCGTTGCCCGCGATGCTGGTGCCCGCCCCGCGCATCGTCAGCGGTACCCGCAGCTCACGTGCCACCTCGTGGGCCGCGATCACGTCGTCCTCGCCGCGCGCTTTGACGACCGCGGACGGGACGACCCGATAGAGACTCGCGTCCGACGAGTAGAGGGCTCGGGTCAGCGGAGAGTCGTCGCACTCGACTCCCGCGGCGCGGAGAGCGGCGGCGAGGTCTGTCTGAACGGGCATGCCTCAGGCTAACTAACGTAAGGTAGTTTCGCTAGTGCGGGCGTTGCCGGACACTGACTAACGTAAGGTAGTTTCCCGTTTCGCATGGAGCCGAAGGAGGAGCCGGTGGCCGAGGAGCGGTGGCCCCGCGCCGTCGAGGAGTTCGACAAGCACCTCGGTGAGCTCGACTGGAGTAGCCAGAGCGCCTCTCGCCGGGCGATTCTGGAGGCTTTCCTGCGCCTGGCCACCGAGAACGGCTTCAACTCGGTCACCATGCGGATGATCGCCAAGGAGATGTCGATCAAGGCCCCGAGCCTGTACAACCACTTCCCCGAAGGCCGCGACGAGATCGTGGCCGAGTCCCTCCGCTGGCACTTCTACAAGTTCGGCATCGCCCTGCTCGACGAGGTGCGCGGTGTCCCGGACCCCAGGGAGGGCTGGCGCCGGATGGTGCACGTGCACCTGACGCGGCAGATCGAACTTCCCGAGAGCGACCTGTGGGACCTGCTCGTGGCGACCGACCAGGTCGTGCACTTCCTCCCGTCGGCGCTCCGTGAGGAAGTCGACGCCTGGGTGGATCTGTACGAGGCGCTCTACCGCGCGGCTGCCGAGGACATGGGTTTCGGGCCGTCCGTCCAGCAGGTCAAGCTCGTGATGACGGTCCTCGAAGGCGCCAACCGCTGGGCGATGTGGGACGGCAGACGACGGTCGCTCGTGCCGCTGGCCGAGAAGGCGAACAGTGCCACCCTCGCCCTGCTCGAACTCGCGAAGGACTGAAGGGACGAACGATGGCACCGCAGAGATACCCGGCAGGTCCCCTCGTCCGCCGGGAAGGGCTGCCGAGCGGCCACGCCTTCGTGCCGCCGGGGCAAGGCCCTCGTCCGGGAGTCGCCCTCATGGAGTGGGAACTGCGGGGCGAGTCATGGACGGACGAGCACCCGCACGACGAGTTCAACTACGTCCTGGAAGGCCGCCTGTTCGTCGCGTGCGACGGCGAGACCGTCGAGGCCGGTACGGGAGACGTCGTCCGGGTACCGGCCGGAAGCGTCGGTCGCTACTGGGCACCGGAGTACGCGCGGATGGTCGCTGTCTACGCGCCGAACCCCCAGGGGCTGGAAAGTCGCGTGCACGACTTCACCCGCCTGGAGCCGACGACGGAGGAGCTCGGCGGATCCGCCTCGTAGAGCGCCGCAACTCAGCCTGAAAGCGCTCTCAGACGCAGCGGGATGGCATGTACATTTATCCGCGCCGGGCGAGTGCGGAGCCCCGGCCGTGAGCCGCCCCACCTCCGGACGGAGACGTGTTCTGATGGACCAGGCCGTGCGTCGGCGGCGCCACGCGCTGTTCCGGCTCTTTCTGCTGGCCGGGATCGCGATGGCCTCCTGGGTGACGCGCACGCCCGCGATCCGGGACCGGCTGGAACTCTCCACCGCACACATGGGGTTGGTGCTGTTCGGGCTGTCACTGGGCTCGATGGCGGGTATCTCCTGCTCGGGGCGGCTGGTGTCCAGGTTCGGGACGCGGCCCGTCATCGTCTGGGGGACGTGGCTCCTCATCGCGGGGCTGGCCACGATCTGCTGGGGAAGCGGTCTCGCGTCCGTGCCCCTGGTGACCGCGGGCCTGTGCGCCTTCGGCGCCGGGCTGGGGCTCGGCGACGTGGCGGTGAACGTCGACGGCGCGGACGTCGAGCGGATCGGCGGCAGGACCACGCTGCCCGCTCTGCACGGCTGCTTCAGCCTGGGTACGGTGCTGGGGGCCGGCGCGGGCATGGCGGCGACAGCGGCGGGCGTACCGGTCCACTGGCACCTCGCGGCCATCGTCCTGCTCTCCACCGGGCTCCTCCTCCACGCGCTGCGCGCGATCCCCGAGGGCACCGGCCGCGCCGTCCCGGAGGGGCCGCACGGAGCGGGCGCGGACAGGCTTCGCCCCGCGGTGTGGAAGGACGGGCGGCTGCTGCTCATCGGCGCGATCGTGCTGGCGATGGCCCTGGCCGAGGGGTCGGCCAACGACTGGCTGCCGCTGCTGATGGTCGACGGACACGGCATGGACGCGACGGCAGGTTCCCTCGTCTACGCCGGTTTCGCCGCGGCGATGACACTGGGCCGTTTCGCCGGCGCCCACTTCATCGACCGCTTCGGCCGCACCGCTGTCGTGCGTGCCAGTGCCCTTTCGGGGGCGTTCGGTCTGCTCCTCGTCATCGTCTCCGACAACGCTGTCCTTGCCGGCGCCGCCGTACTTCTGTGGGGCCTGGGCGCCTCGCTCGGCTTCCCGCTCGCGCTCTCGGCGGCCGGGGAGTCCGGCCCCGATTCGACGGCCAGGGTCAGCCTGGTCGCCGTCATCGGCTACGTCGCTTTTCTCGTCGGACCGCCTGGACTGGGCTTTCTCGGTGGGGCTTTCGGCCTGCGCCCCGCCATGCTCGTCGTACTGGCCTGTGTCGTGTGCGCCGTATTTCTGGCGCCCGCGGTGGAGACCGCCCGCACCGGGGCCCCGGCCCTGCGGCATGCGGCCGGCGCCGACGAGCAGACCCCCGCCGACGCCCCTGGCCCGTCACGGACCGCACCCGGCACCGACCCGCCGCACATCACCTGACGAGCGACGACGCTGCTGGATGTCGGCGGTACGGCGCCATGGCGCGTACGCCGGTGGGCTGGAAGACCCCGGCCGAGGTCTTCGAGGAGCAGCTACGTTCACTACTGCAGCCCGGTGTTGCAACGACTGGTTGAACTCGCCCAGTTCCGCTCCCGGAAGTTCGTCCGGGCGCTCGACCGCCACCGGATGGCCGGGCCGGATCGATGGGGAGGGGCGGAGCTGCCGGCGACAACGCGGCCATGGAGTCCTTCTTCAGCCTGCCGCAGAAGAACGTCCTCGACCGCCGTGTCTGGGCCACCCGCGAAGAACTCCGGACCGCGATCGTGACCTGGTTCGAGCGGACCTACCACCGGCGCTGCAGACAAGCCTCACTCGGCCGGCCGACCCCGATCGAATTCGCGACGGTCATGACCACGTGGGCCTCCAGGCCGCGTGACCGCACCTGTCACCAAAGAAACCCACATTCCGAGCCATCAGATGTGAATGGCGATGACACAGAGATAAGAAATCGCAGCACCAAGCAATACGCCAGTCCGGTCGTTGTCGATCGTCTCCATAGAGGCCGCGTCGACGGCCTCTGGAGTGGATGGCGCAGGGCGCGGCGCACTGGAAGGCTGGGCGGCCGCTTCGCGCGTGATCGAAGCGATCAAGTCGTGGGGCATGTCGGTTCCTTTAGCCGGTGCTGGGAGGGCTGTGCAGAGTGCAGGTCAGGGAAATGAGGACGATCGCAGCGGAAGTGGTGGCCAGGGGCACTGCGTGAGGAGTTTCCGGCTCGCAGGGGAGAGGATCTTCGCCTGCCAAAGGGTTGTCACGCCCAGAGGTCACTCGTCGCCTCAGTATGTGGGCGCCCCCAGTCACCGCCGGCACGAAATAGCTCACGCAGCCGCGGGGGTCGAGTGCCGCTTAGGAACGTCTGCGGTTCTCGCGAGGAGGTAAAGCCGGAGGCGGGACCATGTGAGCTGCTTGCCAATTGAGCTGGCGGCGTGCTCGCCTGGGAGTTGCAGGCCCCACAAGCCAGAAACTGAGTACCGGCAGCTATCACACCCGCGTGCCGGAGAGCGCCTTCCGCTTGAGCGAATAAATCCCTCAAGCCTCTCATCAGCGATCCGTCGATGTGTACGGTAGAGCGATTTCCCGTTACATGCGACCGACGTAGCGGAAGTTGCTGTAATGGTCGATCGATACCCACACATCGCCGGTATTGATCGCTCGCACGATACGGAAGTTGCCCGTGGCGATGTGCGTCTGCTCCGGATTGCTGGGATAGACGCCGCCGTAGTACTCCTGGAAGGTGCCCTGGTAGTTCTGTGCGCCGGGGCCCGCCAGGCCCACGTGCATGAAGTTGCGCAGCCGGTTGCCGTGGTCCTGGTACTGGCCGCCTGACTCGATGAACTCTCGGTGCCGGTTGCCGCGCTGGTCGACATAGTCCGAGACGCTGAACACGGCACCGCGCGGGGCGACGTTGCGCCAGTTCGGCCAGCTGAGCTGACGCCAGAAGGTCAGGGCAGCCTGAATGCCCCGCGGTACCGCCTGAGGGCTCGCGTAACTGCCGGTGATACCCGGTGTACTCGATACCGGGCACGCGCCGTTGGAGGTCCCGCCACCCTGGCTGCACTCAGCCGCGGCAGCCGGGACCGCCGCGGACGTAGCGACCGAGCCTGCAAGGAGGCTGATCAGGACGGCCGACGCGGCCAGCATGCGACGGTTACGCCGGGGACGGAACGCCGAGGCGGGACGCCCGATGTGCTCCGGCTCTGCGGCGGGGGGCGTGAGGGATGCGGACACAGGTGCTCCTTGCTCTTCCGACTTCGGTCTCCGTCCGGGGGCGTGCGCCCCCGGACGGAGATGAGCACATCAGCGCCGCGTTACAGGTGTCTGACGATCAAACCAAAGCCCGCTATTGGTAATGACATTCAATTGCAAATATCGCCTCCCGTCCGCAACCTTCCCCACGACTGCCGCATGACGGTCGCCCGCACCGCTCAGGAGCGCGATGCGACAGCTGTGGTCTCACTCAGCGCAGCAGACAAGGGTGCGCACTCTCATTCCGTGGTGAGGACGATGCGGCCGCGGAGCCCGCCGGTCGCCAGGCGCGCGTGTGCCTTCGCGGCCTCCTCCAGCGGATAGGTCTCGGCCACGCGCAGGGCCAGCTCCCCGGCGGCCGCCAGGTCGGACAGGGTGGTCAGCATGGCACCGTCCGCGCCGACCTGGGTCACCCGCAGGCGGATACCCCGCTCGGCCTCGGGCATGGCGTCGGGCCGTGTGGTTACGAAGGTGCCGCCGTCCGCGATCGCCCCGATGACGGCCTGCCCGAGCGTGGCCGTGTCCAGAACGGCGTCCACGCCCTGGGGATGCAGTGCGCGGACGGCCCCGACCAGGTCCCCGCCGCCGGGTACGTACGCGTCGGCACCGGCCACCTCGGTGGCGAACTGTCCCTCGGGGGACAGGTCGCTGGCGATGACCTGGAGTCCTCGGCGCTTGGCGAGTTGCACGGCGTAGCCGCCGACGGCTCCTTCCGCGCCGGTGATGAGGACCGTCTGCCCGGCCTTGAGGCCCAGCAGTTCGACGGACTGGGAGGCGGTGAGCCCGTTGAGGGGGATGGTCGCCGCGTGCACGGGGTCGATGCCGGCGGGGGCGTGAGCGATGGCCTCGCTGGGGACGACGACGTACTCGGCCTGAGCCCGGTTCATGCCCGTGAAGGCGCGGCTGAGGGCGATCACCGGCTGTCCGGGTTCCCACACCACGGCGGGCCCCACGGCGTCGACGACTCCGGCGATGTCCCAGCCAAGGCCGTGGGTACCGTCCTGCGGCGGGTGCGGGAAGACTCCGAGCCAGTTGCCCATGTCGACCGGGTTGAGGCTGGCCGCCTGCACCTTGATGCGGATCTCGGAGTAACTCGGCTCAGGCTTGTCGACGTCGAGGAACTCGACGGACTCCGGGCTTCCGACGGAACGGTGCACTGCTGCTCGCATGAGCTTCTCCCTACTGAGAACTGAAAAGGACGTGGATTCGGATGGCTGCCGTCGGTGGCGACGGTCGCTGTGCGCTGCCCTGGGATTCCGGCCTGGTGAAGGGCGGTCGCGCCCGGCCGGAACGCATCGGGGCGTCAGGCGAGTGCGCGGTCGGCGGTGAGCTTGCGGGGGGTGTCGGCGAGCAGGGTGCGCAGCCGCGCGGCGGGCAGCGGCACGCCGGGGTCGTCGGAGGGCGGCATCTGTGCGGGGGCGCCGGAGCGGATGGCTTCGGCGAGTGCGACCCAGCCGGCGCGCACGGCTTCGGGGTCGGTGAAGTACGGCGCCGTGTAGGGGTCGGTCTCGGGCTCGAAGCGCCAGCTCTCGGTCAGGGGGCCGGCGTCGACGGTGTCGAAGCCCAGCCGGCTGATCAGGTCGGCGGCACTGGCCTTGGCCTGCGGGTCGTCGCCGGCGATGGGCAGGGCGCTGCGGTCGGCGGCGCCTTGGGGGCGGGCGAGTGCGGGGATGTGGAAGTCCATGATGTTGTTGAAGGCCTTGATCAGCTTCGCGTCGGTCAGGTGTTCCTGGACGAGTTCGCTGGTGGTGGTCTTGCCGGAGTCGAGGACCTCGATGTGCCCGTCGCGCATTGGGAAGTAGTTGCTCGTGTCGAGCACGACCTTGTCTGCCAGTGCGGCGACGGGCAGCTTGCGGTAGGCGACCAGCGGAATGCTGACCATCACCCAGTCGCCCGCCCGGGCCGCCTCCTCAGGTGTCGCGGCGCGGGCGCGCTCGCCGAGTTGTGTCACCGTCTCGGCCAGGGTCTCGGGGCCGCGGGAGTTGGACAGGACGACGTCGATGCCCGCGGCGACCGCGAGCCGGGCCACAGCTGTGCCGATGTTGCCGCTGCCGATGAAGCCGAGTGTTGCCATGGGGGGATCTCCTCGATCTCGCGGACCGTCGTCCGCCGGTGGGTGTGGAGGCGAGCCGGGCTCAGGCGGAGACAGGCAGGCGAAGGCCAGAGGCCCCTCCCGCCGTAACCGGAGCAAGTGCTCCCATTGAACGTAGCACAAGCGGAGCGAATGCTCCGCAACGTCGAAGTCCGCTGTACCCTGAATGCCATGACCCTCGCCGACCAGACCGCCGCCACACCCGCAGCCGGTCAGCCCGCCCAGCGCGGCCGCCGCGCAGACGCCGAGCGCAACCGCGCAGCGATCATCGAGGCGGCCGGCGTCGTCTTCGCAGAACAGGGCGGCACCGTCGACGTCCGCGAGATCGCCCGCCGCAGCGGCGTCGGCATGGGCACGCTCTACCGCCACTTCCCGACCAAGGACGACCTGCTCGCCACCGTGCTGGGCCAGGAGTTCTCCTCCTGGCTCACCGACGCCCGCCAGCAGGCCACCGCCGTCGACGACCCTTGGCAGGCGCTGACTGGCTTCTTCGAGCAGATGCTCGCCAAACAGGGCCGCAACCGCGCCCTCGTCGAGAGCTACACCGCCGCCGGCGGCCCCACCGAATCATGCGCCCAGCACTGCTACGCCGTCATGGACGAACTGCGTACCCGCTGCGTGAACGCCGGCCTCCTGCGGCAAGGGCTCACGACCGCTGACCTGGTCCTGCTCAGCACCACCCTGAGCCAGACCGTCCTGGCGACCATCGACAGCCAGCCCGGCCAGTGGCACCGCCTCCTGCGCATCTCCCTCGACGGACTCCGCAGCCACAACACCGACCCCCTCCCCGAGGCTCCAGGCCCGGCGGACGCAACCGGTCAGGCGTCGGAGGCGATCTGATCGACGCGGGCGGCCGGTCCGGCTCGGGAGAGTTGGACCGGGAGAGCTCCCATGCGCTACAGCGAGGTCAGTCGCGACATCCCCAGGGTCAGTCAGAAGGTGCTCACCCACACACTCAGACCCCTCAAGCGCGACGGGACGGTTCGCCGACATCATCCGTCCGTCTCTACTGTGAACTGACCGATCTCGGACGAGGCCTTTACGCCCGCCTGGCGCAGCTCCATGACTGGGGGCGAGGAGAATCCCGACGCCGTCGACCGCGCCCGAGCTGCCTCCGGCGACCTAGGATGACCTGCCGGCCCACGGGAACGAGTCCGGGATTCAATGGCCGTCCCGCTTCGACTGTGATGCAAGAGGAGCGGCGGCTTGGGGCAGGTTGCTGCCCGCACCCTCGACTTCTACGCCGGAAGAGTAATCCGCTGCGGGCGGGTTCGAAGGCCGTCCTTGAGCTGGCGCGATCGCCCTTCATGCCTTCGGCACGATCCTGTCGGGCCTCATTGAGGCCGAGTTGAGGCCGCAAGGACAGGAACAGACTGACAAGGGCTGACTAGCCCCCACATGGATAACCGCATGTGACCTGCGAAAACGTCAAGGATGAGCGTTGATCGGCAAGGACCGCCAAGATCCTCAAAGGACTCATAATCCGTCGGCCGTGGGTTCGAGTCCCACCCGCCCCACCACGGACTACGCGGCAGAACCGTTCCCACCTGCGGTGAGGAGTAGGACCTGGCCTCGGCGTGGGCCTCCTCGTCATTGTCAAGATCGTTAGCTCGCCCGTTGCTCGCCCGAAGCGACAACTGCCCCGGGGCGGTCCCCGGTGATGCGCCACCGACCGTCACGGGCGTCGGAGTCCTCGGCCGGCTCAACCTCCTGCCCGACGACCAGGTCCAGGAGGCCCACTGCGTTCGCTGCTTTCTCAGCGAGTTGCTCTTCGGGTCGGTGGCCCAGCAGCCGCACGGCGTCTGTGATCAGCGCGTCGTCCGGCACGGTGGAGTCCAGAACCCGGCCATGCTTGTCCTTCAGTACGCCGGTGGCCTTCACGACCTCGCGCACGGCGTCGAAGATGCGGTTCGGGCGGGCGGAAGAGGCTGGCAGCGACGGAAGCAGGCCAGCAGCGACGGGTCGAAGGCCATGTCGTTGAGGGCCGAGCCCGCATGCGGCCTTCCACCACAAGCTGCACCATAGTTCCTGGACCGTCGTGAAATCCGACAGCCCATGCGGGGCCACAAGGTGATCGCGGCGGCCAGGATCTGCGGCGCCATGTTCGGCCGTCCGTTCGCCGACGGGTACATGGTGAACATCTCAGCGGGGAACAGCTCGGCCAGGAACGCGAACACATTCCCCGCAGGGATCAGATACGGCACGTACGGCACGCGGCACGTCTCCCACGCGTCCGGCCCCACCGTCTCGCCGACCCACTCACCCATCGCCGCAAGACAAGTCCGGTCCTGCGGCCCACGCGGCAGGACCAGAACCAATATCTTCATCAGCTCTCTACGGCCGTCGGGCTCTGCCGTTTCCTATGTGGAGTCGCGGACGGCGATGCCTGCGCCCAGAGTCACCCTGCGCTCTGCAGAGGCATCGCCTTGGAGCCGGGCGAGTATGAGGCCTGCAGCCTCGCGGCCCATTGCCTCCATGGGCTGGTGGACCGAGGTGAGCTGAGGGTCGGTGTCTGTGGCGATCCAACTGTCGCCGAAACCGACGATCGCGACATCGCATGGAACGCTGCGTCCTGAACCCAGCAGGGCAGCCATCGCACCGGCTGCCATGAGGTCGTTTCCGGCAAACACGGCGTCTATGCCGGTGCCACGGGCGAGAAGGTTTTGCATCGCAGCAACGCCGGACCTTCGGCTGAAGTCGCCGTGCACAACCTCTGCCTGTTTGAGGCCCGCTTCCGCGAGAGCAAGATTGAACCCCCTCCATCGGTCCAGGCTGGCCTGGAGATCAAGGGGGCCGGTGATGATGGCGGGACGGCGTCGCCCGCGCTCGATCAGGTGCTGTGCAGCACGACGGCCGCCGTCTTCGTTGTCGAAGTCGATGACATGACTTGGCACACAGTCAGTCGCCGTCCCTACTGACACGATTGGTACGCCCGCTGCTTCGAGACGGCACGGCAGTGAGTCACCGCCGTGCCAAGACGTGAGGAGGACACCGTCGACGTGCTGGGCCGTGAGGAATGCGTCGAGTTGAGCGTGCTCCTGTCGGGATTGGGGGACAGTGAGGAGCAACTGCACCCCCTCGGTGGCGAGGGCGGTCGCGGCACCGCGTACCAGCAGTGAGTAGAACGGGTCCTCCCAGACACGGCGGTCGTCGGTCAGGGATGCCACTAGCGCGATGGTGTCTGTGCGCTGCCGAACCAGTGCGCGTGCAGCTTGGTTTGGGACGTAGCCCAGTTCCTCGATGGCTCGCAGAACAGCCTGGCGCGCCGCAGGACTGACCTTGGTGGAACCATTGATCACACGCGAGGCCGTCCCTCGGCCGACTCCGGCGTGTGCGGCGACTGACTCAAGGGTCGGCTTGCGCGCTTGCCGGGTTGGGGAGTTTCCGATCACAGGTCGATCTCCACTGAGATGGTGCGGGGAGTGCCGTCCGGGGTCTTGACGGACTGCAGCAGCAGCTGGGCGACGTCGACGACCTGGATGGACTCCTTGGCCTTGCCGCCCGCGGCGGAGCCGCTGTCGGCTGCGTTCTTCTTGCCGTTGACCGAGTCGGTGAGCATGACCAGGCAGAACGGGCAGGCCGTGGAGACGATGTCGGGGTTCAGCGAGAGAGCCTCGTCGACGCGCTCGTTGTTGATGCGCTTGCCGATCCGCTCCTCCATCCACATCCGCGCGCCACCGGCACCGCAGCAGAAGCCGCGCTCCTTGTGGCGGTGCATCTCCTCGTTGCGCAGACCCGGGACGCCCGCGATGATCTCGCGCGGAGGCGTGTAGATCTTGTTGTGGCGGCCCAGGTAGCACGGGTCGTGGTAGGTGATGATGCCCTCGACCGGGGTCACCGGGACCAGCTTGCCCTCGTCGACGAGGTGCTGGAGCAGCTGGGTGTGGTGGATGACCTCGTAGTCGCCGCCGAGCTGCGGGTACTCGTTGCCGATGGTGTTGAGGCAGTGCGGGCAGGTCGCGACGATCTTCTTCGCGGACTTCGGCTTGGCGGACTCCGGGACCACCTTGCCGTCGTCGTCCAGCTCCTCGCCGAACGCCATGTTCAGCGCCATGACGTTCTCCATGCCGAGTTCCTGGAACAGGGGCTCGTTGCCCAGGCGGCGGGCGGAGTCGCCGGTGCACTTCTCGTCGCCGCCCATGATCGCGAACTTGACGCCCGCGATGTGCAGCAGCTCGGCGAAGGCCTTCGTGGTCTTCTTCGCGCGGTCCTCCAGGGCGCCCGCGCAGCCGACCCAGTACAGGTACTCGACCTCGGTGAGGTCCTCGATGTCCTGGCCGACGACCGGGACCTCGAACTCGACCTCCTTGAGCCACTCCAGGCGCTGCTTCTTGGCCAGGCCCCAGGGGTTGCCCTTCTTCTCCAGGTTCTTGAGCATGGTGCCC
>NZ_RSAJ01000570.1 GCF_003933965.1 Streptomyces sp. RP5T
GGGCCATGGAGGCCGGGCCAGGACGGGCCCGGGGTGTGAGCCGAGCAGGGCCCGGGAGTCCGGGGGTTGGGGCCGAGAGGCGCCCTGGAAGCCGGGCCGGGACGAGCCCGAATCCGGAACCCGGAAGGGCCCAGGGGCGCGGGAGGCTGAGCCCGGGGGCGAATCGAGAGAGGCCCAGGGGCCCGGAAATCGAGCCCCGGACGGGCCCGGGAGGCCGAGGCAGGACGAGCCCGGGGTTCGAACCGAGAGAGACCGAGGGATCCGGGATTCGAGACTCGGACGGGCCCTGGAGGCCAAGCCAGGGCGACCCCGGGGGGTTCGACCCGGGCAGGACCCAGGAGACCGAGCAAGGATCCGCCCGGGTTCGGCCCGAGAGAGGCCCAGGGGCCCGGGAATCGAGCCCTGGACGGATCTTGGAGGCCAAGCCAGGACGACCCCGGGAGGTTCGGCCCGAACAGGGCCCAGGAAGCCGGGACTTGAGACCGGGACAGACCCACGAGGCCGGGCCACGAAGGGCCCGGGTTTGAGCCCAAAGCGGTCGGCGGCCAGGGAGTTGAGACCGGGATCGCCCCGAGAGGGGGCGCCAGAGTCGTGGCCATGGCCCGGGAGCAACACCCGAGGGTCGGCACCCAAAAAACCCGGAATGGGAGCCGCACCAGAAGAGGCCGAGCTCCCACCATCCGCCTCGGACGGGGCACACACAGCATCCGTACCCCGGGGCCGGGCCCGCGCTCAGGCCCGGGCGACCGGCGTCCAACTCCGCCCCCTCACCCCCGGGCGGGGGCCATCACGACCGCCCGCCCATCAAGCAACCCACCTCAGACGCGGACACCCTTGGCGCGCAGGAACGCGACCGGGTCTATCGCCGAGCCGTAGTTCGCCGTCCTGCGGATCTCGAAGTGCAGGTGCGGGCCACTGGAGTTGCCGGTGTTGCCGGACAGGGCTATGCGCTGACCGGTCTTGACGACCTGGCCGACCTTGACCTTGATCCGGGAGAGGTGGGCGTACTGCGAGTACGTCTTGTTGCCGTGCTTGATCACGATGGCGTTGCCGTACGCGGCACCGTCACCGGCACCACCCGGACCCGCCTTGACGACGGTCCCGCCGTGCGCGGCGACGACCTTCGTGCCGCTCGGCACCGCGAAGTCCTGCCCGCTGTGGGTGGACTGCCACATGCCCCCGGCCTGCGCGAAGCTGGCGCTGAGCTTGTACTTCTGCACCGGGTCGACCCAGGAGTGCGAGGAGGACGCGGCGGAGGCGACTCCGGCCCCCAGTACGGCCGACGCCCCGACGGACGCGGCCACGACGGCCACACGGGTGCGCAGCAGGGACGTACGGGAAGAGCGGTGGGAGACGCGCTGGAACATTCGGAACCTCATGATGCCGGGGACAGGGGAACCACCCGGCGCACGACGGCGGCCGGTTGGCGCATCCCTTGGTAACCCGCCGGGCCGAATACCCCCAAACAGCTCATCTACGACGGAATGTAGTAATGGGTCGAGAACGGACGTACAGGAAGTTCTTTTCCCTGCCCGAATCAACCGCCTTATCGCCCCACTATTCCGCCTAGTAATGGGCAAATCGCCTGTGCGGCAAGTCACCGGGGGCCTCAGGGAAATTCCCCGTCATGTGACGCACGTCTCTGGCGACTTACCGCCCGGTAACCCTACGGTTCCCCTCGCGCCACCCTCGCCACCGAACATGCACCAGACAACGGCATACGGACGTGAGAGGACCCCCACACATGAGAAGCAGACGCCCCTGGGCGCGCCGCACCGCCCTGACCACCGTCTCCGCAGCCGCACTCGTCGCCCTGGCCGTGCCCGCCCAGGCCGCCGCGACCAGCACCACCGGCACCACCGGCACCTCCACGACAGCCGCCGCGACCGCCGCCGCTGACGTCGACTACGCGACCTGGCAGGCAGACTGCCAGGCCGTGATGAACCAGGCCCTCCCCTACCTGAAGACGCGTATCGCCGCCCCCGGCCCCGGCGAGAAGCCGGCGATCGTCTTCGACATCGACAACACCACCCTGGAGACGGACTTCGGCTTCAGCTACCCCTCACCGGCCAACAAGCCCGTCCTGGCCGTCGCGAAGTACGCCCAGGAGCACGGCGTGGCCCTGTTCTTCGTGACCGCCCGCCCCGGCATCATCGCCTCCGCGACCGACTACAACCTCAAGCACGTCGGCTACCAGGTCAACGGCCTCTACGTCCGCAGCTTCATCGACCTGTTCAAGGAAGTCGCCACCTACAAGACCGCCCAGCGCGTCGACATCGAGAACAAGGGCTACACGATCATCGCGAACATCGGCAACAGCGCCACCGACCTGTCGGGTGGCCACGCCGAGAAGACCTTCAAACTCCCGGACTACGACGGCCAGTTGTCCTGACCCACGCACGGCGTTCGGGTACGCGAGAGGGGCCGGTGCTCCGAGAGCACCGGCCCCTCTTGCCAGCCCTGCGGCTGTCGGCCCTGCGGCCGTGAGGCTTACGCCTCCTTGCTCAGGTTCGGCCCGGCACCGCCGGCCGCCTGCTCGATCGGCGGGACGTCGGGCAGCGCCGACTTCTCCTCGCCGCGGAAGGTGAAGGTCTGGTTCTCGCCCTCGCCCTCCGTGTCGACGACCACGATGTGGCCGGGACGCAGCTCGCCGAAGAGGATCTTCTCCGACAGCGTGTCCTCGACCTCGCGCTGGATGGTGCGACGCAGCGGACGCGCACCCAGCACCGGGTCGTAACCCTTCTTGGACAGCAGCTCCTTGGCGGACTGGGAGAGCTCGATGCCCATGTCCCGGTCCTTGAGGCGCTCGTCGACCTTGCCCACCATCAGGTCGACGATCTTGAGGATGTCGTCCTGGGTCAGCTGCGGGAAGACGACCACGTCGTCGACGCGGTTGAGGAACTCGGGACGGAAGTGCTGCTTGAGCTCGTCCGAGACCTTGTTCTTCATGCGCTCGTAGTTGGTCTTCTTGTCACCCGAGGCCGCGAAGCCCAGGTTGAAGCCCTTGGAGATGTCCCGGGTGCCGAGGTTGGTCGTCATGATGATGACCGTGTTCTTGAAGTCCACGACCCGGCCCTGGGAGTCGGTCAGACGACCGTCCTCCAGGATCTGCAGCAGCGAGTTGAAGATGTCCGGGTGGGCCTTCTCGACCTCGTCGAACAGGACCACGGAGAACGGCTTGCGGCGGACCTTCTCGGTCAGCTGGCCGCCCTCTTCGTAGCCCACGTAGCCGGGGGGCGAACCGAAGAGCCGCGAGACCGTGTGCTTCTCGCTGAACTCCGACATGTCGAGGGAGATCAGCGCGTCCTCGTCACCGAAGAGGAACTCGGCGAGCGCCTTGGACAGCTCGGTCTTACCGACACCGGACGGGCCGGCGAAGATGAACGAACCACCGGGACGCTTCGGGTCCTTGAGGCCCGCACGCGTACGACGGATCGCCTTCGACAGCGCCTTGACGGCGTCGACCTGGCCGATGACCCGCTTGTGGAGCTCGTCCTCCATGCGCAGCAGACGCGAGGACTCCTCCTCGGTCAGCTTGAAGACCGGGATGCCGGTGGCGGTCGCAAGGACCTCGGCGATCAGCTCGCCGTCGACCTCGGCGACGACGTCCATGTCGCCGGCCTTCCACTCCTTCTCCCGCTTGGCCTTGGCGGCCAGGAGCTGCTTCTCCTTGTCGCGGAGAGAGGCGGCCTTCTCGAAGTCCTGCGAGTCGATCGCGGACTCCTTGTCGCGGCGGACGCCGGCGATCTTCTCGTCGAACTCGCGCAGGTCCGGCGGCGCGGTCATCCGGCGGATGCGCATCCGGGAACCGGCCTCGTCGATCAGGTCGATCGCCTTGTCCGGCAGGAAGCGGTCCGAGATGTACCGGTCGGCCAGGGTCGCGGCCTGGACGAGGGCCTCGTCCGTGATGGACACACGGTGGTGGGCCTCGTACCGGTCGCGCAGACCCTTGAGGATCTCGATGGTGTGCGGGAGCGAGGGCTCGGCGACCTGGATGGGCTGGAAGCGGCGCTCCAGGGCCGCGTCCTTCTCCAGGTGCTTGCGGTACTCGTCCAGCGTGGTGGCACCGATGGTCTGCAGCTCACCGCGGGCCAGCATCGGCTTCAGGATGGAAGCGGCGTCGATGGCGCCCTCGGCGGCACCCGCACCGACCAGCGTGTGCAGCTCGTCGATGAACAGGATGATGTCGCCGCGGGTGCGGATCTCCTTGAGCACCTTCTTCAGGCGCTCCTCGAAGTCACCGCGGTAGCGGGAGCCGGCGACCAGCGCGCCGAGGTCCAGGGTGTAGAGGTGCTTGTCCTTGAGGGTCTCGGGCACCTCGCCCTTGACGATGGCCTGGGCGAGGCCCTCGACGACGGCGGTCTTGCCGACGCCGGGCTCACCGATCAGCACCGGGTTGTTCTTGGTACGGCGGGACAGCACCTGCATGACCCGCTCGATCTCCTTCTCGCGCCCGATGACCGGGTCGAGCTTGGACTCACGAGCGGCCTGGGTGAGGTTCCGGCCGAACTGGTCGAGGACCAGGGACGTCGAGGGGGTGCCCTCGGCAGGCCCGCCGGCGGTGGCGGTCTCCTTGCCCTGGTAACCGGAGAGCAACTGGATGACCTGCTGCCGCACCCGGTTGAGATCTGCGCCCAGCTTGACCAGGACCTGGGCGGCGACGCCCTCGCCCTCACGGATCAGGCCGAGCAGGATGTGCTCCGTGCCGATGTAGTTGTGGCCCAGCTGAAGGGCCTCGCGGAGCGACAGCTCCAGGACCTTCTTGGCACGGGGGGTGAAGGGGATGTGCCCGGACGGGGCCTGCTGGCCCTGGCCGATGATCTCCTCCACCTGCTGGCGGACCGCCTCGAGCGAAATCCCGAGGCTCTCAAGGGCCTTGGCGGCGACACCCTCACCCTCGTGGATCAGGCCCAGGAGGATGTGCTCGGTGCCGATGTAGTTGTGGTTGAGCATCCGGGCTTCTTCCTGAGCCAGGACGACAACCCGCCGCGCGCGGTCGGTGAACCTCTCGAACATCGTTAATCGCTCCTCAGAGCGGTCAGGCAGTGGGGGGAACTTCCCCTCCCTGTCCTTCCGCAGCTTAGTCCCGCAAGCGGGGACCGCTCATTCCAACTGCCGACACCGTCGATGGCCTCCTGACCCCGAACGCCGACATCTGCTCCAACCCGATAGTGCGAGACGATGTTCCCGCAGGCCAGGCAGTTACCCCAGTCGCCAGTACGCCAATGGCGAACGTGAGACGGCCTTTCCTGCGTGTCGCCCCCTCCCACTAGGGATGTCTTACCCGCTGGGAC
>NZ_RSAJ01000571.1 GCF_003933965.1 Streptomyces sp. RP5T
CCCCGGCCACGACACCCCCTGCGAGTCCCCGATCCCGCACCAGCAGCAGATACCGCCGATGGCCGCCGCCCGCAGCGAGCCCGCACCCGGGGCCGCAGCTGGGCCACCCCCGACCGGACCCTGCACGAACCGTCCGGTCACGCGCCGGCGGGCATCGGCCTGCGTGCACGGCTCGGTGTCGGACCCGCTCGTCCTGGGAACGTGCGCCGCAACTCTCCCTGACGCACGCCGAGTCCACCAGCGAGCCTAGTCACCTTCCTGCCCGATCAGGCCGCCGTATAGCCGAGTTGGCGGCGCATGTACGGCGTCATGAGGGTCTTCGCCTTGGCCAGGGTGCTGGTGCGGCCGCCGAGTACCGCCGTCTCGCCGCCCGGCACGGGCAGCATGGTCACCCCGTCCGCGGGGCCGAAGGGCACGATCAGCGGGGTGCGGTGGATGGGCCGGTAGAAGCGGGGCTCCTTGCGGTGGCGGCCCGAACTGTTCAGGTGGGCGCGGATGTTCCAGGCGGCGAGGTCGGCCTGGGCGAGCGCGGCCGGGGTGATCTTGAGCTCGGTGGCGTCGTTGACGTCTCCGACCGCGAAGACGTCCAGCTGCCCCTCGGCCCGCAGCGAGCGGTCGACCTTCACATGCCCGGAGGCGTTCAGCCAGTCACCGTGTCCGGCCAGGCGCAGCCAGAGCGTGTTGGGGGTGGTGCCGGTGGCCCAGAAGGACAGGTCCGCGGTGATGACCTCGCCGCGCGCGTCCCGGTAGGTGCCGAAGTCGTTGCCCGGGGACATGAAGGTGTCGAGCCGTACCTCCACGTCGTGCGCCTCCAGCCAGGCGCGCGCCTTGCGGCCGGCCCGTTCGCTGCCGGTCCTGCCGAGCAGCGCGGGACCGGAGTGCGCGAGCGTGACCCGGGCGTCCGGCCGGGCCAGCCGGATCTCGGCGCTGAGTTCGACGCCGGAGGGGCCGCCGCCGACGACGAGGACGTGCTCGGCGAAGGCGATCTTCTGCTGGTGCTCGGCGAAGGCCTTCATCGCCTCCTCGGTGGTGGTCCCGGCGAAGCGGGCCGGTTCCGGGTAGTCGGCGCCGGTCGCGATCACCACCACGTCGTAGGGCAGCCGTGTGCCGTCGGCCAGCACCACCCGCCGCGCGTCGGTGTCGATGCGCAGCGCCTTGCCCACGACGACCCGGCCGTGGGACAGCAGACGGTCGTAGGGGATGAAGGGCGTCGCGCTCCACTCCCTGCGAACTCCCGCGCGCAGGGAGGAGATACGGTGGAAGAAGACCTCCTTGCGGTCCACCAGGGTGACCCGGGCCGTCGTGTCCAGCCGTTTCGCCAGCCGGACGCCCGCATAGCCGCCGCCGATCACCACTACGTCGCCGTCACTCACGCCGAGACTCCTGAACCGTGGGGGGAGGGAGTGCCGTGACGGACGAGCCGCTCCCCCGGGCACTCGGATGACGGCGAGCGTAACGCTTGAAACATAAAGTTTCGGTTGGGTCGTGTGAGCTTTCCGTGGAGAACGCGGGGTGGCGGCGAACGGCCCCGGAAACTAGCCGAGTTCGTAGTCGAGCCGGATCCGGTGCGTGCCGTCGGCGTCGACCGTGAGGCTCCCGGTGCCGGAGATTCCCGTCAGGTCCCCGGTGCCGCTGGAGGGGACGATCGTGAAGAACTCCGCGGTACGGTCGCCGCCGGTGGTCGTCGCCGAGTGCGCGAAGTTGAAGGCGCCGGACCGCCCGTGCACCGAGCCCTCGAAGGACTCCATGGCCACATAGGTGCCGATGCCCGACTCCTGGTCGTACGCGGCGGTGAACAGGGTCGCCGAGCGGCCGGCGACCTCGCCCTCGAAGTGCTTCTCCATCGTCGCGACCCCGACCGGGAGCCCGGTGGTCACGGCGGGCTCGGGCGCGAGCCCGGTCGGCACGAACGCTTTCACGCTGAATGTTCCGTCGGCTCTCATGTGCCGACCGTACCGACCGGGTCCGACAATGCCCTGCCGTCCGCGCGCGCCTACTCCGGCGGGGTCGGCGTGTCGTGGGTGCGGTACATCGCCTGGACGTCCAGTTCCAGCTGGACCGTGGGGCCGACGACCGCGATGCCCCGGGCCAGCATGGACCGCCAGTTGAGGGTGTAGTCCTCGCGGTGCAGCTCCGCCGTGGCGAGGGCCGCGCAGCGCAGTTCCTCGCCGTAGCCGCCGTTGACGGTGCCCAGGTAGGTCGTGTCGAGGGCGACCGAGCGGCTGACGCCGTGCATGGTCAGGCTGCCCTGCAGGGTCCACTTGCTGCCGCCCCGGTAGGCGAAGCGGCTGCTGACGAAGTCGATGTGGGGGAAGCGTTCCACGTCGAGGAAGTCGCCGGAGCGCAGGTGGTTGTCGCGGGTGGTGTTGCCCGTGGTGATGCTGGAGGCGTCGATGCGGACCTGGACGCGGGACTGGGACATGTCCTGCGCGATCTGGATGCCGCCCTCGAAGCGCTCGAAGCGGCCGTGGACGTGCGCCATGCCGACGTGCTTGGCGATGAAACGGATCGCGGTGTGCGGCGGATCGAACAACCAGACGCCGGGCGAGGGCAGTTGGAGGGCCTGGGCCGGCTGGAGCCAGACCCGTTCGGCGGGCGCCGGGCCGCTCGGCCCGACCTCGACCGTCTCGCGGTGCGGCTGGAGCCCCTCGGCCGCGGCCAGCAGGCTGTAGCGGCCGGGCGGCAGTACGGCGACGAAGTAGCCGTAGGGGTCGGTCGTGCCGCGCGCCGCGACCCGGTGCGTGTCCAGGGCGGTGACGGTGACGTCCGCGCCCGGCATGGGGGAACCCATCGGGTCGACGATCTCGCGGGCCACGGCGCCCGCGCCTTCGGGGAGGGGGACGGAGAGGCCCGCCGCCTCGGCAAGGGCAGCCTTGGACCGCCGGCGCCTGAGGAGTGCGAGGGCCATGATGTTCACCTTTCCTAGGGGACTTGCTGTTCTGCCGCGGCGCTCATGGCCGGCGGCCCTCGTAGGCCGCCCGGAGCACCGCCCGCACGCCGTCCGCGGTCACGGGACGCGGGTTGGCGTACGGCTGCCCCGCCACCTGTACGGCCGCCTCCGCCAGGTCGGTCTCCTTCAGACCGAGTTCGGCGAGGGAGCGCGGGGCGCCGAGGCGGCCGGCCAGGTCCCACAGGGCTCCTGGCGGGTCGTCGGCTTCGAGTGCCCGGCCCAGCGCGGTCAACGCGTCCGGAGCGGCGGGGGCGTTGTACGCGAGCGCGTACGGCAGGACGACCGTGTGCGTCTCGGCGTGCGGCAGCCCGAAGGTGCCGCCCAGGACGTGGCAGAGCTTGTGGTGCAGGCCCATCGTCGTCGCCCCGAGGCACGCCCCGCACAGCCATGCCCCGTACAGGGCCCGGCCGCGCGCGTCCAGGTCGGCGGGCTCCGCCGCGAGTCGGGGCAGCGCCTCGGCCAGCGCCCGTACGCCGTCCGTCGCCATCAGCGCGATCAGCGGCGAGGTGTCCGGGGCGTAGAGCGCCTCGACCGCGTGCGCGAGGGCGTTGACGCCGCTGGTCACGGTGAGCGGTGCCGGCAGGGAGAGGGTCAGTTCGGGGTCGTAGACGACGCTGCGGGGCTGGACCCGCGCGTCGCGGCCGGTGCGCTTGACGCCGCCCTCGGTCAGGCCCCACACGGGGGTCATCTCGGAGCCCGAGTAGGTCGAGGGCACGGCGATCAGCGGCAGTCCGGTGCGCAGGGCGATCGCCTTGCCGAGGCCGATGGAGGAGCCGCCGCCGACCGCGACGACACCGTCGGCCCCGGCCGCGCGGGCCACCGCCACGGCCCGGTCGGCGTCCTCGACGGGTACGTGCATCCGGGCCTCGGCGTGCAGCCCCGCGCAGGAGTCGCCGAGCGCGTCCGCCACCGCCCGCGCGACCGCCTCGCCCCGGCTGCCGCACACCACCAGGACCCGCCGCAGGCCCAGGTGTTCGACCTCGCCGGGGGTCGCGCTCACGGCGGCGCCCGGCCGGAACGCGACCCGCACCGGACGGCTCTCGTAGGTGAAGTCGCCGGTGAACGTCATGCGTTCGGCTCCAGTACCAGGTCGAAGCGGGCGTGCCGGAAGGGGTTGGGGATGCCGAACTCCGCGGCCAGGGAGGGGTCGTCGGTCGTCGCGAAGTCCTGCACCAGACTCCGCTTCACGGCGAAGACCGCGTCGGAGTCGAGGTAGTCGCTGCCCGCGACGAAGATGTGGGTGGTGACCGGGGTGTGGCCCTCGGCGCCGACGATGAAGTGGATGTGCGCGGGGCGGTAGGGGTGCCGGCCGGTCGCGCGCAGCAGGTCGCCGACCGGGCCGTCGGTGGGGATCGGGTAGGGCGCCGGGACGCAGGTGCGGAACCAGAAGCGGCCCTCGGCGTCGGCGGTGAACAGTCCGCGTCCGTTGCCCGTCGGCTGCACGTCGGGCTGCTGGACGTCGTAGAAGCCCCGGTCGTCGGCCTGCCAGACGTCGAGGACGGCGCCGGGCAGCGGGGTGCCGTCCGCCGACAGCACCCGGCCGCTGACCACGCACGGCTCGCTGCCGCCCACCAGGTCGATGTCGTCGCCGAGCTCCCGGACCGGTGACTCGGTCATGTGGAAGGGGCCGAGGACGGTCGACTCCGTGGCGCCCTGGGCGCGGTCGCCGTTGACGGTCTCGACGAGCATGGACAGGCCGAGGACGTCCGACAGGAGGATGAACTCCTGCCGGGTGTCCGTGCACGTCTGTCCGGTCGCCGTCAGGAAGGTGATCGCCTTCTCCCACTCGTCCTGGGTGAGCCGGGTCTCGCGCACGAAGTCGTGCAGATGACCGATCAGACCGGCGAGCAGTTCGCGCAGGCGTGGGTCGGCGGTCGCGTGGAGGCTCGCGACGGCCTCCTCGGTGACGCTTGCTCCGGTCGCGTCGCTGGTCATCCCGGCTCCTCCTGCTCGACGGCGTTGCACTGCTGCCATGGTCGCGCGTTATCGGGCGTGACCGAGGATGTGCCGCAGCGCGTCCGCGAGGAGCGCCCCGGCGTCCGGGGCGGCACTCGCGTGCCGGAAGGCCACGAACCCGTCGGGCCGTACGAGCAGGGCGCCGGCGTCGGAGATCTCGCTCAGCCGCGCCCAGTCGCCGTACGGGTCCTCGTACTGCTGCCCGGGACCGATGACCACGGTGGCGATCTCGACGTCCTGGGTCCCGGCGGCCCGGACCCAGTCCTCGCCGCCGATGCCGGTCAGCAGGGTGAAGCGGCCCTGTCCGACGGTGTCGAGGGTGGAGAGGGTACGGGTGCCGGAGGTGATCCAGGCGTGCGGGATG
>NZ_RSAJ01000572.1 GCF_003933965.1 Streptomyces sp. RP5T
GCAGAGGCTCGCCCAGCTCCCCCTCCACGGCCCCGGCCATCGCGCGCAACACCTCAAGCGTCCGCCGGGCCTCGGACTCGTCGACCAGCGTGATGGCGAACCCCACGTGCACGATCACGTACGACCCCACCCGGGCGTCCGGCGTACAGCTCAGGCACACCTCTCGCCGGATGCCCCCGAAGTCCACGGTCGCCATGCGCAGCCCGGCGTCGTCGTGCACCTCCAGCACCCGCCCCGGAATCCCCAGACACATCGCGCTCACCCCACTCCGGCCAGTCGCGCGGCCGCGACCGCGGCCTGCCCGTAGCTGATGCCGCCGTCACCGACCGGCACCTGACCGCCGACCAGCACCCGCAGCCCCTGCGCGCGCAGCCGGCGCCGCACCTCCGTCAGCAGCCGCCGGTTGACGAAGCAGCCCCCGCCCAGGCACACCGTGCGCGGCGCGCCCTCGGCCACCGCATGGGCGGCCAGCTCGGACGTGACGATCGCCAGCGTCAGGTGGAAGGCCGCGGCCAGCCGCGCCACCGGCTCCCCTTCGAGCCTGCGCTCCAGCAGGTCGGCGAGGGTCGGGGCGGAGTCGTACACCCACAGCCCGTCCGCCCGCACCACGCGGTGGGCCAGCGGCACGGCGTGGGTCTCGCCCGCCGCCGCTTCGAGCAGGACGGCGGCCTCACCCTCGTAGGAGACCCGGTCGGCCAGGCCGAGCAGCGAGGCGACCGTGTCGAAGAGCCGCCCGGCGCTGGAGGCGCGGGGACAGTTGACGTTCCCGGCGACCATCGCGGTCACGGTGGCCAGCTCGTGCGGGTCGAGTCGCCCGGTGAAGGCGCGGGTCAGCCACGGGTACGGGCGCGGCGATCCCAGGGCCTCGCCGCCGAGCAGATGGCCGAGGGCGGTGCGGGAGGGATGGCGTACCGCCGCGTCGCCGCCGGGCAGGGGCGCTGTCGCGAACCTGCCCACGCGGCGGTAGCCGCTCAGATCGGCGACGAGGACCTCGCCGCCCCACATCGTGCCGTCGTCACCGAGCCCCAGACCGTCGTAGGCGATGCCGAGGAAGGGCCCGCGCACCCCGTGCTCGGCGGCGCAGGCGGCCACGTGCGCGTGGTGGTGCTGCACCGGGATGCGGGGCTGGGGCTGCGTGCGGGCCCACTGGGTGGAGAGGTAGCCGGGGTGCAGATCGTGCGCCAGCACGCGCGGCTCGATGCCGGTGAGGTGCCGCAAGTGCGCGTACGACGCCAGGAACGCCTCGTGCGTCGCCAGGTCGGACAGATCGCCGGTGTGCGGGCCGAGCACGGCACGGCCGTCCGCGGCGAGCGTGAAGGTGTGCTTGAGCTGGGCCCCGACGCCGGCGACCGGTTCGCGCACGCGCAGCGGCAGCGGTGCGGGGGCGAGGCCGCGGGCCCGGCGGACGGTGATGCGGGTCCGGCCGGCGAACTGGAGCACCGAGTCGTCGTAGCGGGCCCGGATCGGACGGTCGTGGGTGAGGAACCCGTCCGCGACACCGGCCAGGGCGTGGCGGGCCGCGGCGTCGTCCACGGCGATGGGCTCGTCGCTGAGGTTGCCGCTGGTGACCACGAGGGGCCGGGCCACATCGGCGAGCAGCAGGTGGTGCAGACCGGTGGTCGGCAGGAACAGGCCGACGCGCGTGAGCCCGGGGTGCACCCCCGGGGCGAGGGGGTGGGCACCGCGTCTGCGGAGGGCCAGCAGCACCACGGGGCGCTCGAGGGAGGTGAGGGCGCGTTCCTCCGAGGCGCTGATCACGGCCAGACGTGCCGCGCCGTGCAGCCCGTCGACCATCACGGCGAAGGGTTTCGCGGGACGCCGCTTGCGGCGCCGCAGTTCGGCCACCGCGCGCGGGTCACCGGCATCGCACACCAGTTGGTAGCCGCCCAGGCCCTTCAGGGCGACGATCCCGCCCTCGGAGACGGTCCGCACCGCCGCCCGCAACGCCTCCTCGCCCCGCAGGTCCTCCCACCCGAGCCGCGGACCGCAGGCGGGGCACGCGACGGGCTCGGCGTGGAAGCGCCGGTCGGCGGGATCGGCATACTCCGCGGCGCAGTCGGCGCACAGCGGGAAGCGGCGCATGGTGGTACGGACGCGGTCGTAGGGGAGGCCCTCGATGATCGTGGCGCGGGGGCCGCAGTCCGTGCAGTTGACGAACGGGTAGCGGTACCTCCGGTCGCGCGGGTCACGCAGTTCGCTCAGACACGCGTCGCAGATCGCGGCGTCGGGCGGGATCTCGCAGGCGGCCGGGCCCGGCCCTCCGGGTGCGCTGTGCCGCACCCGGAAGGTCTTCTCGTACGACGGCCGGGTGTCCTCGCTCAGCCGGACCCGGCGTACCCGGGCCAGGGCCGGCGCGTCGGACCGCAGCCGGGCGGCGAACCTCTCGATGACGCCGGGAGGCCCGACGACCTCGCCCTCCACATGGCCGTTGACGTTGGCCACCCAGCCGGTCAGCCCGAGTTCGGCGGCGGTGCGGTAGACGAAGGGCCGGAAGCCGACGCCCTGCACGGTGCCGTACACCTCGAAGCGCCGCGCGGTCATGGCCGGGCCTCGGTGACGGACCGGCCGTACCGCGCGATGTCGTCCTCCACGGCGTCGGCGACCCTGTCCACGGCGGCCGCCACGGCGGGGGAGAGGCCGGCGCCGAACTCGCCGTCCGCACCTTCGACGGCGTACACGACCAGCTCGCGCGGCAGGAGCCCCAGGACGCGCGCGAGTTCCACCGCCTCGCCGAGCCCCAGGCCGTGCGAGCTGGTGGTGGGCGGAGCGGGCAGACGCGCGTCCCGGAGTGCGAGGCGGTGCACACGGCCGGGCGTGCCCGGGTGCGCGTGGGCCGCGTCGATGACGACGGCCAGGTCCGCACCCTCCCACAGGCCGATCAGCCGTGCGGGATCGCCGTCACAGGTGGCCAGCTCGATTCCGGACAGCCTCGGCTCTCGTACGGACCGTGTCCGCAGCCGGGCGACGACGGCCCAGCCCACGCCGTCGTCGCGCCGGAACTCGTTGCCGACGCCGATGACGGCGATCCGCGGGTGGGCCCTCATGCCTCCACGGTCCGTCCTCGCGAGCGGGCCCCACAGGGGCCGAACGACCCATGCCGCAGGGCCGAGGGGGCCTGTTCCCGGCCCGGGCCGACGAGGCACCGGCCCGGCCCGCCCGGATCAGGCCCGGTAGGCGACCAGCGCCATCATGCCCGCCTCTCCGTGGTAGGCGTTGTGGCAGTGCAGCAGCCACTGGCCGGGATTGTCGGCGTCGAAGTACACCGACACGGTCCGCTTCGGCAGGACGATGGTGGTGTCCTTGCGCGGACCGCTCGTGCCGAGCTGGTAGGTGTGGCCGTGCAGGTGCATCGGGTGCCACATGGTGGTGGTGTTGACGAAGTCGAGCCGGACGCGCTGACCCTCCTCCACGGTGAGGGGATGCGCGGCCGGGTCGTTCATGTCGAACCGCCGGCCGTTGACGGCCCAGTTGTACGCCATCATGGACCCGCTCAGCTCGACGCGGTGGACCCGGTCGGCCTTCTTGGGGGCCAGACCGACGTCGTCCGCCGCGCGCAGCCGGGAGGCGGCCACGAGCTTGCCCTCCAGTTCCCTCGGACGGACGGTCGCTGTAGGGGTGGCGCCGGATCCGGTGCGGACGACGGCCATGCCGGTGGCGTTCTTGCCCTCGGCCAGCGCCACCAGGGGGAAGACGCCGTCGCCCAGGGTGACCAGGACGTCGTAGCGTTCGCCCATCCCGATCAGCAGGGCGTCGACCTGCTGGTGCCGCACGGGAAAACCGTCGGTGTGGGTGAGGGTGAGCCGGTGGCCGCCGAGCGCGACACGGTAGGCGGTGTCGCTGCCGGCGTTGACGATCCGCAGCCGGACGCGTTTGCCGGGCTTGGCGCGATAGACCTGCGGGTCTGCCGGAACACGGCCGTTGACCAGGTGGTAGGGGTACTTCACGTCGCCGGCGTCGCCCCCCAGCATCGGACTCCGGGCACCCATGAGCATGAACCGCATGCCCATGTCCATGCCGCCGTCCATGTCCATGCCACCCATGCCGTGGCGCAGCTCGGCGAAGACCTCGTCGGGGGTGCCGGTGACACCGTCGAGCCAGTCGTCCAGGACGACCACCCACTCCTCGTCGTACGACAGCGGCTCCCTGGGGTCCTCCACGATGAGCGGCGCGTACAGGCCCCGGTCGAGCTGGACGCCGACGTGCGGGTGGAAGAAGTAGGTGCCGGGGGCGTCGGCGGTGAACCGGTAGGTGAAGTTGTGTCCGGCGCGCACGGCGGACTGGGTGGCCGGCGGAACGCCGTCCATGTCGTTGCGCAGGGCGATGCCGTGCCAGTGGACGGAGGTGGTGGCCTGGTCCGGAAGCTGGTTGGACAGCGTGGCGGCCAGCGCGTCCCCGGTCCGGACGCGTAGTTCCCTGCCCGGCGTCCGGCCGCTGAAGGCCCAGGTCCTGGCCGTGGTCCCGGCACCCAGGTCGACCGTGGCCTGTGCCGCGGTCAGGGTCACCGAGTGTGTCGTGCCGGTCCTGGTGCGCTTCTTGTCGGCGGCCACGACGGCCGGGCCGGAGGGACTGACCAGGGCAGGAGCATCGGTGGAGCCGCTGCAGGCGGCGAGCGCGCCCGCGCCCGCGACGCCGAGCCCGGCCAGCAGGACGGAGCGTCGGTTGATGGTGTTCACGGAAGGGGTCCTTCGTCTCGATGTCGCTGTGGTGGGGTCCGCGGGCGGGCGCGGCCTACAGCAGGAATCGAGAGAGGAGGACGGGAAGGTCCGGCGGTGCCCGGTTGCTGGTGCTCGGGACGTCCCGGGCGTCCGCCGCACCAGGGTGGACGGCCGATACGACGTCGCGCGCGGGCTGGTGCGGAGGCGCGAGTTTCAGACTGTCGACGCCGGCGGCGGAGCAGTGCTGCATCGCTGTGCCGGTGCAGGCCCCGTCGTCCTCGTGGGCGGCGGGCGGGACCGTGAGACCGGGCGCCGCCATGTGTCCGTTCGTTTGCGCAGGGGGCGTCGGCGCGGCGGTGTGGCGCATACCGGCCATGCTGCTGGTGCCGGACCCACCGGTCGGCGGTACGTGCGTGATGGCGGGCGCCGTTTCGTGGTGCACGAGAACGGCGAGCACCGCCACCAGAGCGATGACGACAGCGCGTGTCCACCGGCCTGTGACGCCGCGGGCGCCCGGCCGGTGAAGGGTTGTCGTCATGGCTGGGCCCGCAATCGAGGGGGAACGGGGGAACGGCTGTCCTCCGTCAATGTACCCCCGTGGGGT
>NZ_RSAJ01000573.1 GCF_003933965.1 Streptomyces sp. RP5T
CCGGCCCGAGCCTCTACCAGACCCTCGACGCCCTCCAAGGCCTGCTGAGGTGCTGGACCGGCACCTGCAGCACCTGCGGCCGCCCTCTCACCGCAAGCAGAACCAGAACCTAACGAAGCACTACTAGAGGAACCGCCCCCGGTGGAACAGCAGGGGCGCGTCGCCCCCGCCGGTTCCCAGGGCGTCCACCCGGCCCACCACCATGAGGTGGTCCCCGCCGGTGTGGACCGCGTGGATCGTGCAGTCGATCCACGCCAGCGTGCCCGCGAGGCGCGGTGAGCCGGAGGCCGGGGCCGGGTCGTGGGCGACGCCCGCGAACTTGTCCGCGCCGCTCACCGCGAACGCCCGGCACAGCCGGTCCTGGTCCGCGCTCAGGACGTTCACGCAGAAGACGCCCGCCCGGGCGATGCGCGGCCAGGTGGTCGACGCCCGGCCCACCATGAAGGCGACGAGCGAGGGGTCGAGGGAGAGCGAGGAGAAGGACTGGCAGGCGAAACCGGCGGGTGGCGTGCCGGGGGCCGTGATCACCGTGACCCCGGTCGCGAACTCGCCCAGCACGCGCCGGAACTCCGCCGGGCCGACCGGCGCCCGCTCGTCCTCGCCGACGCACCGCAGCTCCGGGCGGGGCAGCGCCTCGACGGAGAGGGCCTTCCCGGACCTGAGATAGCGGAGGGCCGCTTCCGCCATTCCTGCTTGTCCCATCACACCGTCCATTGAACCTGACGGTTCGTCAGATGAGAAGGTCCAGGACAGCGGGACCAGCCCTCAACGGCCCCGGAACTCCGGGCTCCTGCGCTCCACGAAGCTCGCCACGCCCTCCTGCGCGTCCGCCGTCGCCATGTTGAGCTCCTGCGCGGCGGCCTCCGCGGCGAAGGCGGTGGCGCGGTCGGTGTCCAGGGAGGCGTTGACGAGCTGCTTGGTCAGGGCGAGGGTGCGGGTCGGGCCGGCGGCCAGGCGGGTCGCCCACTCGCGGGCCGTCTTGTCCAGCTCGGCGTCCGGAACGACCCGGTTGACCAGCCCCAGGCGCTCGGCGTCGGCCGCGCCGAGCGCGTCGCCGAAGAACATCAGCTCCTTGGCGCGCCGGGGGCCGAGCAGGCGGGTCAGGAGATAGGCGCCGCCACCGTCCGGGACCAGGCCGCGGCGGACGAACACCTCGATGAAGCGGGCGGACTCGGCGGCCAGCACCAGGTCGCAGGCGAGGGCGAGATGCGCGCCGATACCGGCCGCGGTGCCGTTCACCGCCGCGACGACCGGCTTCTCGCAGTCGAGGACGGCCGCGATCAGCCGCTGGGCGCCGAGACGGATCGTACGGGTGACGTCACCGGGGGCCGTGGCCGCGGGCGCGCCCCGCAGGTCCGCGCCCGCGCAGAATCCGCGTCCCGCGCCGGTGAGGACCACCGCCCGGACGTCCGGATCGGCCGACGCGCTCTCCACCAGCTCGATGACGCGGTCCCGCCCGCCGGGCGTGAGGGCGTTGAGGACCTCGGGCCTGTTGAGGGTGAGGTGTGCGACCTGGCCCTCGACGGTGTGGATCACCTCGTTCACCGGCACACCACCAACGCGTCCAGCGCCACCGCCCCCTGCCCCCGGGGCAGCACCATCAGCGGGTTGATGTCCAGCTCCGCGACCTCGTCCCCGAGCTCCACCACCATGCGCTGCACCCGCAGCACGACCTCCACGAGCGCGTCGAGATCCGCGGGCGGCCGCCCCCTGACCCCGTCCAGGAGCGCCCGCCCGCGCAGGTCCTCCAGCATGTCGCGGGCCTGCTCCTCACCGAAGGGCGGCACGCGTACGGCGGTGTCCCGCAGCACCTCGACCAGGACCCCGCCGAGCCCGACCGTCACCGTCGGGCCGAACAGCTCGTCGTGCGCGGCGCCCACGACCATCTCCACGCCCCGCTCGACCATCTGGCAGACCAGGACGCCGTCCAGGGGCACGCCCTCGTAGCGGGCGATGTCGGTCAACTCGCGGTAGGCATCGCGGACTTGGCTCGCGGAGGTCAGGCCGATCTTCACCAGGCCGAGCTCCGTCTTGTGGGCGATCCGGGCGCCGGACGCCTTCATCACGACCGGGTAGCCCACCAGGCCGGCCGCCCGGACGGCCGCCGCCGCGCTGGTCACCAACTGCTCGCGCGGCACCCGGATCCCGTAGGCCCGCAGCAGTTGCTTCGCCGCGTGCTCGCTCAGCTGCTGGCCCGGACGCATCAGGGCCTGCGCCTTGCGGAAGGACGGCGAGGGGGTGCGGGGCGCCTCGTCGAAGGGGGAGCGGTAGCCGGTGACGAAACGGTGGTGGTCGAGCCAGGCGCGCACGGCGGTGATGCAGTTGCCGACCGTGCGGAAGGTGGCCACCCGGGAGGAGCCGAGCAGGACCTCGCGGTAGGCCGGTTCGGTGCCGACGGGCGATCCCCACACCACGCACACCAGCTTGTCGGTCTCCTCGGCCGCCTCCACCAGGTCCCGCACCAGCCGGTCGCTCAGCGGCGGGAACGGCCCGGTCACCGGGCAGATCAGCACCCCTACCGAGGGGTCGGCGAGGATCGCGTCGATGATCTTCCGGCCGCGCCAGTCGCCGACCGGGTGCCCGCCGTTGTCAACCGGGTTGGCCACGCTCAGGAACTGCGGTATCCACTGGTGCAGTTCGGCCTGCTTGGCCTCGGAGAGGGCGGGCAGCCTCAGGCCCGCCTCCGACGCCAGGTCGGCGAAGTGCGCGCCGGTGCCACCCGAGATCGAGTACACCACCACCCCCTCGGCGCGCGGCGGCCTCGCGCGGGCCAACAGGGCCGCGGTGTCCTGGAGTTCGTCGAGGCCGTCGACCCGGATCACGCCGTACTGCCGCATCGCCGCGTCCACCACGGTGTCCGCGCCGGTGAGCTTGCCGGTGTGGGAGGCGGCCGTACGGGCGCCGGTCTCGGTGCGGCCGACCTTGACCGCGACGACGGGTACCTTGCGGCGGGCGGCGCGGTCGGCGGCGAGCAGGAAGGAGCGGCCGTCCTTGAGGCCCTCCAGGTAGCAGGCGATGGCGCCGACCTCGGGGCGCTCGGCGAAGTAGGACAGGAAGTCCGCGGTCTCCAGGTCGGCCTCGTTGCCGGTGGGCGCCCAGTGGGTGAGGCGGATGCCGAGTTCCTGGAGGGCGTAGACCGGGCGGCCCTGGTGCCCGGACTGGGTGATCAGGGCGATGCCGGGTCCGTCGAGGTCCTCACGGAAGGAGGAGAAGGCGTTCAGGTTGGTGTTGGGGCCCAGCAGCCGCATCCCGGACTCCGCCACCGCGGCCGCGAGGCGCTCCTGTGCCGCGGCCCCCTCCTCGCCGGTCTCCGCGAAGCCCGAGGCGAAGACGACCGCGAACTTCACCTTCGCCTCGGCGAGTTGCTCGATCACCGGCAGCGGGTCGGCGACCAGCAGGACGGCGAGATCGACCTGCTCGGGCAGCTCGGCCACGGAGGTCACGCAGGGGATGCCGAAGACGGACGGGCGGGTCGGGTGCACCGGATGCAGCCGCGCCCCCACCCGGTCCGCCCAGTCGACCAGCTGCCGGGTGACACCGGTGTTGGGGCGGCCCTCGGCGTCCGAGGCGCCGATGACGGCGACCGACTCCGGCCGGAAGAAACGGTCCAGATCGGGGACGTCGGCGTACAACGGCCGGCCGCCGACGTCGAGATCGTCGACCTCGGCCGGCCGGCCGTGGACGGCGGGCCCGGGTTGCTCGCCGCACGCGATGACCCGGGCCCGGCGGGAGTCGGTGGTGAGGGTGCCGTGGGTTGATCCAAGCATCGGTCCGCCCGCTCCTGTGTGACAGCGTGAACAACTGACGCAGTGTCAGATTACAGAACTGACGCTGTGTCAGGAACGGGCGTGCACGCAAAGTTGACGTGCGGACTACAGCACCGCGAGTACTTCCCTGGCCACCCGCTCGCCGGAGCGGACGGCTCCGTCCATGAAGCCCATCCAGTGCACCGACGTCTCCGTCCCGGCCCAGTGGATACCGCCGACCGGGGCGCGCAGGGCGGGACCGTACTGGGTCAGCACGCCGGGCCCGCCGATGGAGACCGGGCCGCCGCGGGTGTAGGCCTCGTTGTTCCAGCGTTGCAGGACGAAGGAGGTGGGGGAGGCCGCTTTCGAGCCGAAGTAGGTCACGTAGTCCTTCAGGACGGCCGCCTTGACCTCCGCCTCGCTCGCCGCGTCGTACCTGCGGGCCTCGTCGGCCTCGATGAAGCCCATCAGGGCGCCGTACGAGGCGTCGGGCGGCGAGTTGTCGAAGGTCGAGCTGACCACGCCGGTGTCGGAGACGACCTGGCCGTTGAGGCCGTCGGCCCGCCAGAAGGGCGTGTCGTAGATCGCGATCGCCTTGCCGACCGAGGCCATCGGCAGGCGCTGGGTGAGCTGGTCGCGGGCGGCGGGCAGCAGCGGGTCGTAGGTGATGCGGGCCGCGAGCGGCGGGGGTACGGCGACCACGACCCGCTTGGCGGTGACGGTGACGCCGTCGGCCGTGACGACGTACTTCGAGCCGGACCTGGCGATCGTGCGCACCGGGGCGTTGAGCACCACCCGGTCGCCGAGGGTGGCGGCGAGCTTGACCGGCACCAGCTGGGAGCCGCCGACGAAGCGCAGCTCCTGGGCGCCGCCCGCGGTCTCGGTGAGGCGTTCCAGGGTGCCGGGGGTGGTCTCGTTGCCTGCGGCGGCGATGTAGAAGAGGACGAACAGCAGGGACAGTTCGCGGGGTTCGGCCGAGAAGATCGACGTGCAGGCCACGTCCAGGAGGAACTTGGCCGAGGGGATCACGGCGTTGGCGCGCAGCCAGCTCTCGAAGGTCTGCCGGTCCCACTCCTCGGCCTTGGCCGCGGTCCAGGGGGCGTCGACCGGGACCTGCTTGGCCATGTCGTCGAGGGAGGCCTGCACGATCGCCGCGTTGGCGAGGCCCGCCGCGTCGATGGGCGGGACCGAACCGAGGAGGCCGTCGGTGGCGTAGGCGGTTTTCTTGCCGTCCTTGTAGAGCAGGTTGTTGCCGGTGTTGTAGGTGGCGAAGGTCTGCACCCCGAGCGAGTCGGCGAGCGCCTTGATGCGGTCCTGGGTGGGTCCGATGAACTCGCCGCCGCCCTCGGTGACACCGCCGTTCGCCAGCTTCAGGTTGACGACCCGGCCGCCGACGCGGTCACGGGCCTCCAGGACGGCGACGGTCCTTCCGCCCGCGACCAGGTCACGGGCCGCGGTGAGCCCGGCGAGACCGCCGCCTACGATCGCGACGTCCACGTCACGGG
>NZ_RSAJ01000574.1 GCF_003933965.1 Streptomyces sp. RP5T
TTGTTGCGGCCCTTGCGAAACGTCGTCCCGATCGGATGGATCGGCGGCAGATAGACCACGTCGAAGCCCATCGCGGCGATCGCCGGCAGCCTGCGGGCCGCCGTACGGAACGTGCCGTGCGGCTGCTGCGCGGTGCCCTCCGAACGCGGGAAGAACTCGTACCACGAGCCGAACAGGGCCCGCTCCCGCTCCACCAGCAGCGGCAACGACTCCGACGCCGTGATCAACTCCCGCAGCGGATACCGGGCGAGGATCGCGTCCACCTCGGGGGTCAGCGCGGCGGCCAGGCGGGCGGCGGCCGGCCGGGTCTCGTCGCGCAGGGCGCGGACGGCCGCGAGGATCACGCCGTTGCGTCCGTCGTCGGGTACTCCGGCCGCGGCCCGTTCGTAGAGCCGGGCGCCCTCCTCCAGGACCAGCTCGGTGTCCATGCCGGCCGGGATCTTGATCTGGGCGTGGTGCCGCCAGGTGGTGACGGGGTCGCCCCAGGCCTCGACGGTATAGGTCCACGAACCCGGTGGACCGGCGGTGACGGTGGCGCCCCAGCGGTCGGTGCCGGGGGCGAGTTCCCGCATGGGGGTCCAGGGTCCGGCGCGGCCTTCCGGATCCTTCAGTACGACATTGGCGGCCACCGCGTCGTGTCCCTCACGGAACACGGTGGCCGAGATCTCGAACGTCTCACCGGTGACCGCCTTGGCGGGCCGGCGTCCGCACTGGACGACCGGGCGGACGTCGAAGACCGGTATGCGCCCCATGACCGGCGCCGGTCCCGCTGGTGCGGAGGGTCGCTCCTGGAGCGGGGATCCGGGGTCGGCAGGGGGTGAGGTGGATGCGTCGGTGCTGGTCGTCAGGGGTGCTGACGAGTGGTGCGTGGCGGGCATGACCGCTCCTGTCCGCGTCAACTTCGGGTGGGCGGATGGCTGTGGGGAGGGGGTCCTGCGTGGCGTCCCAGTGAACCTACCTGAGCCGCGTACCGGAGGAGCCTTCCCACCCTATTCGGGTGGGCAATCCGGCACTTTGCTAACTACTCACGCGTATGTCTTTACGCAAAACCGGTCCCGTTCTGGCCGAACGGGACCGGTTGGCGGACGCTTCCTCCTAGGAGCCGGGCACCTGGAGGAGTTCGTCCGGCGAACCGGGCCCCCGACCGGACACCTTCCCGGAAACGGCCGACTTCACCAGGGCTTTACCGACCTGTGCGGGACTGGCCCTCGGATGGTCGGCCAGGTACAGGGCGGCCGCGCCCGCCGCGTGCGGGGCCGCCATCGACGTGCCCGAGTAGGTCGCCCTGGCGGTGTCACCCGTGATGCCCGCCGAGGTGATCGAGACGCCCGGGGCGAACAGGTCGAGAGCCGAGCCGTAGTTGGAGAAGCCGGCCCGCCGGTCGGTCGTGTCGGTGGCGCCGACCGTGATCGCCTGGGGCACGTCGGCGGGGGAGTAGAGCCCGGCCGGCAGTCCCTCGTTGCCCGCGGCGACCGTGTAGGTCACCCCCGCCGCGATGGAGGCGCGCACGGCGGCGTCCAGCTGGGCGCTGTGCCGGCCGCCCAGGCTGAGGTTGGCGACCGCGGGCTTGCGCGCATGCTTCGTCACCCAGTCGATACCGGCGATGACCTGCGCGGTCGTGCCCGCTCCGGTGTTGTCGAGGACTCGTACGGCGACCACCTCGGCCTTTTTGGCGACGCCGTACCGGGTGCCGGCGACGGTGGCCGCCACATGGGTGCCGTGGCCGTTGCCGTCGCCCGCCGACCGGTCGCCCCCGACGAAGTCCCAGCCGTAGGAGGCCCGGCCCCCGAAGTCCCTGTGGGAGATCCGGATGCCGGTGTCGATCACGTACACCGTCGTCCCGGCGCCCGCGGAGCGCGGCCAGGTGTAGGACCTGTCCAGCACCGGCACCGGCCGGTCGAGGCGGTCGAGACCCCACGACGGCGGGTTCTTCTGGATGCCCTCCAGGGTCACCCTGACGTCCTGCACGACCGAGCCGACCCGCGGGTCCGCCGCCAGCAGCCGGGCCTGTCTCTCGTCGGCCCGGACGGCGTAGCCGTTGAGCACCGAGCCGTAGGTATGGCTGATTCTCGCCCCGTACTTCTCGGCGAGACCCTTTCCGGCCGCCGATGGCGCCTTCGTTCCCCCTTTGAGTGTCACCAGGTAACTCCCGCTGACGGAACCGGGCTCTCCGGCGCCGGATATCCGCCCCTCCGGTACGGCGTGCGCGGGCAGGGTGATGGCCGAAAGTGCGGCAGCGCAGCTCGCCGCGGTCAGACCCCCCAGCCGGCGCAGACGCCGCTCTCGCGTCCGTGCCATGGCGTGCGTTCCCCTCCTTGGCTCGGCGTACGACAGCCGTGGGCCACCGGATGCACCCGGCGCCCGGCCGGTACGCCATGAGGAAGCCTCTCGTGCGGTGTGACTGGCCACAAGGACGCCTACGGGGGTGTAATCGGCCATATCGGCTATGGGGGATGTGGGGAGGTTGCAACGATTTCCGGACTGTTCGAGCCGGGGCGGCGTACGGGTGACACTGTCTTCTGCCTCGAACTGCGCCGTGGTGACGAGACCCTCCGCCCGGATACGGTCGAGGCTGACGACGGGACGCACACCGCCGTGTGTCCCACTCCGCACGCTCGTCGAGGTGGAATGTGAAGGCGATCCGTCGATTCACCGTCCGGCCCGTACTCCCCGATGCCCTGCGGCCCCTGAGCGATCTGGCGCGCAACCTGCGCTGGTCCTGGCACGCGGAGACCCGCGATCTCTTCCAGTCCGTCGATCCGGAGCAGTGGGCGGCGTCGGGCGGTGATCCCGTACGACTGCTCGGCAGCGTGCCCCCCGCCCGGCTCGCCGAACTGGCCGAGGACCGCCGCTTCCTGCGCCGGCTCACCGCGGTCACCGACGATCTCCGCGACTACGTCACCGGTGCGCGCTGGTACCAGGCCCACACCGGTGAGCTCCCCGCCGCCGTCGCCTACTTCTCGCCCGAGTTCGGCATCACGGCCGCCCTGCCGCAGTACTCCGGCGGTCTGGGCATCCTGGCCGGCGACCATCTGAAGGCGGCCAGCGACCTGGGCGTACCCCTCATCGGGGTGGGCCTGCTGTACCGCCACGGCTACTTCCGCCAGACCCTGTCCCGGGACGGCTGGCAGCAGGAGCACTATCCGGTCCTGGACCCCAACGAACTGCCCGTCGCCCTGCTGAGGGAGGCCGACGGCACCCCGGCACAGGTGTCGCTGGCCCTGCCCGGCGGCAAGCGGCTGCACGCCCGGATCTGGCTCGCCCAGGTCGGCCGGGTGCCCCTGCTGATGCTGGACTCCGACGTCGAGGAGAACGATCCCGGCGAACGCGGGGTGACCGACCGGCTGTACGGCGGCGGCAGCGAACACCGGCTGCTCCAGGAGATGCTCCTCGGCATAGGGGGTGTCCGGGCCGTACGGACGTACTGCCGGCTGACCGGCCACGCCGACCCCGAGGTCTTCCACACCAACGAGGGACACGCCGGGTTCCTCGGTCTGGAGCGGATCGCCGAGCTCTGCGACCAGGGACTCGACTTCGACGCGGGCCTGGAGGCGGTCCGCGCGGGGACCGTGTTCACCACGCACACCCCCGTCCCGGCCGGCATCGACCGCTTCGACCGCGAACTGGTCGCCCGGCACTTCGGCCCCGACGCCGAGCTCCCGCGCATCGACGTGGGCCGCATCCTCGCCCTCGGCATGGAGACCTACCCGGGCGGCGAGCCCAACCTCTTCAACATGGCCGTGATGGGCCTGCGCCTGGCCCAGCGCGCCAACGGCGTCTCCCTGCTGCACGGGCAGGTCAGCCGGGAGATGTTCGCCGGGCTCTGGCCGGGATTCGACCCCGAGGAGGTGCCGATCACCTCCGTGACCAACGGGGTGCACGCCCCGACCTGGGTCGCGCCCGAGGTGTTCCGGCTCGGCGCCCGGCAGATCGGCGCCCAGCGCACCGAGGACGCGCTCACCGTCGGCGGCTCGGACCGCTGGGACTCCGTCGGTGAGATCCCCGACCAGGACATCTGGGAACTGCGCCGCTCGCTGCGCGAACAGCTGGTGGTGGAGGTGCGCGAGCGGCTGCGCGCGTCCTGGCGTCAGCGCGGGGCCGGCACGGCGGAGCTGGGCTGGATCGACGGGGTGCTCGACCCCGACGTCCTGACCATCGGATTCGCGCGCCGCGTCCCGTCGTACAAGCGGCTGACGCTGATGCTCCGCGACCGCGACCGGCTGATGGACCTGCTGCTGCACCCCGAGCGCCCGGTCCAGATCGTGGTGGCGGGCAAGGCGCACCCGGCGGACGACGGCGGGAAGCGGCTGGTGCAGGAGCTGGTGCGGTTCGCGGACGACCCACGGGTGCGCCACCGGATCGTCTTCCTGCCCGACTACGGCATGGCGATGGCGCAGAAGCTCTACCCGGGCTGCGACATCTGGCTCAACAACCCGCTGCGGCCGCTGGAGGCGTGCGGGACGAGCGGGATGAAGGCGGCGCTGAACGGCTGCCTGAACCTCTCCGTCCTCGACGGCTGGTGGGACGAGTGGTTCCAGCCCGACTTCGGCTGGTCGATCCCGACGGCGGACGGCGCGGGCACCGACCCCGACCGGCGCGACGACATAGAGGCCGACGCCCTCTACGAGCTCCTCGAACAGCGGGTGACCCCCCGCTTCTACGAGCGCGGCCAGGGCGGTCTGCCCGACCGCTGGATCGAGATGGTCCGCCAGACGCTCACCCTGCTGGGCCCGAAGGTCCTGGCCGGCCGCATGGTCCGCGAGTACGTGGAACGCCTCTACGCCCCCGCGGCCCACGCCCACCGGGCGATGGCCCCGGACGCGGCGCGCGAACTGGCGCGCTGGAAGGCCAGGGTGCGGGCGGAGTGGCACGGCGTGACGGTCGACCACGTGGAGACCACGGCCGCCACGGCCACGGCCGAACTCGGCACCACCCTCGGACTGCGGGTCCGTGTCGGCCTCGGCGCTCTCGGCCCCGACGACGTGGAGATCCAGGCGGTCTCCGGCCGCGTGGACGAGGCGGACCGCATCGCGGACGCGGCGACGGTCCCGCTGAAGCCGGTGGGCGGCCCGGACCACGAGGGCCGCTGGGTCTACGAGGGCCCCCTGTCCCTGGACCGCACGGGCCCCTTCGGCTACACGGTCCGCGTCCTGCCCTCACACCCCCTGCTGGCCTCGGGAGCGGAGCTGGGATTGGTGGCGGTGCCTTCCGAGGACGTGGTGGAGGGGGCGGGGGTGCTGATG
>NZ_RSAJ01000575.1 GCF_003933965.1 Streptomyces sp. RP5T
GGGAGAGGGAGGCGAGGACCGCGGCCACCGTCACCGGGCCGAGCCGGGCCGCCACCGAGTACGTGCCGTTCGCCGCCACGTCCGCCAGGCCGACGAAGGCGAGGGCGGGCAGGGACCACCAGGGGAACCCGGAGCCGGGGAGGGCGGGGGCGCCCCGCCCGACCGAGACGTACAGGGCGGCGCCACCCACCGCCACATTGACCACACGCTGCACGAACAGCGCGAGGAACAGGCCGGTGACGGTCGTGGACGCCTCCGCGATCAGGACGAACACCGTGCCGAAGCCGAGGGCCGCGATCAGGCTGAGGACGATCGCCCGGCGCTGCACCGGGGCTCCGCGCAGCTGGGGGCCGCCCGCCAGGACCACTCCCGTCACGGCCACCGCGATGCCGGCGGCCTGCACCGGCCCGGGACGCTCGCCGAGGCAGAGACCGACCCCGACCGGGACCGCCACGCTCAGCGTGCCCAGCGGGGAGACGACTCCCATCGGGCCGAGGGCGAGGGCCTCGTAGAAGCAGATCAGCGCGACCGGCCCGGCCAGCCCCGCGGCGAACGCGAACCACAGGCGGGGGCCCGCCTCGCTCCAGCCGCCCGTGGCCACCACGACCGCTCCGAGCACGGCCGCCGCGATGCCCTGCGAGATGACCACCACCGTGAGGGCCGGGAGCCGCCGGGTCAGCACCCCGCCGCCGAAGTCGGCCAGGCCCCACAACAGGCTGGTGGCCAGGGCGAAGAACGCTGTCACGGCTCGCCTCGCAGTACAGTTCGGTGAACGATCGGGTGCACCTCACCGTAGTTCATTCAGTTGCACTGTGTCATACAGAATATTGGACGTGACGTGTCGGACCTCGACCTCCTGACCCAGTCCCTCGCGCGCAACGTCAAGCGCTGGCGGACCGAGCGCGGCTTCACCCTGGACGCCCTGGCCGCCCGGGCCGCGGTCAGCCGCGGCATGCTGATCCAGATCGAGCAGGCCCGCACCAACCCCAGCCTCGGCACCGTCGTGAAGATCGGCGACGCCCTCGGCGTCAGCATCACCACGCTCCTCGACTACGAGCAGGGCCCCAAGGTGCGGATCGTCCCCGCCGAGCAGGCCGTACGGCTGTGGCACACCGACGCCGGCAGCTACAACCGGCTCCTCGCGGGCGCCGAGGCCCCCGGTCCGCTGGAGATGTGGGACTGGCGGCTGATGCCGGGCGAGAGCAGCCCCTCGGATCCGCACCCCCCGGGCACGGTCGAGCTCGTGCACGTCACGGCCGGTGAGCTCACCCTCACCGTCGACGGAGTGGAACACCGGGTCCCCGCCGGCGCGAGCGCCTCCTTCGAGGCGAACACCCCGCACACGTACGGCAATCAGGGCGCGGTGCCGATGGAGATGGTCATGGCCGTCTCGGTGCCCGCGGTGTCCTGAGCTGCTGTTAGCGTGCCGTCATGGACGCACCCATCGGGCACTTCGACCACGCCACCCCCGCCCCCGCCGCCCTCGACGAGCTGATCGGCCCGGTCGCCGACGCCGTACGCCGCTGGAGCGGCAGTGTCCCCGCCGAGCAGCTGGTGTACGTCGACACCGACCCGCGTTGGGCCGACACCGCGGTCTTCGTGGAGCACTACGGCCAGGAGCTCCTGGAGCGGTCGGCGAACTGTGTGGTGGTGGCCGGCAAGCGGGGCGGCGAGACCACCCTCGCCGCGTGCCTCGTCCTGTCCACCACCCGGGCCGACGTCAACGGCGTCGTCCGCCGCAGGCTCGGCGCCCGCAAGGCGTCCTTCGCCTCGATGGACACGGCGACCGGGGAGACCGGCATGGAGTACGGCGGCATCACCCCGATCGGGCTCCCCGCCGACTGGCCCCTGCTGATCGACCCGGCCGTGGTCGACCTGCCGTACGTCCTGGTCGGCAGCGGACGCCGGCGCGGGAAGCTCCTGGTGCCGGGCAAGGCCTTCGCCGAACTGCCGGGGGCCGAGGTGCTGGAAGGGCTCGGCGTCGCCTGAGCTCAGGCCGGGGCGTGGTGGGCGAGGGCGTGATGCGGATCCGCCTCGCCCGGGACCGGGGCCGGATCGGCGTGCACCAGGGCCGCCGTGAGCCGGGGCACCGCGTGCAGCAGGGCGTGCTCGGCCGCCACGGCGACCGCGTGCGACTGGCGTACCGTCATCTCGCCGTCCACCACCACCGCCACCTCCGCGCGCAGCCGGTGCCCGATCCAGCGCAGCCTCAACTCGCCCACTGCGCGCACCCCTTCGACCTCCCGCAGCGCGCCCTCGGCCCGGTCCACGAGCTCCGGGTCGACGGCGTCCAGGACCCGCCGCAGCACCTCGCGGGCCGCGTCCCGCAGTACCAGCGTGATCGCGGCCGTGATCGCCAACCCGACGACGGGGTCGGCGAGTTGCCAGCCCAGGGCCGAGCCGCCGGCCCCGACGAGCACGGCCAGTGAGGTGAACCCGTCGGTGCGGGCGTGCAGTCCGTCCGCCACCAGCGCCGCCGAGCCGATGTCCCGGCCCACCCGGATGCGGTGGCGGGCGACCCACTCGTTGCCCGCGAAGCCCACCAGCGCGGCCGCGGCGACCGCGGGGACATGCGCCACGGGACGTGGATCGAGCAGCCGGTCGATCGCCGCCCACCCCGCGAAGGCCGCGCTCGCGGCGATCGTCAGCACGATCACGATGCCCGCGAGATCCTCGACACGGCCGTAGCCGTACGTGAACCTGCGGGTGGCCACACGCCGGCCCAGCACGAAGGCGATACCGAGCGGTACGGCGGTCAGCGCGTCCGCCGCGTTGTGCACCGTGTCGCCGAGCAGCGCGACGGACCCGGACACCGCCACGACGGCCGCCTGGGCCAGGGCCGTGACCCCCAGCACCGCCAGCGAGACCCACAGGGCGCGCATGCCGCGCGCGGAGGACTCCAGGGCGGAGTCGAGCTTGTCGGCGGTCTCGTGGGAGTGGGGGGTCAGGAGGTGCGCCAGGCGGTGGCGCAGGCCGTGCCGGTGTTCGTGCGCGTGCTGATGGTGGTGCCGGTCTTCGTGCGCGTGCTGAGGGTGGTGCCCGGGGTGGTGGTCGCTCACGTGGTGCCCCTTTCCGGTGCGCGCGACGGTGGACGTGTCGCGTCCACGGAGCCATTATGTGCGTATGAGCGCACGCACGCACCTATCACCTGCGCACCATGCGCATCCGCGCACTCCCGGCGAGGAGCAGTTCGCCCTCGCCGCCGAGATCCTGGCCCTGCTCGGCGACCGCACCCGGCTCACCCTGCTGCACGCGCTGGCCGGGGGAGAGGCGGACGTCTCGACGCTCACGGAGGTGTGCGGGGCGGCCCGGCCGGCGGTCAGCCAGCACCTGGCGCGGCTCAGGCTGGCGGGGCTGGTGAGCACGCGCAAGGAGGGGCGCCGGGTGGTCTACGCCCTGCGCGACGGTCATCTGCGCCGACTGGTCGACGAGGCGCTGAACGTGGCCGACCACCGGCTCGGCGACCGGCCGGTGCACGACTGAGGATCAGTAGGTGGCGGCCGTACCGAGATACTGCTCCGCGAAGGCGGCCGCGGCGGCCGGTGAGGTGAACAGGCGGCGCAGGCGGGCGAAGGTGGTGCCCGCGCGGTACTCGTCGCCCGACGAGGTGCCGTGGTAGACCTCGGAGAGCCACTGGGAGAACTCCTGGTAGTCCCACACGCGCCGCAGACACGCCTCCGAGTAGCCGTCGAGACCGCTCCCGTCGTCCTCGCCGAGGTAGGCGACGAGCGCGTCGCCGAGCAGGAAGGCGTCGTGCAGGGCGAGGTTCATGCCCTTCGCGGCTATCGGTGCGGTGAGGTGGGCGGCGTCCCCGGCCAGGAAGAGGCGGCCGAACGTCATCGGCTCGACCACGTAGTTGTGCATGTCGAGCACGCGCTTCTCGATCAGCCGGCCCTCGGTGAGCGCGGGGGTGCCGTCCGCGCCCAGGCGCAGCTGGAGTTCGGTCCAGACGCGGTCGTGGGGCCAGTTCTCCGGGTCGTCGCCGGGCGGACACTCCAGGTAGTAGCGGGTGACCTCGGGGCTGCGGGCCATGTGCCCGGCGAAACCGTTCGGGTGGATGCCGAACAGGACGCAGTCGGAGGACGGCGGCGCCTCGGCGAGCAGTGCCAGCCAGCCGACGCCGTAGTCGTGCCGGGCGATGTCGGTGGTCTCGGGCAGGACGGTGCGGGTCACCCCGCGGGCCCCGTCGCAGCCGGCCACGAACTCGCAGTCGACCACGTGCCGTTCGCCCGTCTCCGTGTCGGTGTACGACACGGAGGGCCGGGGCGACCGCAGGTCGTGCAGCCGGACGTCCCGGACGCCGAAGCGGATCTCGCCGCCCCGTACGTCGGCGTACTCGCGCACCAGATCCGTGACCAACAGGGGCTGCGGGTAGACGAAGTGGTGCTGCCCCGTGAGCTCGCCGTAGTCGAAGCGGAAGCGGTCGCCGGCGAAGCGGAACTCGCACTCGGTGTGCAACTGGGCGCGCTCCAGCAGGGTGTCGGCTAGACCGCGCCGCTGCAGACCCCTTACGGCCCACTCCTCGATGACGCCCGCGCGGGGGCGCTGCTCGATGAACGCGCGAGTCTCCGCCTCCAGGACGAGGCAGTCGACGCCGGCGGCCCGCAGGATGTTGCCGACCGTCAGCCCCGCGGGTCCGGCACCGACGATGACGACCGGAAAACGCTGTGGCGCACCGGAGTTGGGGTGGAAGGTCACCCGGTCATTATGTCGGGGGTCCCGTCAGCCCAGGCGGGGGATCTCGATCGCCGGGCACCTGTCCATCACCATGTCGAGACCGGCGGCGCGGGTGCGGTCGTAGGCGGACTCGTCCACGACGTCGAGCTGGAACCACACCGCCTTCGCGCCCTTGGCCACGGCCTCGTCGGCGACGGCTGCCGCCAGGTCGCTGTTCACGAACACGTCGACCACGTCCACGTCGAAGGGGATGTCCGCGAGGGAGGCGTAGCCCTGCTCCCCGTGTACGGTCTCCGCCTTGGGGTGGACCGGCACGATCCGCTTGCCGTAGCGCTGGAGCACCGCGGCGACGCCGTACGCCGCCCGCCCCTGGTTCGACGACAGGCCGACGACGGCCCAGGTGTCGCCTGCTTCGGTGAGGATCTTGCGGATCGTCGCTGGGTCGCCGTACACGTCGGATCTCCTGAGAACGGGGGAACTGTGCCATGGGACCAAACACCGGGGACGGTTCGGGTCTTCCCGCCCGGGCTGCTGGGCTTGCCTTGGGGGGTGGTCCGGGGG
>NZ_RSAJ01000576.1 GCF_003933965.1 Streptomyces sp. RP5T
CCCCCGGCTGGCGCCCCGGCCCGTCCCGGATCCTCTTCACCGGCAATGCCCGCCAGTCCGTCGCCGCCGCCCTCGCCTCGCTGGTGCGGCCGGGCGGCCGGGTCGGCGTGGAGGAGCTGACGTATCCCGTGGTCAAGGACATCGCGGCCCGGCTCGGCATCACCCTGGTGGCGCTGGCCACGGACGAATACGGCCTGCGCCCCGAGTCGGTGGCCGCGGCCCACCGCACCGCTCCCCTGTCGGCCCTCTACGTGCAGCCGACCCTGCACAACCCGACCTCCCTCACCACGAGCCCCGGACGCAGACGCGAACTCGCCGACACCGTGGGCGACTTGGGCATCCCCGTCGTGGAGGACCGCATCTGGTCCTTCCTCGCCGAGGCCGACGACCCCTTCGCCGCGCACGCCCCCGGCCTCACCCATGTCGTCGACGGCCTGTCCAAGCGGGTCGCGCCCGGGCTGACCGTCGGCTTCCTCGTCGTACCGGAGGAGCGGGTGGACGCGGTCGCGGACGCCGTCCGGTCCGGAGGGTGGAGCGCGGGGCGGTTCGCGCTGGAGGCGGGGACGCGGTGGACGCTCGACGGGACCGTGGCCCGGCTGGTCGAGGCCAAGCGGGCCGACGCGGCGCGCAGACAGCGGGTGCTGGCCGCGTGCCTGGACGGGTTCGCCGTACGGTCCGATCCGCGCGCCTACTACGCCTGGTGGCAGCTCCCGGCGCCCTGGCGGGCGGACACCTTCACGGCCGCCGCCGCGGCGCTCGGCATCGCCCTGACGCCCGGACCCTCCTTCGCCGTCGACCCGAACCGCACCCCGGACGCGGTCAGAGTCGGGCTCGCGTCGGCCGCTGTGCCGGATCTGGAACGGGCGCTGCGGACGCTCGCCGGGCTCGCAGCGGGCCGTACGGGCCGGTGAGCCAGCAGCTCAGGGCCACCGCCAGACCGAGGGCCACCAGCAGCCAGGAGACCGTGCGCAGGGTGCCGGTCAGGGCGTCGTAGACGGCGCCCGCGGCCGGGCGGCGCACCGGGTCGGTCAGGTCGGTCAGGGTGAGGCGGCGGCCCACGGCGACGGCGAGGCCCAGCAGGGCGCCGCCCAGGGCAGTGCCGAGGGCGGTCGCGGTGAGGGCGCGGCGGCGGCACGCGGCGACCGCGATACCGGTGACGGCGAGTGCGGCGGCCGTGACGGGCAGCCAGAAACCGGCGACTTCGAGCACGTCGTAGCCCTTCCGGAGGCGGTCGAGCGCGGGCGCCGGGAGCACGGCGACCTCGGTGCGGGGCAGGGTGACCCGGTGCTCCACCCGGGCGGCGATCGGGGCGATGTCGACGGTCACCGCGTGGTGACCGCCCTCCCGCACGGCCCGCAGCACGGCCCGGTGGACCGCCCTGTTGCCCGCCTCCCAGGCGGTGCCGAAGGCCGGGGTCCGGGTCAGGGAGCGCACGAGGGGCCGGGCCGGCTCGCCGACCTCGTCCGCCACCGCGTCCGCCACGCCGTCCCGCACCGCGGGGTCGGCGGCGAGCGGTGCCATCGCGGTGACGTACCGGCCCGTGTCGGCGAGGCCGTACTCCGCCCAGGCCGCCAGCGCGCCGAACGGCACGAGGAGACAGGCCAGGGCGATCAGGGCGGCCGACAGGGCGCCTCGGACACGGGAGGTCACCCCTCCAGGCAAAGCGCCCGCGCGCCGCCGCGCGAGCCGTGGCGGCGGGGATTGCGCCATCCGGTGCACCGGTCACCCGGACGGGTGGCCCAGGGGGCCGGGACCCCGAGGATCCGGCCGGCGGATCCGGTCAGCGGATCCGGTGCCCCTCGGCGTCCTCTCGCGTGTAGTAGCGGTAGAAGAACACCAGGAACACCCCCGCCGCGACCCCCAGCCCCAGGGCGGCCGAGCGCAGCACGCTCTCGCCCGTCTGGCTGTAGAGGAACCCGACGGCCGCTCCGGCGAAACCGGACTTCACCGCCGAGTGGAGTTCCCGCTTGAGCAGCGGGGCGAACGTCGCCACGGCGATGCACAGCACGATGAAGGCGATCGCCGTGACACAGCCGAACAGCCAGTTCCAGCCGGTGATCGGACCGCCGTCCCGGCGGTTCGCGGCCGCCCAGTAGCCGTAGATCAGCCCGAGCACGACCGGGATGCCGTACCTGGCTGCCGTGTGCACCTTGGCGCTGAAGACATCAGGTGTCCGGGCGAACCCGCCCGCGGGTGCCGCATGAGCCATGAGAGCACTCCTCTCTGTCCACCCCGCCACGCCCCCGACTACCAGAGCACACCTGCGAGGGTGGGCCGGCAAGTCGGACGGGCCGACGAGCGGGCAGGAATGGGACGTTTGCCGTCCTGGGAACGCCCCTTCGCAGCCGCACCGGTTACCGTGCTGCCGTACGTGATCGACGGGGGATGGGGAGGGACCGATGCCGGGAACCGTGCTGCTGCTCGCCGCCTCACCGGTGGGCAAGAGCCGTCTGGTGGACGCGGCGTCCGTGCTTCCCGTCCTCGCGGCCGTGCCGCCCGCCGTGCTCTCCGGCACCGAGACGGCCAACGTCGTCGAGCTCGCCGACCCCTTGGAGCCGCAGGCCGTCCTCACCCGGCTGCGTGCCGTCGCGGCCACCCCGGGACCGCTCACCGTCTTCGTCACCGGCCAACTCGCCCTGGACCGCCGCCAGCACCTGCCCCACCTCGCGCTGGCCCGCACCACCCCGGCCACCGTGCGCTACACCGCGCTGCCCTGGCAGTGGATCCGCGAGGAGTTCCGGCTGCGTTCCCCGGGGTCGACGACGCTCGTCCTCGACCTGCACGCCGACGCCGACGCCTGGGGGTGGCTGCGGACGCACACCCTCGACTCCGGCCGCAACAACGCGGTGTTCGGGCGGATCGCACCACCGCCGTCCCGGCGTACGGTGGCCGTGCCGGCGTACATGAAGACGATCGCGACGATCCTGCGCAGCGGGTGGCGTCCGCCGGTCGAGCAGCTGCACCAGCAGGCGTTCACCAGGCTGGGCCCCGAGGCGTACGGAGATGTGGTGCTGACGGTGCCGACGGCGGCCGCACCGGTCGCGCCCGGGGCCCCGTACCGTCTTGAGCAGCCGGGTGCCCGGGTGCCGGTGCCCCCGCAGGCGGCGGTCGCCGCCGTTCCTCCGCGCCCGGAGGGCTCCCCCGGTCCGGAGGCGTACGGGGAGGCCATGCCGGCCGTGCCGCCGGTGCCGGCGGTCGCGCCGGTCGCTGCCGAGGGTGTCGAGGAAGTCCTGGACGAGCGGGTGCAGCGGCGGGGCCTGGTCGCCGCGGGCGGCGGTGGAGGTGAGGGTGGCGCCGCGTACGGAGAGAGCGGCGGCGACCGTGGGCAGTATGCCGTCGCGGCGGTGGCGGAGGACGGGTGCGGGGGGTCTCTCGGCGCTGCTCCAGCCGATGCGGGGATCGCCGCCGAAACCGGCGTGCGGGCTGCCGTCGGTGGCGGTCGTCGTGCCCGTGTGCGGTCCTGTGTGCGGTCCCGTCTGCGTCGTGTTCATGATCGTCTTCCCCTCCCGAGCATCCCCCCGGACGTCACAGACTGCCAAACGGCGTGGCTGGTGCGGAAGCTGGGGCGCTGCGACACGCCCGGGTTCGACCGGTCGTCACGAGGGAGTGACGGCTGGTCACGGAAGCGGAGGGGGCCTGGCCGGTGCCCGGTGACCGGTGTCGTCGTACCGCATAGGCTGTCGGCACCGCGATCCAAGTGGTCGCCGCGTTGCGCGCGGTTGACGCGTGGAGACGGACGAGACAGTCGATACGGCGCGTGGTGGCCCTGCTTTGCCGGGGAGGTCGCCGCGGTCGTACCAGAGCGCCGCAGGGGGCTTTCGCCATGACGACAGGTCGGCTCGGGCAGCAAGCCGCGCCGCCGAACGCGGCCTACGCCGGGCAGGTCGTGCATTTCCCGGACCCGGTCCGGGCCGCGCGTCATCCCGGAGGGGTGCGGGTGGACGAGCGTGGCTACCCCGACTTCTCGCCGTACGCGCGTGCCGCCGCCGAGATCGCCGAGCCGCCGGAGGGTTTCGGGGTCGACGAACTGCGGCTGACGGACTATGTGTCGGCCAACGCGGCGCTCGCGGCGACCCGTCACGAGCTGTGGGACACGGTGCCGGCGGTGGCGACGCCGCACGGCTGGACGTGGCACCACGTGGTGGACTCGCGGCGGCTGGAGCTGATCCCGGTCGAGGTGAAGGCCCTGCTGCGGCACCACGGTGGGATCGCCACGACCCGGGTCGACCAGAACAAGCGGGGGACGCGGCCGTTGCAGGAGACGCGGCCGGCGCACTTCGGGCTGCCGAAGTCGTCGGTGGCGGTGACGGAGTCGCAGGTGCAGGGTGTCGAGGAGGACCTCGGCTACCGGCTGCCCGGCGCCTACCGGTCCTTCCTGAAGGCGGCGGGCGGTTCGGCACCGGTGGGGGCCGCGCTGGACGCGGAGTTGGGACTCCTGGTGGACCAGCCGTTCTTCACGGTGCGCGACGAGGCGGCGGTCAACGACCTCGTGTACGTCAACAAGTGCCTGCGGGACCATCTGACCAAGGACTACCTGGGCGTCGGTTTCGTCCAGGGAGGTCTGCTGGCCGTGAAGGTGAAGGGCGGGGGGATCGGCTCGGTCTGGTTTTGCGCCTACGACGACGCGCGCGACGTCGATCCCTCGGTGCCGCCGGCCGAGCGCGTGGAGCGTCTTCTGCTGCCCTGCGGTGCGGACTTCGACGAGTTCCTGGCCCGACTGGCCGGTAATCCGCCGGAGTTGGAGACGGTGGCGAATCTGATGGTGGACGGCGGGTTCGCCCGTTCCGTTCCCGTGTCTTCTTCCGTGTCGGGGGAGTGAGCTTCAGCGATGGTGACGTTCGCGCAGGCGCAGGAGCGCGCGGAAGAGTGGATCAACGGGGACGTGCCGTCGTACCAGCACCGTGAGGTGCGGGTGCGGGAGTTCGGCCTCGGGTTCGTGGTGTGGGCCGAGGACCGTGCGGAGGGGCCGCGTTCGGACGGGGGCGCGCAGCGGCTGGTGATCGCCCGGGACAGCGGGGAGGCCACGCTGTGGCCCTCGTTGCCGGTGGGTGAGGTGATCCGCCGCTACGAGGAGGAGTACGGGCATCAGGACCGGGCCGGCGCGGGTGCGGGAGCGGGGGGTGCGGCCGCGTCGCGGGTCGATCTGAACCAGACGTCGTTCCTGCTGACGCCGCCGGAGTGGTTGCAGGACGCGGCGGACAAGCTGGGGATCGGTGGGGCGG
>NZ_RSAJ01000577.1 GCF_003933965.1 Streptomyces sp. RP5T
CCCCCAGATGACCGTCAGGGAAACACCACCCACCACCCCGTGACGCCCCACTAGGGTGCAGCCCGTGAACGCCGAGACTCCCGACTTCATACGGGCCACCCGAACCGCGTACGACACGATCGCCGAGCCCTACACCGAGCAGTTCTCCGACTGGGCCGGCATCCCCACGCTGGACAGAGCCCAGATCACCGGCTTCGCGGAGTTGGTGAAGGAGCAGGGCAAAGGCCCGGTCGCCGACATCGGCAGCGGCCCGGGACACGTGACCGCCGCGCTCCACTCACTCGGCCTTCAGGTCTTCGGCGTGGACGTCTCCCCCAAGATGGCCGAACTGGCCCGCCGGGCCCACCCGGGCCTCCGCTTCCACGTGGGCTCGATGACGTCGCTGGACCTGCCGTCCGAGACGTTGGGCGGCATCACGGCCCTCTATTCGATCATCCACGTCCCGGACGACCACCTCCCGACGGCATTCGCCGAGTTCCACCGCGTACTGGCCCCCGGCGCCCACGCCCTGATCGGCTTCCAGTACGAGCCGGGCGGAACCCACATGCACCTCGACGAACGCTTCGGCCACAAGATCTCCCTGGACTACTGGCTGCGCACGCCGGAGGCGGTGGCCGAACCCCTCGCCAAGGCGGGCCTTGAGGTGATCCTCCGCGTGCTCAGGGAGCCCCTTGGCGAGGAGAAGCTGTCCAGGGCATACCTCGTGGCGAGGAAACCGGCGTAGGCCGGCTCGGACCGCGCCGGAAAGGCAGTCTCGGGGAAAGTAAGAAGCAATCTACGTAAGAATGGATCTACCTTTAGCGTCGCCCTGCCAGAACAGATTGTCCCCCGCCAGGTTGCTCGTCACGAGGCTCCGCGGTGAAGGCGTCGCGGCGCGCGAGAGTCATTGACAGAGGCAGGCCCAGCCGCTCGGCCGCGCGGCGCCGGACACGCACCTGGGCCCGCGTGCGGGGCCGAAAGGACGGGAGCTTCGAGCAGCCGCAGCCAGGGCGGTGATCGTAGGTCAGCCCTTCCGCGAGCACGGACGCAACGACTGACCATGCCTTCCTGTCGCGTCGCCGTGGCGCGGCGAAGTCGTAGCCGGCGAAGACAAGCTGTTCACGACAGCCGGGACAGACGCGCTTCCGGATCGGCCATGTGCTGCCTTTGAAGGAGAGCCGGCACGCTACACACACGTAGTGCCGGAAGGCGCCGTTGAAGGCGTGGTAGCACATGGTCGGACAGGGTACGCATGGTCCCCGCTCGTGCCAACTGGATTCCTGGAGTGCGAGGTACCCAACGGCCGCCCGGCCGGTGCCATGACCTCACTCAGTTAGAGAGCAGTCAGCGATACCAATCTTCACCCCGCTCCCCAAAGCGCTCCCCAAGAAGCTTTCCAGGGAGGGGGAAATCCAGTTCCTGCTGTCCGTTTCGTGATCCCAGACGACCACATCATCCCGTTCAGGCGTCCGTACGAATGCGAACTGATCCCCGCCACCGTTGCCGCCGAAGAAGAGAAGCGGATCGAACGGCATGTAGAGGCTCCGGAGCTGACCATCGCTGCGGAGCGAGGTGTTCTCGGCGAGCATTTCCTCGGTCGGCCAAACAACCTCCACTCCGTACTCGGCATTGATTCCGTCGGTCCCTCTGCGCCGGCAAATTTAGATGCGACCTCACGCCACACAGGTATCACTCTCACACTCTAATCCAGGGAGAATCCCAATCGGTGCTTCGCCCGCATGGAGACGCCGTAAAGTTGCGGCCAAGCCAAGAAACTGGCGGGGCAGCCTTCATGGTTCAAAGCCCCTCAAGGACCGCCGGATCGTAGCCATGTGATGGCTTAGCTGGCGCATAGGCGTCTCGACCGTTCTTTGTGAAACCCGGGGCTCGCCCCCTTCCCCTGCTCCAGAGAGACGGAAGTCCGGAACCCCGTCGACAGGCTCGGCAGCCAAAGGCGCCAACTGGAGACGCTTCACGCAGGAAACACTACCCCTCGAAAATCGAGAGTGATCTCAGCAAGTATTGACGGAGGTGGATCTCCTGCAACATTAGATCACCGGGCTGTTTTATCGATGGCCTGAAAGGTGCGGACGATCACCCGACGGTTCCCCCACCACCGTGAGTCCGCATGCCTCCATCATGGATCGGAGGTCGATTCCTCCCTCACCATCGATACTGCGATTCCAGGACTGCACGCCCGATAGATATCGCATCAACTCTCCGAAACCGACGCCTCTTGAAGGCTCCGAATGATCAGCTCAAGATCCGATGCAGACTTCAAGCAAAACTCCCGGTCCTCGACGTTGATAGCATGAACGGTGCTCGCAAATGCAGGATTCTCGAGGCCTTGGGCTTCATTCAGAATTCGGGACGGCAGGAGCAACCAGTTCCTCTTGGACCTGTCGAGTGTCCAGTCGAGCTGGGTCTGCACGCCTCGCACGACACTCTCGATATACTCCGCGGTTCTGTCATGAGTCGACTTGTAGCGCCACCCCATATATGACACTTGCGGATATCCATATAGAGGGTGTATCTCCGCAGGCAGAGAAAACCATGCAAGTTCTCCGAACCTGCAAAGCGCTTGCCGCGCCTCCACGCTTCGAGTCGACACGAGGAGAACCTTTCCTGGGTCACCAGAGGGGTCCGGAGTACCCGCCATTTTGAACGATGAGCTTCTTCCCTGGATTCAGCAATCGAATCGCCCGCTCATAGTCTCCGTAAGGAACTGGGTCTGGACTCATTGCCGGGTCGTACACGTACCGACCGTCCGTGTAGACGTCATGGTACCGATATTCCGTCACTAGCCGACCCGAACTTTCAGGGATACTAATGACCGGATCATTCTTTATTGTGAAGTTTATTATTTTCCCTTGCCCTCCGGTTTCTCGGAGGATTCGCTCGGCCACCTCTGAACAGTCAATATTGCCGCCGGTAGGGGCCGACCGCATAGCCTCGACAGCACTTGCATCGGGAGGGAAATTGGGGTTCGGCTCTCTGAAATCGAAGATCCCCCGACCTTCACCAGGGCCACATTCCGGCGCAAGCCCCAACGAGTCGGATCGTATATGCGGGTTGTTGACGTAAGCAGAGGGGTTGGGTGACGGGATGAGGCCGAGTGGGTCGGACGTGGCGTAGCGGCCGCTCTCGGGATCGTAATACCGAAAGAAGTTGTAATGCAGCCCCGTCTCGGGGTCGAAGTACTGCCCCGGGAAGCGCAGCGGGGTGTACGCCGTGCTGTCCGCGGCCCAGGCCGTTGTGCCCCACAGGGTGCTTCGGGTGCGCCAGGCGATGCCGCCCTGCTCGTCGATCAGTTCCGTCGGCGTGCCGACCAGGTCCGTGACGATGGCGAAGAAGCGGGAGTCGATTTCGTTCTGGGGGGCGTCGGCGACCGTGATGCGTTCCGTCTGGGCGATCGGGTGCAGGCCCTGGTGGTCCCACGTGAGGGTGACCGGGTGGGGAAGGGAAGGGGACCTTGTCGTCTGTTCGCAGAGCGTTGTGCCGTCCCAGGTGAAGTCCACCTGTTCCAGGACCGATTCGCCGTCCGGGGAGAGGCGTTGCTTGGCGATGCGACGGCCCAAGGGGTCGTAGCGGTAGCGCCAGCGGGTGCCGTCCGGTGTGGTCACCGACGTCAGGCGGTCCTCCGCGTCCCACTCGTAGCGCCACGTGTCCGGCTTGCGGGAGAGGCGGGTCTTCTGGCGGAGGGTGACGCGGCCCGCTTCGTCGTGTGCGTAGCGGACGGAGCCGGCTCGGGTGATGCGGGTGCCCGCGTACTCCCGGGGCCCGATCGATTCGCTGCCCGGGTGCGCTGTCGGCCAGGAGGCTGAGGTCTGGTTGCCCGCCTCGTCGTACGCGTACGTCTCCGTCCAGTTCGCCGCGTGGACCGCCGTCACACGGCCCGCCCCGTCCAGGGTGAACTCCCGCGTGCCGTTCAGGTCGTCGTCGATGGATGTCAGGTTGCCGTCGGGTCGGTAGGTGTACGCGCGGTGCTGGAGGCGGGTGCCCGTGGGGCCGGTCAGGTCCTGTTTCGTCAGGCGGCCCAAGGGGTCGAAGGACTGGGTCAGGGTCACCGACTCGCCTATGCGGCGGGTCAGTTCGCGTCCTGCCTCGTCGTGCGTGAAGGTGAGGGCGCGGCCGGAGGCCACCATGCCCGTGCGGTTGCCCGACGCGTCGTACGACCAGGTCGTCGTCGCGCCGGTGGGGGTCGTGCGGCCCGTTCTGCGGCCCAGCTCGTCGTAGGTGTAGGTGAGGGTGCGGTCGTTGACCGTTTCGGACAGTACGCGGCCCGCCTCGTCCCGGTGCAGTCTCAGGACCGCGTCCGGGCCGGCCGCCTCCGCCAGGGCGCCCGAGGGGTCGTAGGCGTACGTCGTGACCGCCCCGGCCGCGTCCTTGCGGATCACCCGGCCCAGGACGTCACGGGAGTAGGTGATCGGGTCGCCGGATGCCGTGGTGCTGGTGGCCAGTTGGCCTGCCGGGTCGTGTGCGTAGGTCAGGGTGCGGTCGTCGAAGTCCGTCTCCGAGACGAGGCGGCCTGCCTCGTCGTACGCGTAACTCCACAGCAGGCCCTGCGGGTTCGTGACCCTCGTCAGGCGCAGTTCGGTGTCGTGGGTGAACTCGTAGCGCACGCCGTCCGGGCCCGTGCGGGCCGCGAGGAGGTCGAAGTGGGTGTACTCGAAGCGGGAGACCGCGCCCAACGCGTCCGTGTGGGCTGTGCAGTTGCCCTCTCCGTCGTACGTCCAGGACTCCGTCGTACCGTCCGCCGCCGTACGGCGGGACAGGTGGCCCTCCACCGTCCATTCCAGGGTCGTCTCCGCACCCGTGGGGTCGGTGATCCGTACCGGGCGGCCGAAGGCGTCGCGCGAGTAGCGGGTCACCGCGCCCAGGGGGTCGGTGATCTCCAGGGGGAGGCCGACCGCGTCGCAGCGCACCCTCGTGGTGTCCCCGAGGGCGTTGGTGACGGACTCCAGGTGGCCCCGGTCGTCGTAGGTGAAGCGGGTCGTCGTCCCCGAAGCGTCGGTCACCGCCGTGCGGTTGCCGAACGCGTCGAACTCCTGCACGACACGCGTGCCGTCCGCGCCGGCCACCGCGACCGGCAGTCCCTGGTCGTTGTACGCGACGCTGGTGTAACGGCCGTCCGGGCGGACCGCCAGGACCGTGCGGCCCGCCTCGTCGTAGGCGTAGCTCACCGTGCGGCCCAGGGGGTCGGTGACCGTGAGGGGGCGGTG
>NZ_RSAJ01000578.1 GCF_003933965.1 Streptomyces sp. RP5T
CACCGGTCCGGGGCCCCGGCCGCCCCCCGGCGATGTTCGCGACATCACGCTGTGATCGGCTTGATGTATTCGGAGACGGACTGGGGTGCCCCGGCCGACCGGTGTAGCTTGGGACGGAGCCAGACGTCGCTGCTGATGGCGGTCGGGCGGTCCCACCGCGGACCGACCGAGGGAGAGAGGGCCTCCGACGGACTGCGCTGCGCGCACCGGGCATGCCTGTGTCCTCTTCGGACACCCCTGTGTCCGCCGCCGCGCAGACCAGCCGTACCCACCTCGCCCCAACCCCGAGGAGCAGCTCGAATGACGACTGTCGAAAACCGACAGGACTTCAAGGTCGCCGACCTCTCCCTGGCCGCCTTCGGCCGCAAGGAGATCACCCTCGCCGAGCACGAGATGCCCGGCCTGATGGCGATTCGCAAGGAGTACGCCGAGACGCAGCCGCTCGCCGGCGCCCGCGTCACCGGCTCCCTGCACATGACCGTGCAGACCGCCGTCCTGATCGAGACCCTCGTCGCCCTGGGCGCCGAGGTCCGCTGGGCCTCCTGCAACATCTTCTCCACCCAGGACCACGCGGCCGCCGCCATCGCCGTCGGCCCGAACGGCACCGTGGACAACCCCCAGGGCGTCCCGGTCTTCGCCTGGAAGGGCGAGACCCTGGAGGAGTACTGGTGGTGCACGGAGCAGGCTCTGACCTGGCCGAACACCCCCACCGGCGGCCCGAACATGATCCTGGACGACGGCGGCGACGCCACCCTCCTCGTCCACAAGGGCGTCGAGTACGAGAAGGCCGGCAAGGTCCCCTCGGTCGACACCGCCGAGAACGAGGAGCACCGGGTCATCCTGGAACTCCTGAACCGCACCATCACCGACGGCTCCCAGAAGTGGACCCAGCTCGCCTCGGAGATCCGCGGCGTGACCGAGGAGACCACGACCGGCGTCCACCGTCTCTACGAGATGCACCGTGACGGCACCCTGCTGTTCCCGGCGATCAACGTGAACGACGCCGTCACCAAGTCGAAGTTCGACAACAAGTACGGTTGCCGCCACTCCCTGATCGACGGCATCAACCGCGCCACCGACGTCCTCATCGGCGGCAAGACCGCGGTCGTCTGCGGCTACGGCGACGTCGGCAAGGGCTGCGCCGAGTCCCTGCGCGGCCAGGGCGCCCGCGTCATCGTCACCGAGATCGACCCGATCTGCGCCCTGCAGGCGGCGATGGACGGCTACCAGGTCACGACGCTGGACGAGGTCATCGACAAGGCCGACATCTTCGTCACCACGACCGGCAACAAGGACATCATCATGGCCTCGGACATGGCCAAGATGAAGCACCAGGCGATCGTCGGCAACATCGGCCACTTCGACAACGAGATCGACATGGCCGGCCTCGCCCAGATCCCCGGCATCGTCAAGGACGAGGTCAAGCCGCAGGTCCACACCTGGACGTTCCCCGACGGCAAGGTGATCATCGTCTTGTCCGAGGGCCGCCTGCTGAACCTGGGCAACGCCACCGGCCACCCGTCGTTCGTGATGTCCAACTCCTTCGCGGACCAGACCCTGGCCCAGATCGAGCTGTTCACCAAGCCCGACGAGTACCCGACCGACGTCTACGTGCTGCCCAAGCACCTCGACGAGAAGGTCGCCCGCCTCCACCTGGACGCGCTCGGCGTCAAGCTGACCCAGCTGCGCCCGGAGCAGGCGTCGTACATCGGCGTCGAGGTCGACGGCCCGTACAAGCCGGACCACTACCGCTACTGAGCCGTACGGCACAGCAGCAGTCCTCCGAGGCAGGCCCCCGCACCCCCGTGTCGGGGGCCTGCCCCTTTGGCCTTGTGACCCTCCTTCGGCCCCGCTCCCTCGCCCGTGCGACCGTCAGGCGGGACAGCCCGTCAGAACCCAGGACACCCATGCCCCGCGGCCGTTATTCGCTCCACGATCCGCACGATCACACCCCCCTCGCGGAAGAACACTTCCAATGCGCCCCCGGCCCGTCCGGCTGGCGCTACGTCTCTCAACTGACCACCCCCGCGGGCGATCACAGCGGCTCGGTCGACCTCACCCTCGACGAACTCGGCCGCCCCATCCGTCTCGAACTGCACGCCGACAGCTGGCAGGTGCGCGGCGCGGCGCTCGACGGCGTCACCTGGGTCCGTACGGACCCCACCGGGACCCACGCCACGGAAGGCAATGTCCCCGCCCACGCCTTCACCGGCGCCTCCCCGGCGTTCCTCGTCGCCACCACCCGTCTCCTGCGCCTCACCCCCTCCGCATCGGCAACTCGCGTACGCCTGCTGGCCTTCACGGACCCCGTCCTCGCCCCGCGCACCGTGGACCAGTCCTGGACCTTGCTGAAAAGAGAAGCACACGCCACTGACAACGGCCCGCTGACCGTGGAGGAATACCAGGTCACAGCCCTGGACACGGGCGAGCAGCACACCGTGCACATCGCTGGGGACGTGGTCCTCGCAGCACCTGGGATCGAGCTGGAGGACCTCGAATCACCGCCGTCGACGTTCCCTGAAACACCGCTCGACTGAACCGACGTCCGCGCAGTCCACTCCGCCGCCGGACACAGGCGGAGTCGCAGGCCCCCGCGGGATCACGCCGGCGGCACGAACCCGGAAGCGGGCCTGCCCTCCGACGGCACGGCGGGAGGACGTCCGTCGGACGACTCCTCGACCGCGGTGCCGGACCGGTCCACGCCGGGAGCCGCCTCGACGCCGTACGACACAGGCGGCGGAGGGAAGGAAGGACCGGCGGGCCGCACCTCCGGATACGGGTAGCCGCCCGGCACCCCGCCCACGGGACCGGGCACCACGGCAGCAGACGTCCCGGCCCCTGCCGTGCCGCTGCCGAAGGCCCGCCGCGACTCGCGGGCCTGCCGTTCCTGCACCACCGCCGCCAGATACGCGCCCGGCGGCACGTCCTTCGGCGCCGGAGCCCCCGTACGCGCCGCGAGGTCGGAGGCGAGCCGCTCCGCCATCGCCCAGCCGACCTGCGGATCGAGTTGGTGCATCCGCGTCAGGTACTGACGGATGGCGAGCCACAGGCCATCGGGAACCGCCGACAGGTCGAGTCCGGAGAACCGGCCGGCCAGCCAGGGCGGAGGCGGCGGCACGAATCCGCTGGGCGCCACGGGAATCCGCTCCCGCACGACCAGCGTCCCCGCGAACACGTCACCGAGCCGACGCCCACGCGCCGAGACGAGCGAGGCGATACAGGCCACCACCCCGAACGTCATCAGGATCTCGACCACACCGATCGCACCCCGCACCAGCGCATGCCGGAACCGGATGGGCCCGCCGTCGTCCCGCACCACGCGCAGTCCCACGGCCAGCTTCCCGAGCGACCGCCCGTGGCTGAGCGTCTCGACCGCGATCGGGCCGCCCACCAGAACGAGCAGAAAGACGGCGATCGAGAGCGCCATCTGGGCCGCGTCGTCCAGGGACGCCGAGGCCGCCACCACCGCGATCGTCGCGGCGATGTACACCGCCACGACCACCATCAGGTCGATCAGCACGGCCAACGCCCTGCTGGGCAGCCTCGCGGGGCGCAACTCCAGCGCCACCGCCTCGCCCGTCACCAGCTCACTCACGCCCGCCGCCCTTCCCTGACCTGCCTCGTGAACAGCCAGTCTGCCAAGCTGAGGGCGCGTCGTGCCGCAGTACGACAAGCTGACATCCACGACGGACCGCCGACGATCAGTTGAGGAGCAGGCGAACCGATGGACCTCGACGTCTTCGTCACCGCCCACCGAGCCGAGTGGGACCGTCTCGACGCACTGCTCCGGCGCCAGCGCCGCCTCAACGGCGCCGAGACGGACGAACTCGTCGCGCTCTACCAGCGCACCGCCACTCACCTCTCCCTGATCCAGTCCAGCGCCCCCGACCCACAGCTCACCGGCCGGCTCAGCCAACTCGTGGCACGCGCGCGTAGCGCCGTCACAGGAACCCGCCGCGCCTCTTGGCGCGACGTCACCCGCTTCCTCGCATACGGCTTCCCCGCCGCCGTCTACCGCTCGCGTCACTGGTGGGTGCCCACCGCGTTGCTGTCCACCGCCGTCGCAGCCCTCCTGGGCTGGTGGATCGGCACCCACCCCGAGGTGCAGTCCTCCATCGCGGCCCCTACCGAACTCCGCGAGCTCACCCGCCCCGGCGGCCAGTACGAGACGTACTACTCGAGCCACCCCGCGGCGTCCTTCGCAGCCCAGGTCTGGACGAACAACGCCCAGGCCGCTGCCACGTGCCTGGTCCTGGGCATCTTCCTGGGTCTCCCGGTCCTCTGGATCCTCTTCCAGAACATGCTCAACCTCGGCGTCGGCGTAGGCCTGATGTCCTCGGCAGGCCGCCTGGACACCTTCCTGGGCCTCGTCCTCCCGCACGGCCTTCTCGAACTCACCGCGGTCTTCGTCGCCGCCGGCACGGGTCTGCGTCTCGGGTGGACGCTGATCGACCCGGGCCCCCGCTCCCGACGCACCGCACTGGCGGAGGAGGGCCGGGCCGCCGTGGGCATGGCCATAGGCCTCGCCTTGGTCCTGTTCGTTTCCGGCGCCATAGAAGGCTTCGTCACGCCCTCGGGCCTGCCCACCTGGGCCCGCATAGCCATTGGGATCATCGCCGAGCTGGCCTTCCTCGCCTACGTCTTCGTCCTGGGCGGAAGGGCCGCGCGTGCGGGGGACACGGGGGACGTCGAGGCCGCCGAACGCAGCTCCACGGTCCCCACTGCCGCCTGATTTCCGGCGGGCCGTGCTGAGCTGCTACTGTCTTCTTCGCCCCGCAGGAGCCGTTGACACGGACGATGTGGGGAGGTAGATTCGAACAGTTGCCTGGAGCCGGGTTCATCCCGCTCGGCAGCAGTGAGTGTCTGTCAGCTTCTGGAAATCCCGATTTCCATGAAGCACCTTCCCGATAAATCGGAAACAGATGGCCGGTCAGTCCGGCCCGAAACTTCTGATAATGTTGGGACCGCCGGAAAGGGAAACGCGAGAGCGGGAACCTGGAAAGCACCGAGGAAATCGGAACCGGAAACGGTCTGATAGAGTCGGAAACGCAAGACCGAAGGGAAAAGCCCGGAGGAAAGCCCGAGAGGGTGAGTACAAAGGAAGCGTCCGTTCCTTGAGAACTCAACAGCGTGCCAAAAATCAACGCCAGATATGTTGATACCCCGTCTCCAGCATCAGCTGGGACGAGGTTCCTTT
>NZ_RSAJ01000579.1 GCF_003933965.1 Streptomyces sp. RP5T
GCTAGGGTCTGGCCTGCGGCAGGCTGCGCACGCCGCGAGCCCGCGCCCGGTACCCCGCACCGGTCACGCACCGGGCCAAGGACACCGGGATCCCCTGGGATTCCAGGGACGGTCCCGCACTGTTCGCTCATACCTGCGCGTCATCGACTCTGCGGGGCGGCGGGGGCCCTGGAGCGGAGATCGATCCCCATGACCAAGTCCGGTGCCAGCGGCCCCAAGGCCCGAGCCCGCAAAGCCCAACAGGCCACAGGTGTCCGCTACACCCAGGTCCGCCGCGCAGCCCCGCCCTCCCGCCACGGGCGCACCGTGCAGTTCCTGCTGGAGGACCAGTACGTCCTCGGCACGCTCGCAGTCCAACTGGCGCTCGCGTGGGCCCGACAGGGGATGCGGGTGCTGCTCGTGCACGAGTACAAGCCCTACCAGACCGACATGGCGCTCTTCTCCCGCAAGGCCCGGGAGCGCAAGGCCGCCGAGCAAAGGCAGCAGGAGTGGCCCGGACACCGCAGCACCCTGGTGTGGTCTGCGGGCCCCGGCCGGAAGGCTGGCGGTCTGCTGGTCGAGCAGCACACTCCCTGGTCGACTCCACCCGCCAACCCCAGGCTCCTCACCCGTACTGACGACCCGCTGCGCGATGCGCTGCAGCAGGGACGCCGCCACTTCGACACCGTGGTCCTCATGGGCCGGCCGACCTGGCCGCACCGCGAACTCGTGGACCACTTCATCGTGCTCGCCGCCAGCAACGGAGCCCCCATCGCCGAAACCCTCACCCACGGCGCGCTACCCGAAGACCGGCAGGAGCGCCCGCTCACCGCCGAGCAGAGCGCCGTTCTGCTGCGCGAACGCCACCTCAACTTCCTCTATCACCGCCCCTCCACGTTCCTCGGCATGATCACCGCAAGCGGCGCCCAGTCGGCCCCGGAACCCCAGCCCGGCTTCGTTCGCGCGGTGGAAGCCAACATGGCCGCCGCCGGCATCCCCCTCCTCGGCCACATCCATGTCGGCGACCACGGCCTGGCCGCCCACGTACAGCGCAGAAACCAGGCAGCACTGGTCGCCGCATCCCCACTCGACCCCGGCGCCGAACAGGCAGCACAGGCCATCGCGGACCGCTGGTAGCCCGCCGGACGCGTGTGGCGCTCGTGCCACGGCGGCGTCCCTTCCGCGATCCTGATCGGTTGCGCCATCGGGAGAGGCGGCGCCGGCCAGACGGTGGGCCTCGAGCACCGGATCGACCTCGGCCCGTGTACCGAGGCCTACACCATGGACAAGATCCTGAACATGAAAAGCCCTCTCCCAACTCGCCGCGCTCGGGCACGCCACCGTCCGCATGCGGCTGGCCCAGCACATCCCCGCCGTGTGTTACCTGAGGGAAGACCAACCGCCGCGATAGCGCGGCACCGAAAGAGATGGGTCGATCACCAACGCTCATACAACCCTCAGTCCCTGCGGAGTGTCTGATCACGCGGGCCAATCGGCTCCCCGACTCTCGCGGGCCGCTCACGCCATGCACTGCCGTACCGGCCCCCTGTTCTGACTGGGACTCACATGCGTATACGTGCTGCGGCGATGGCCGGGACCACGTCCGCCGCCCTGCTGCTGACCGCTGGTGCCGGTGTTCCGGCGCACGCCGACGGTCAACCGGTCATCACCAAGGTCGTGGTCAACAAGGGCAAGAACATCGTGGTCGGCCCCACCTCCGTCACCAAGTTCAGCGCCCAGGTCACGGCCACTGATGCGTCCGGCGTGATCGTGGCAGACGTGCAGCTGTGGCGCGGCCCCTCCTTCGACGACCGCACGGGCGCAATCTCCTACGACGCCCCCAACTGCCATGCCGACAGCGCCACGACCACCACCTGCACCATGAACTTCCAGGTCATGGCCGACACCCGCGACATGATCAACGCCCTCTCCAACGCGAAGGCCGGCACCTGGCACATCTACGCCAGCGCCTTCTCCAAGGACCGCGTCCAAACCACCATCGACTCCTGGGCGACCGTCAACGTCCAGCGAAGGTCCCAGCTGACCACGAACGCGGCCCCCGAGCCCGTGAAAAAGGGCAAGACCCTCACCGTCACCGGCAAGCTCTCCCGCGCCAACTGGGACACCCGCAAGTACGCCGGCTACAGCGGCCAACGGGTGAAACTCCAGTACCGGCCCAAGAACAGCAGCACCTACACCACCCTCAAGACCGTCACCACCAACAGCACCGGCGAGTTGAAGACCACCCTCAAGGCCACCGCCGACGGCTTCTACCGCTACTCCTTCCCCGGCACCACGACCACCCCGGCCGTCAGTGCCGCTGGCGACTACGTCGACGTGACGTAAGAACGAGCCGGAAGGGGTTGTTCCTGCCGGTCCTCCTTGTGATGGCCACCGCGGCACCAGCACCGGCCCTTCGGCCGCGCCCCGGCCAGGGGCCTGTGGCCGTGCAAGGGCCGACGCCTGATGAGCGGGGACGAGGGGCCCGTGCGGCTGCGTCGTGCGGGTCCTTTCCGCCGTCCCGGTAATCCCGGCAACCGCACTGGTATGCACTGATAGGCTCCCGTCGCCCACTCAGGGCATGCACATTTCATTCACAGGCTGTCGGGGCTCTCGGGGTCGCGGCCGGCAGGGTGAGGGCCGGGGGGTTCCGTGGGGGTCATCAAGGTCGTACGACGTCGTCTGTTCGACAGAGGGGGCGTGGCCCTGGCCGTGACCGTCGTCCTGGCCGCGGGTACTGCGGCCGCGATGCCGACGACGGGGATGGCGGTGACCGCGGGGGCTGACCAGGTCGTCGGGCCGGGCGAGGTCGTGCTTCCCGCCGCGGACCGCAGGGCCACCCGCAACCCGGTGTTCATCGGCTTCGGCGACACCGGTGTGCTGTCGAGCCCGGAAGGCTCCACCGGCTGGAGCTGGACCGACTACGCGACGCGCCAGACCCGGCAGGTGACCGAGTTCGCCGGCACGCAGCAGCCCAACGGGCTCGCCCAGTCGGACACCACCTACACCTTGTCGACCGACGCCGAGGGCCGACGCGTCGTCAGGTTCCGCGCGCTGGGCTCCGGGGAGGACCGCGGCTCGGTGACCGTCCGGACCGGTCTGACCTACGCGGGAACAGCCGGCGAGGGTGTCGTGGTCGCCTACCTGGGCAGCTCGACCAACGTCCGCGAACTGCACCTGCTGAAGCAGTCGGCCGACGGCGGCACCGAGGACACGAAGGTGACCGGCTGGCCCGCCGACGCAAAGCTCCTCGCCGTGAGCGAGAGGGACGACCGCTCGCTGCTGCTGCGCTACCGCCTGCCGACCGAGGACCCCCAAGTGTTCCTCTACCAGCTCGTCCTCGTCGACGTCCGCGAGGGGACCTGGACCAAGCTGTTCGCCCCCTACAAGGCGACCTCGGGCCGGGTGCCTGTTCTGACTGAGGGCTACGTGGGCTGGTGGTACCCGGGTGCCGGTGCGCGGCTGCTGCGCCGCGACGCGCTGGACGGACCGGTGATCACCGTCCCGTACCAGGGCACCGAGAGGACGACCGACTTCACGGTCGTCGGTGACAACGTCGTACTGACCACCTACGGCGACGAGACGCGGGCCGTGCTCACCCGGCCCCTCACCGGTGCCGGCGAATGGCGCACGCTGCTGCCGCAGATGGACGGCTGGGTCAACGCGTCGGCGGACGGCTCGGCCATCGCGGCGGGCGGCCCCGACAAGGCCCACTGGGGCATGCACCGCATCTTCGAGGGGCCGGACGGGCAGATCGCCGTCGAGCAACTGATGGACCTGCCGCCGGTGCCCGCGCCCGTCGACGGGCTCTCCCTGGCCGGCGGCACCCTGGCCTGGACGGATCAGACCGCGTCCCCGGCCTACGACGTCATGTTCAACACGCGCACCGTGTCGGCCGACGCGGTCCCCCAGGTGGGACCGGTCCGCCAGGCCGGCGGATGGGTCAAGCCATGCTCCATCTGGTCCAGCTGTGTGCGGCTGTTCGGCGCGGGTGACGGATCGGTCGTCTACAACGACTGGGAGAGCACGCAGTGGATACACCGCCGCACCCCCGCCGGTGAGGTGCAGACGCTGACGGTTGACGGCTTCTACGGCGAAGTGAGCGCCGTGCAGGGACGGTACGCGCTGCTCTCGGGCGGCGCGAACCACAAGCAGTTCCTCGTCGACTGGACGCAGTCCAAGGTGGTCTCGACACGCACGGCCGTGGCGGCCACCCTGTGGGACGGACAGTGGTGGACCACGACGTCCACCGCCGGACACCTGTCGATGAGCCGCCTCGGCTCGACGGCCGCGGCCATCGACGTCAACGTCGGCTCGGCGTGCGTGCCCAGCGAGCTGCAGGCCAACGGCCGCTTCGTGTACTGGGCGTGCGCTGCGCAGAAGAAGGCCGGCGTCTTCGACCGTTCCCGCGGCCGGTCGGTGCCCGTGCCCGTGGGGGACGCGCTGCTGGCGGACGGGTTCCTGGTGCGCCATGACAACGCGCGAGGCAAGCTGGTGCGCACCGACGTCCGCTCCGGGCAGGCGGTCACCTCCGACCTGGCCGATCTGCCCGCGACCAAGAACCTCATGCCCGAGGGCAGCACCTCCGACCGACGCGTGCGCTGGACCCTGGATCCCGACACTGGCCGCGTGGCCTTCGTCGACAGCGGTGAACGCATCCACCTGCTGCCCGGCGGAACGCTCGCCGCCGGGGTGCGGCGCGATCACGCCGGCCGGGACGGCATCGGTGACCTCCTCACCCTCAACTCCTCCGGCACGCTCACGTTCCAGCAGGGCACCGGCAAGGGCACGTTCACCGACAAGGTGAGCGGCAGCGGCTGGCCGACCACGGTCAAGGCGGTGCCGTTCGGGGACCTCAGCGGGGACCGCTGCAACGACGTGCTGGTGCGGCTGAGCAGCGGCGCCCTGCGCGCCTACAAGCCGGGCTGCGGGGCCGCGCTGAAGCCGTCGACGCCGTACACCTCGCTGGGCACGTCCGGCTGGAACCAGTACGACGTGCTGACCGCGCCCGGTGACGTGACCAGGGACGGGCGCCCCGACCTGATCGCGCGCAACTCCTCGACCGGGACCGTCTACCTCTACAAGGGCACCAGCACCGGCAAGCTGTCGGCGCGGGTGAAGCTCTACGACAACTGGAAGACGTACAAGAAG
>NZ_RSAJ01000057.1 GCF_003933965.1 Streptomyces sp. RP5T
TCTCCGAGGGGATGGGGGTTGCCATGTCGAGCAGGGAACAGGAGTGGTCGCGCGGCGACCGTGCGAAGGCCGCGGCCAAGCTGATGGTGGGCTGGGTCGCGCTGCTGTGGCTGCTCGAAGTGGTGGACGTGGCGAGCGATCACGCCTTGGACGGCCTCGGCATCACCCCCCGCACACCGTCCGAGCTGGTCGACGTCGTCCCGGCCGCCTTCGTCCACTTCGGCTTCGCCCACGTGGCCGCGAACAGCGTCCCGCTGCTGGTGATGGGCTTCCTCGCGGCCCTCGGCGGACTGCGCCGCTTCGCCGCCGTCTGCGCCCTGATCGTCGTCGCCGACGGCCTGGGCGTCTGGCTCGTGGCCCCGGCCCACACCAACACGGCGGGCGCGTCGGGCCTGATCTTCGGCCTGTTCGGCTACCTGGTGGTGAGCGGCTTCGTGGAGCGCAGGCCACTGGGCGTGCTGGTGGGCCTCCTCGTCGCGGCGGTCTGGGGCACGTCGATCCTGGTGGGCCTGGCACCGACCCAGTCGGGGGTCAGCTGGCAGGGGCATCTGCTGGGGCTGGCGGCGGGAGTCACGGCGGCGTTCGTGTTCCGGCACCGGACCGGCCGGGACGTGGTTCAGCTCTGAGGCCGGGCCTTCGGGTCGACGGGAAGCCGGGAGGTGGGAATCGTCAGCTTGCCGAGCGGGGAGTCGACGGTCAGATCGGGGCCGTAGGGGATGGTGTCGCGGCCCAGGTATCCGTCGGGTCCCGGGTTCCACATGGTCACGGCGTGGCCCCGCAGCGGATCGAGAATCACGTAGTTGGGGATGCCCCGGGAGGCATACCGACGCGGCTTGATCTCGTAGTCACGACGCACGCTCTCCGGCGACACCACCTCGGCCACGAACTCGATCAGATCTGCGGGGTAGGAGCTTCGGTTCTCGGCCTCCGCCTCGGCCGGGATGACGGCGATGTCCGGGCAGAACTCGTTGGCGTCGTCGAAGGGGAACGCCACATCACTCACCAAGGCCCAATCCGGTGAAAGCTGGTCCTCAAGACCGGCTGACACCCTGAGGATCGTCTTCCCGTGGAACGGCCTGACCGGGTTCATCACGATGCTGCCCTCGACAATCTCCGTCAGATAGCCGGGGAACATGTCCTCCAGCTTGCTGAGCTGCGAGTGCAGGCGGTCAAGGTCCGAGATGACAGTCACGGTGGCCTCCTGAGGTCCTGCCCTCGATGGTAGGCCGGACCGTACTCACACGGTCAGACCACGAACCAGGAGATCAAGCAGCGCACACACGAACAGGGCAATCCCGATGAAGCCGTTGACGCCGGGGACCTGCACCCACCCAGGGGCGCGGGGAACTGCGCGACAAGCCCCCACCGCCCCGCAGTCCGCGACGAACCCGCGGACCCGGTTGACGCCGAGGACCTGCACCCGCCCAGGGGCGCGGGGAACTGCGCGACCAGCCCCCACCGTCCCGCAGTCCGCGACGAACCCGCGGACCCGGGCTCAGACCGTCAAGCCCCGTACCAGGAGATCCAGCAGCGCACACACGAACAGGGCGATCCCGATGAAGCCGTTGACGCTGAAGAACGCCCGGTTCAGGCGTGACAGGTCGTGCGGCCGCACGATCGAGTGCTCGTACACGAACGCCCCGGCGACGATCATCAGGCCGACCCAGAAGAAGCCGCCCGCCTCCGTCGCGACGGCGTACCAGACCAGCAGCCCCATGGTCAGGGCGTGACAGACCCGCGCGCCCCAGATCGCCGCCGGGATCCCGAACCGCGCCGGCACCGACATCACGCCGATCTCCCGGTCGGTCTCCACGTCCTGGCAGGCGTAGATGAGGTCGAACCCGCCGATCCAGATGCCGACGGCGAGACCGAGGACGACCGCGTCCCAGGACCACTCCCCGGTGATCGCGAGCCAGCCGCCGATCGGGCCCATCGCCTGGGCGAGACCGAGGATGGCCTGGGGGAAGTTCGTGAACCGCTTGCCGTACGGGTAGACCACCATCGGGATCACTGCGACGGGAGCCAGGGCCAGGCACAGCGGGTTCAGCAGCGCCGCCGAGCCGAGGAAGACCACGACGGCCACCAGTGCCCCGGTCCAGGCGTGCCTGACCGACATCGCCCCGGTGACCAGCTCCCGCTGTGCCGTCCGGGGGTTCCGCGCGTCGATCTCGCGGTCGATGATCCGGTTGACCGCCATCGCGAAGGTCCGCAGGCCGACCATGCAGATCGTCACCAGGAGCAGCCGCCCCCAGTGGATGTTCTTGTCCCACTCGTACATCGCGGTCAGCGCGGCGATGTAGGCGAAGGGCAGCGCGAAGACCGAGTGCTCGATCATCACCAGGCGAAGGAAGCCCTTCACCTTCCCGGTCGGCTGCGGCGCCGGGCCCACGACCCCGTCGGCGGTGGTCATCATGCGAGGCTCCCGAGGAAGGCGTCGAGGTCGGTGAGAAGTGCGGCGGCGGACAACGGGCCCGTCTCCACGGTCAGCGGTGTCGCGATGTCGGCGGGCGGGGTGACGTGCGCGGTGAAGGCGTAGGCGTCCGGGCCGGACGGGCTGGCGTCCAGCCGCAGGGCCGCTCCGCCGTCGACCGTGAACGGACCGGACGCCGCGGTGAGTTCCGCGCGCAGCCGCTCCGCGAAGTCGACGGGTTCCGCGTCGCGCACGCCGGGCAGCTCGAAGCCGTCGCCCTCGCCGTCCCGCTCGAAGAGGACCGCCCAGGTGTCACCGGGGCCGGCGAGCTCCTCCGGCGTGACGCCGGCCTGCTCGGCGGCCTGCCGGACACCCGGGTCGGCCGGGTCCAGCGCGGGCCGCACGAGTGCCACGTAGTCGGTGTCGGTGCCGATGAACAGGGCCGGGCCGCCCGCGGCGAGGGGACTCACAGGCCGTACTCCTTCCACCGGCGGTCGACCTTCGCCGCCGTCTCGGGGTCGGACTCCACCATGTCCGGCCAGCCGCCGTCCCGCGTGTAGCCCTCCTCGGGCCACTTCTTCGTCGCGTCGATGCCCGCCTTACCGCCCCAGAACTGCTGGTAGGAGGCGTGGTCGAGGTGGTCGACCGGCCCCTCGACGACCGAGAGGTCACGGGAGTAGTCCGTGTTGCCCAGCGCCCGCCAGGCGACCTCGTGCAGATCGTGCACGTCGCAGTCGGCGTCGACGACCACGATCAGCTTGGTCAGCGACATCATGTGTGCCCCCCACACGGCGTGCATCACCTTCTGCGCGTGCTTCGGGTACTTCTTGTCGATCGAGACGATCGCGCAGTTGTGGAAGCCGCCCGCCTCGGGCAGGTGGTAGTCCACGATGTCCGGGACGATGATCTTCAGCAGCGGGAGGAAGAAGCGTTCCGTCGCGCGGCCCAGCGGTCCGTCCTCCGTCGGGGGGCGGCCCACGACGATGGACTGGAGCAGCGGCCGCTTCCGCATCGTCACGCAGTCGATCTTCAGCGCCGGGAACGGCTCCTGCGGGGTGTAGAAGCCGGTGTGGTCCCCGAAGGGCCCCTCCGGCAGCATCTCGCCGGGCTCCAGCCAGCCCTCGATGACCACTTCGGCCTGCGCCGGGACCTGGAGCGGGACCGTCCTGCAGTCCACCATCTCGATCCGCTTGCCCGCGACGAACCCGGCGAAGAGGTACTCGTCGATGTCCCCGGGCAGCGGGGCCGTGGAGGCGTAGGTGACCGCGGGCGGGCAGCCGAAGGCGATCGCGACCGGGAGCCGCTCGCCTCGCCGGGCGGCGACCTGGTAGTGGTTGCGGCTGTCCTTGTGGATCTGCCAGTGCATGCCGATCGTGCGCTTGTCGTGGCGCTGGAGGCGGTAGAGCCCGAGGTTGCGGATCCCGGTCTCCGGGTCCTTGGTGTGGGTCAGGCCCAGGTTGAAGAAGGACCCGCCGTCCTTGGGCCAGGTGAAGAGCGCGGGCAGCCGGTCGAGGTCCACGTCGTCGCCGGTGAGGACGACCTCCTGGACCGGGGCGTCCCCGGCCTTCACCTTCTTCGGCGGCACGTGGGTCATCGAGCCGAGCTTGCCGAAGGCCTCGCGCACACCCACGAAGCCCTGCGGCAGCTCGGGACGCAGCAGCCCGCCGATCTTGTCGGAGATGTCGCCGTACGACTTCAGGCCCAGGGCCTTCAGCAGCCGGCGGTCGGTCCCGAAGACGTTCATGGCGAGCGGCATGGCCGACCCGCGGACGTTCTCGAAGAGCAGCGCGGGGCCGCCCGCCTTCTGCACGCGGTCGACGATCTCCCCGACCTCCAGATACGGGTCCACCTCGGCCTTGATCCGCTTGAGGTCTCCCTCGCGTTCCAGTGCCCTGAGCAGGGAGCGAAGATCGTCGTAAGCCATGGGGTCAAGTATCCCCGAGCCGCTACCCTGACCCCGTCAGGGGCCCGCCACAGGCTCCACACACCGTTCCCTGGGGGGCCCGAGCACATGTTCCGCCTGCTGATGTACCTGATCCCGCTGGCGCTGACGATCTACGCGTTCATCGACTGCCTCAACACTCCCGAGGACGAGGCCAAGCACCTTCCCAAGATCGCCTGGGTCTTCATCATCCTGCTGTTCTGGATCGTCGGCCCGGTCGCCTGGCTCGCCGCGGGCAAGCTGCGCACTCCGCCGGCGAACGGCCGCACCCCCTCCGAGTGGCACCGCAACCACCGCACGGAGTACGTCGCCCCGGACGACAACCCCGAGTTCCTGAAGTCCCTCAAGGCCGACAACAAGAAGGACGAGGCCCTGCTCAAGGACTGGGAGGCGGACCTGCGCCGCCGCGAGGAGGAGCTGCGCCGCCGGGAACAGGGCGAGGACCCCCGGGCCGACTGACAGGCTGTACGCCGGCGAGCCCCCCGAAGCGGACATCTCGCCCCTGGGCGGAGCGGGACGCGGGCCGGACACTTACCTCGCATGACGACAGCTCCCGCCGACTCCCCCGGCACCCTCGCTCCCGCGTACGGCGACAAGGTCATCGCCGTCGAGGCGGCGGGCTCGGAACCCATCCCCGAGTCCGAACGTCACGGCGGCCCGCTCCAGTTGCTGTGGACCTGGGCCTCGCCCAACATCGAGTTCGCCACGGTCTTCATCGGGGTGATCGCGGTCCTCTTCTTCGGGCTGAGCTTCTGGCAGGCCACGGCCGCCATCGTGCTCGGCACCGCCCTCGGCGCGCTGACCCAGGGGGTGCTGTCCCTGGACGGGCCCCGGTTCGGGGTGCCGCAGATGGTGATCGGCCGCCTGTCCTTCGGGTACCGCGGCAATATCCTGCCCGCGGCGGCCAACGGGCTGGTGGCGGGCGTGGGCTGGTTCGCGGTGAACAGCGTCAGCGCGGCCTTCGCGCTCAACACCCTGACCGGGCTGAGGCCGCTGCCGTCCCTCCTGCTGGTGGTGGCCGCCGAGATCCTGATCGGCTTCATCGGCCACAACTTCGTCCACGTCTTCGAGAAGTACGCCTTCCCCGCCCTCGCGGTGATCTTCCTGCTGGCCGGGGTGTGGACCTTCAAGGACGCCGACCTCGGCGGGGGCGGCACGGGCGGCGGCGTCGGCGGGTTCCTGCTCGCGTTCAGCGCGGCCTGGGGCTACGCGGCGGGCTGGAACCCGTACGCCTCGGACTACTCGCGCTATCTGCCCCGTACGGCCGACAAGGTCAGGACGGTCCTCTACCCGGCGCTCGGCCTGTTCCTGTCGGTCACCGTGGTGGCCGTGACCGGCGCGGCCTCGGCGACCATCCTGGCCCCGAAGGACGCCACCCCGACGGCGGCCTTCACCGGCCATCTCCCCGGCTGGCTGGGCGACCTGGTCCTGCTCGCGATCATCCTGGGCGCGGTCTCCGCGAACGCCCTCAACGTGTACTCCGGCGCGATCTCGATCGCCTCCTTCGGGCTGAACCTGCCCGCCTGGCTGAGCCGGAGCGTGCTGGTCGTGGTGTCCGGGGTGGCGGGCACGGCGGCGGCCTGGGCCTCGCTCTCCGACGCGGGGGCGGCCTACGAGGCGTTTCTGCTGGTGATCGCGTACTGGGTGGCGCCGTGGCTGGGCGTCGTCCTGGTGGAGCGGTGGCTCCGGACGCGGGTGCCCCAGGAGCGGTCGGCGGCCCTGCTGACCGACCGCTCCTTCACCAACCGGCCGGGGCTCGCGGCCCTGTTGGCCGGCGTGGTGGTCTCCGTGCCGCTGTTCTCCAACCAGGAGGACTACGTCGGTTACGTCCCCGAGCACTGGCCGGCGTTCGGGGACGTAACCCCGCTGGTCGGCTTCATGGTGAGCGCGGTGCTCTACGCGGCGCTGCGGAGGCGGTTCCCGGCGCGGTGAACTGTCCGGCCGCCGGGGCGGTCCAGGGGGCGGATCGGCGTCCACGCCCGCCTCGCCGGGCCGCCGCCCGCTGAGCGGAACCCCCGGCGACCGCGGCCCCGGCCAGCAGCGCCGTCACCGGGCACGGCGGCCCCCACGGGACGTCGCGCTGGTCCAGGTCTCCCCCGGTTGCGAACGGCCCCCGGTAGCAGGGCCGTCGAACCGCGCCCCGGTGCGGGCGCCCTTCTCAGCCCACCGTGATCGAGTCCAGCTTCTCCCTCAGGTACACGTGGGAGTCGACCGGTTCGTACGCCACCCGGCCGACCGGCGCCGGGACGGACTCGACGATCGTGCCGGGGGTGCACTCGCCGAAGTAGACGAGGGACATCAACTCCTCGGCGGGCGCGTCGGCCGGCGGCGGCAGCACCCGGTGGCGTCCGGAGCGCCACCGGTCGCCGGTCCAACGGGCCATCAGATCACCGATGTTGATGGTGAAGGCGGCCGGGTCGAAGGGCGCGTCCTCCCAGCCGCCCGCGTCCGTGAACACCTGGAGCCCGCCCTTGCCGGCCTGCCGGTCGAGGATGGTGACCGTGCCGAAGTCGGTGTGCGGGCCGATCCGGAACTGACCCGGCTGCGGCTCACCGACGACCTCGGTGCCCGGATACCAGTTGATGTTGAAGCCGTACGTCGGGTGGTCCATGTGCCGGGAGAAGAAGTCGGGTTCGAGCCCGAGCGCCTCGCCGAGCAGGGTCAGCAGCCGCTTCTCCAGCTCCGCCATGCGCGCCAGGTACTCCTCGCACAGCTCCCGCAGCTCGGGCACCTCGGCGGGCCAGACGTTCGGCGCGTACCACTGCGCGTTGACGGCCGGGTCCTCGAAGGGGTCGTGGGTGGCGAAGGTCAGCGACTCCTTGAGGTCCGGCGGGGTCTCGGTGCCCTCCGAGTAGCCGTTGGCCTCGGCGCCGGGTCCGAGCCAGCCGCGGCCGCCGACCTTCGCCTCGTACGCCCTCTTGGTCTCCGCGGGCATCCGGAAGAAGGTCCGCGCCGCCTCCCGGATCCGGGTGCGCAGGGCGGGATCGACGCCGTGCCCGGTGACCAGGAAGAACCCGGCGGTGCGGAGGGCGTCGTCGAGCGTGCGGGCGACGGCGGCGCGGGCCTCGGGGTCCCCGGAGAGCCAGGGCCCGAGGTCGATGGTCGGAATGCGGGGCCGGGAGGTGTCAGTCACCGATGTCCTCGTTCCACAGTGCCGGGTTCTTCTCGATGAAGTCGGTCATCATCCGGACGCACTCGGGATCGTCGAGCAGCACGATCTCCACCCCGTACTCGGCCAGCCAGTCGTGGCCGCCGTGGAAGGTGGCGGCCTCCCCGACCACGACGCGCGAGATCCCGAACTGCCGGACCAGTCCGGAGCAGTACCAGCAGGGCGAGAGGGTGGTCACCATCGTCGTGCCGCGGTACGACCGCTGCCGTCCGGCCGCCCGGAACGCGGCCGTCTCCGCGTGCATGGAGGGGTCGTCGTCCTGGACGCGCCGGTTGTGGCCGCGCCCGAGGAGGGTGCCGTCGGCGCCGTAGAGCGCGGCCCCGATGGGGATGCCACCCTCGGCGAGCCCGGCGCGGGCCTCCTCGACGGCGGTGGCGAGCCACCTCCGGGCCTGTGCCTGATCCATAGGGTCCATGCCTCTCACTCTGCTGTGGCCGAAACACCGGGGCAACGTGCGGAAAGTACTCTCCCGGCAGCCCACAGCCGGACGAACTGTCGGGAGGCGCGCATGCCCGCACTCACCCTTCGCGAGATCCTCGCCCTCGATCCCGTGCGCGCCGCCGAGCCCGAACTGCTGGCCGGAGGCACCGGACTCGACCGCCCCGTGCGCTGGGTGCACTCCAGCGAGGTCTACGAGGGCGCGAACTTCCTGGACGGCGGCGAGCTGCTGCTCACCAACGGTTTCGGGCTGACGGACGTCGACGAGACGATCCGCCGCCGGTACGTCCGCGAGCTCGCCGCCCGGGGCGCCACCGGGCTCGCCGTGGAGGTCGGCCGCTCCCTGCCGGTCATGCCGGCCGAGGTGGTCGACGAGGCACGCCGCCGTGAGCTGCCGCTCCTCGCCCTGCACCGGGTCGTGCCCTTCGTACGGATCACCGAGGCCGCCAACCGGGCGATCGTGGCCCGCGGGCTGTCGGGCCGTTCGGTGGTACGGCCGTGGGGCGACGACCACACGGCGGCCCTGCTGGCCGACCTCGCCGACCGGGCGGCACTGAACCAGCCGGAGGTGGAGGCGCGGGCGGCGCTCGCGGGCTTCCACCCCGGCCCCGGCGCCCGTCTGATCGGAGTGTCCCTGCACGGCACACGGGACGCGAGCGCGGTCGACCGGGCGGTACGGCCGCTGGGCGGGGCCGGGGTGCTGCGGGCCGCGTTCCCGGGGGACGTCCTGGCCCTGCTGTCCCTGCCGGGCGCACGACCCGGCGACCCGGTGAAGGCGGTGCAGGACGCCTTCCGCACCACGGCCGCCGCCGGCCTCACGGTCGCCGTGGGACATGCCGTGGCCCAGGGCGACGGCTGGCTGCGCTGGAGCGACACGCTGCGGGCGGCCCGTACGACGCTGGAACTGGCGCTGACCGTGCCCGCCGCCGAACCGGGCGCCCCCGACGGCCCGTTGGTGACCTCGTCCCGGGCCCTGGCGTTGGAGCGGGAGCTGACCCGGGGCGGGGTGGACGCCAACCGGGACCGTCTGGCGGCCCTGGTCCAGCACGCCCTGGGGCCGTTGCTGGCCTGGGAGGCGGCCCACCCGAGCGACCTGGTGCGCACCCTGGAGGTGCACCTGCGCAACGGCTGCTCCCCGACCCGCACGGCGGCGCTGCTGCACATAGGCCGCCAGTCCCTGTACCAACGCCTGGAGCGCATCGAGTCGTTGCTGGGCCTGGACATCGACGACCCGGACCTGCTGGGCGAACTGCTCACGGCGACCTGCGCGTACCGGGTGGTACAACGCCCCATGGGGGCACGGGGAACCGCGCCGCACCTCGTGCGCACCGCCTAGGGCGGAGTGCCCCGGCGCGTCCCCTCGAAGGTCCTCACAGGCCCGCGTCCAGGGTGTCCAGCAGGCGCTCGAACCGGGTCCGCCAGGCGGACTCGGTCTCGCCGTGGCCCTCGTACTCGTGGGTGAAACGCAGGACGGCCCCCTGGTCCCCGTCGCGCTCCAGGTGGAACCTGATCCGGCCGCCCCGCTCCAGCGTGTACTCGGCGACCCGGTCCACGTCCCACGCGGTGACCTGCCCCGCCCCCAGGCCCGGCAGCACGACCGCGCCGCCGAGCCGGGGTTCGAGCGTCTCCACCCCGGTCCACCAGGCGGCGAGCCCCTCCGCGGTGGCCACGGCGGGCCAGACCCGCTCCATGGGCGCCGGCAGCCGCACCAGGAAGTGCAGGATGCGGGTGCTTCCGTGGGTCTGGCTGCTGCCGTGTTCGACGGAACCGGTCATGACACCAGGGTCGCGCGGAGCCCGGCGTTCCGCACGTGGTCAGACGCCGGCGTACGAGTGCTTGCCGGAGACGAAGATGTTGACGCCGTAGTAGTTGAACAGCCAGCAGCCGAACGCGAGCATCGCCAGGTAGGCGGCCTTGCGGCCCTTCCAGCCGGCCGTGGCGCGGGCGTGCAGGTAGCAGGCGTAGGCGACCCAGGTGATGAACGACCAGGTCTCCTTGGGGTCCCAGCCCCAGTAGCGGCCCCACGCGTCGCCCGCCCAGATCGCGCCCGCGATGATCGTGAACGTCCACAGCGGGAAGACGGCCGCGTTGACGCGGTAGGCGAACTTGTCGAGGCTCGCGGAGGCCGGCAGCCGGTCCAGGACGGAGTTCGCGAACCGGCCGGGGGTGCCGCCGGTCGCGATCTTGTTCTCGTAGCTGTCCTTGAAGAGGTACAGGATCGTGGCGACCGCGCCGACGTAGAACACCGCGCCGCAGAAGATCGCGGTGGAGACGTGGATGTACAGCCAGTACGAGTGAAGGGCGGGAACCAACTGGTCGCTGGCGGTGTACAAGACGGTGACGGCGAGGCCGAGATCCAGGAGGACCGTGGTGACCAGGAACAGCCCGAGCCAGCGCACGTTCTTCTTCAGGGCCAGCAGCCCCAGGTACACGGCGACGGCCACCGTGGAGAAGGTGATGTTGAACTCGTACATGTTGCCCCAGGGCGCCCGCTCCACCGAGGCCGCGCGGGCGATGACCCCGCCGAGCTCGACGAGGAAGGCGAGCACCGTGAGGGAGATGGCGATACGCCCGTAGAGGTCGCCCTGCGCGTCCCCGCCGTGCGCCCCGGGCCCGTCGGGCACGTCCCGCGCCCCGGCCGCCGACCGCACCACGACCTGCGGCCGCTCCAGTACGGCGGTGCTGCCGCCCTGGTTCACGGTGACGGCGGGCGCCTTGCCCTTGGCCTTGGTGTCGGCGGTGAGCGCGGCGGCCGTGCGGCCGACCTTGCTGCGGCTGCCGAAGAGCCATTCGGCGATGTACGCGAAGAAGGCCAGGGTGTAGACGGCCATGGAGGAGTAGATCAGCGTGTTGCTGATGTTGGCGAGGTGCTCGTTGGTGGCGGTGGCGAGAGTCACTTTGCAGACCCTTCAGATTGCTCGTTGGTCGGCTGCGAGTCGGTGGGGGCTGGTCGCGCAGTTCCCCGCGCCCCTGGGTCGGCCGTCGTACCCGGCGATTGGTCGTACAGGACTCCCGCCAGCTCGCCCAGCTCCTCCGGCACCTTCGCCGACTCGCTGCGGCCGAGGCCGGCCATCTCCACGACCGTCACGCCGTCGTCGCCGCGTACCGCCCGCACCCACACCCGGCGGCGCTGGATGAACAGGGACGCGGCGAGGCCGAAGATCGCGGTGAGGGCGCCGCCGAGGGCCCAGCCACTGGCGGGCTGCTGGACGACCTGGAAGTTCGCCCACTGCTTGGTGCCCTCGTAGGTGACCGAACCGGCGCCGTTCGGGAGCTGCATGGTCTGACCGGGCCTCAGGTTCTTCCGGAGCTCCTGGCCCTTGGCGTCCTTGAAGTCCTTCACATGCGACTTGTCCAGCTGGTACACGCTCTGCGGGATGCCCGAGTCGACCCCGAGGTCGCCGTGGTACGGCGTGAGGTTGAGCACCGGGTTGTTCAGCGCGGGGAAGGTGGAGGCCGTCTCGCTGCCCGTGGTGTAGGTCGGCAGGAAGAAGGCCGAGATGCCCAGCTGCTCACTGACGCCCTTGGCGTTGCGGTAGCCGTCGAGGACCTTGATCACACCGGTGGAGGTGACGTTGGAGTCCAGCGGCAGCAGGGCGACCGCGTCGTGGAAGACGACCTTGCCCTTGCCGTCGCGCACGGTGATGAGGGGGGCGTAGCCGTGGGCGGTGAGATAGACCTTCGCGTCGCCGATCTCCAGCGGCTCGTTGACCTTGACGAGGGTCTTGCGGTCCTTGCCGTAGGCGCCCTCGCTGTAGGTGAGGGCGGCCTGGTAGAGGCGCGGGGTGCCCTTGTTGGGGCCGGAGGTCTCGTAGGTGCCGGTGAACTTGTTCAGCCGGAAGCTGAGCGGCACCAGGTCACCGGTGTCGAAGAGGTTCCCGGACTTGAAGTCGTCGTACTGCGTGAGGGTGTTGGAGAACCCGTCGCCCTCGACGACCAGCTTGTTGCCCTCGGACTTGAACAGCTGGCCCCAGGCGAAGGCGGTCAGCATCACGATCAGCGCGATGTGGAAGGCGAGGTTGCCGACCTCACGGAGGTAGCCCTTCTCGGCGGCGACGTTGTCCCCGGCGAGGTGGGCGCGGAAGTGCCGCTTCTTCAGCAGGGTGAGCGCGGCCTCGCGGACCTGCTCGGGCTCGGCACCGGTGCGCCAGGTGGTGTAGGCGGGCAGCCGGGTCAGCCGCTTGGGCGCGCCCGGCGGGCGGCTGCGCAGCTGTCCGACGAACTGCCAGGTGCGGGGGACGATGCAGCCGATGAGGGAGATGAACAGCAGGATGTAGATCGCGGAGAACCACACCGAGCTGTAGACGTGGAAGAGGCCGAGCTTGTCGTAGACGTCCCCGAGGGTGGGGTTCTTCTTGACGAAGTCGGCGACCTTGGTGGCGTCGGTGCCGGTCTGCGGGATGAGCGAGCCGGGGATCGCGCCCAGCGCCACCAGCAGGAGCAGCAGCAGCGCGACCCGCATGGAGGTCAGCTGGCGCCAGAACCAGCGGGCCCAGCCGATCACCCCCAGCGACGGCAGGTTCGGCGCGGACTCCACGGGGGCGGTGGACAGCTGGGAGCCGGCGGCGCCGAGGTCCTGGTCGCCGACGGAGGCGTCGGGGGTGTCGGGTGCGGTCTTGCTCATGGATCAGATCCCCACAGTGAAGCCGGCGGACCAGGACTGGACGTCCTGCACGAGGCGGTCCCACGCGCCGGTCAACAGCAGCAGCCCGGTCACGATCATCATGGTGCCGCCGATGCGCATGACCCAGACGTAGTGGCGCTTGACCCAGCCGAAGGCGCCGAGCGCCTTGCGGAAGGCGACCGCGGCGAGCACGAAGGGCACTCCGAGGCCGAGGCAGTAGGCGACGGTCAGTATGGCACCGCGCCCCGCGCTGCCCTGCTGGGAGGACAGGGCGATCACCGAGGCGAGGGTCGGGCCGATGCAGGGGGTCCAGCCGATACCGAACAGCGCGCCGAGCAGCGGGGCGCCGAGCAGCCCCATGGTGGGCTTGTTGTGGAAGCGGAACTCCCGCTGGGTCATCCAGGGCATCAGGCCCATGAAGAAGACGCCCATGAGGATCATGAGCACGCCCAGCACCTTGGACAGCACGCCCTGGTTCTCCTGGAGCGTCTGGCCGAAGTAGCCGAACAGCGCCCCGCTGGAGACGAACACCGCGGTGAAGCCGAGTACGAACAGGGAGGCACCGGCGACCATGCGGCCGCGCCGGGCCTCGGCCAGATCGGTGCCGGTGACGCCGGTGACGTACGACAGATAGCCGGGGACCAGCGGCAGGACGCAGGGGGAGAAGAAGGAGACGAGGCCGCCGAGGACCGCGATGGGCAGGGCGAGGAGCAGGGCGCCGTTCAGGACGGTGCCGTTGTAGCCCGTCTCGGCGGCGAGCGTGACGACTGCGCTCACGTCACTTCTCCGCGAGGACCGGGTCGATCATCTTGCGCAGCTTGCCCTCGCTGAGCGCGGCCAGTGAGCGGGCGGCGATCTTCCCGTCCCGGTCGATGACGAGCGTGGAGGGCACGGCCTGCGGGTTGAGGGTGCCCTTCGAGAAGCGCAGCATCAGCTTGCCCGTCGGGTCGTACAGGCTGGGGAAGGTGATGCCCATGTCCTTCTCGAAGGCACGGGCGTTCTGGACGCTGGTGTCGCGGGTGTTGACGCCGACGAACTGCACGCCCGTGCCCTTGAGCTGCTGGTAGACCGCTTCCAGGTTGGGTGCCTCGGCCCGGCAGGGGGCGCACCAGGAGCCCCACATGTTCAGGACGACGACCTTGCCCTTGTACTCGGCGACGTCGAGCTGCCCCCCGTCGACGGTCTTGCCGGACAGGTCGGGGACGGCGCCCCGGTCCCCCTGCTCGGCCGTCGAGATGCCGTCCGCGCCCATGATGAAGTTGGTGTCGCCGCCTCCGCCCGAGGTGCCGCCCGAACCGCAGGCGGACAGGGTCAGCGCTGCGGCTGCGGCACCCGCGGTGAGCAGGGTGGTGCGGACTCGGGAGCGGCTACGACTGGCACTCATGTGAAAAGTTTCGCATGCCCGTTCCGGGGATCTTGCGCACCCCCCTTGCGGGCGGAAACCCGCATTTCAGGCAGCGTTCGACGAGGCCGTCGAGGAGGGTGTCGAGGGCGCCTTGAGGAAGGTCTTCCAGCCGCCTGCCGGCTCCTGGCCGACGTCGAGCGTGCGGAGCTCGGCGAGCACCTCGGGCTTCTGTACGTCCATCCAGTCGACGAACTGCCGGAAGGAGACCATGCGCACGTCCGCGCCCTTCTCCTTCTCGCGGGCGATGTGCTTGAAGGCCTGCTCGACGGCGTCCATGTAGATGCCGCCGTTCCAGTGCTCGAAGTGGTTGCCGACGAAGAAGGGGGCGCGGTTGGTCTCGTAGGCCCGCTGGAAGCCGGCGATGTAGGCCTCGGCGGACTGCTTGCGCCAGGCCGGGTAGTTGTAGGCGGGCGCGTTGGTCGAGTTGACCGACTGGTTGGCGAGCATGTTGTAGTCCATGGACAGGACCTCGAAGCTGCGGCCGGGGAAGGGTATCTGCTGGAGCGGCAGGTCCCATATGCCCTTCTTCTTCCCGGGCCAGACCTGGCGGCCGCCGGGCGAGGAGGCGTCGTAGCGCCAGCCGAGCTCACGGGCGGTGGGCAGCAGGTTGTCCTGGCCCAGGAGGCAGGGGGTGCGGCCGCCGACGAGTTCCTTGTCGTAGTCGAAGGGCAGCGCGGGCAGGTCGGTCCAGCCGGTGTTGGTGCGCCACTCCTTGACGAAAGCTTTCGCCTGCTCGATCTCGCTCTTCCACTGCTGGGGCGTCCAGTTGCCGACGGTGCCGTAGCCGGAGCAGAAGTGGCCGTTGAAGTGGGTGCCGATCTCGTGGCCCTCCAGCCAGGCCCGGCGGACGTTCGTCAGGGTCGCCTTGACGTGCTCGTCGGTGAGGTAGCCGATGTCGGAGGCACCGCGCGGGTTGTTCGGGGGGTTGTAGAGCCGCTTCTTCGACTCGGGCAGCAGATACAGCCCGGAGAGGAAGAAGGTCATGTGCGCGTCGTACTTCCTGGCGAGGTCGAGGAAGCGGGGGAAGAGGCCGTTGCCGACCTCGCCGGCGCCGTCCCAGGAGAACACGACGAACTGGGGCGGGGTCTGACCGGGCTCCAGCGGCACCGGCTTGCCGGGCTGGTGGGGCTGCTTGCCGGTGAAGGAGGTGGAGCCGTCGCCGATGGGCCGGGCGGTGGGGGTCGGCTTCTTGCCGGGAGTGGAGCCTGCCCCGTGGGTCACCCCGTCCGAGCCGTCCGATCCGGTGAGAGTGCCGCACCCCGAGAGTCCGACGGCGGCCGCGGCGCCCGCCCCGAGGCCTATGGCTCCCCTTCGCGTAAAAGAGTGCATGCTTCCCCGCTTCGTCACGTTCCTGGGTGGTCACCCAGTCAGAGGAGACGAGGAGAGGGGAGGTTCCGCTGCAATTTGCGGATTCGGTAACAGAGACGCGCCCCTTCAGGGGCGCGGGGAACTGCGCGACCAGCCACGACGGACCCGCAGTCCCCCACGAACCACTACGCCCCAAAAGCCTTGGACTTACCCTTCGCGGGCTTGGCGCCGGCCCGGAGGTGCACCGGCACGAGATCGATCGCGGGCTCGGAGTACCCCACGGACACGATCCGGTCGCCCTGGTAGGTGAAGGACGTGAGGGACGCGAGCGTGCACTGCCGCTTGCGCGGGTCGTGCCACAGCCGCCGCTTCTCGACGTACGACCGCACGATCCAGATCGGCAGCTGGTGGCTCACCAGCACCGCCTCGTGCCCGCGCGCCCGGTCCCTGGCCGCGTCCAGCGCGCCCTTCATCCGGACGACCTGGTCGATGTACGGCTCTCCCCAGGACGGCTTGAAGGGGTTGACGAGGTGCTTCCAGTTGTCCGGGTTCTTCAGCGCCCCGTCGCCGACGCCGAAGGTCTTGCCCTGGAAGACGTTCTCCGCCTCGATGAGCCGCTCGTCGGTCGCGAGGTCGAGGCCGTGCGCCTTGGCGATCGGCGTGGCGGTCTCCTGCGCCCGCTCCAGCGGGGAGGCGCAGACGTAGGTGACGTCCCGGGGGGCGAGGTGCTCGGCGACCCGGTCGGCCATCTGCCGCCCGAGCTCGGACAGGTGGTAGCCCGCGAGACGGCCGTAGAGAACTCCGTCGGGGTTGGCGACCTCACCGTGCCGCATGAGGTGGACGACGGTGATGTCGCTGGGGGTCGGGGTGCTCATGCTGCCGTGGCCTCCGCCGCCGCTCGGGCCGCCGCCGGGAGGGCGTCGGCGATGCGCTGAACCGCCTGCTCGTCGTGGGCCGTGGAGACGAACCACGACTCGAAGGAGGACGGCGGCAGGTAGACGCCGTTCTCCAGAAGGGAGTGGAAGAACGCGGTGAACCGGAAGGACTCCTGCGCCTTGGCGTCCTCGTAGCTGCGCACCGGACGGTCGGTGAAGAACACCGAGAACATGTTGGAGGCGTTCTGCACGGTGTGCGCGACGCCCTCCTTGCCGAGCGCCTCGGTCACCAGCGCCTGGATCTGCGCGGAGACGGCGTCGACCTTGGTGTAGGCCGCCTCGTCGAGCAGCCGCAGCTGGGCGAGGCCGGCGGCGGTGGCGACCGGGTTCCCGGAGAGGGTGCCGGCCTGGTAGACGGGCCCGGCGGGAGCGAGGTGGGCCATGACGTCGGCGCGCCCTCCGAACGCGGCGGCGGGGAAGCCACCGCCCATGACCTTCCCGAAGGTCATGAGATCCGGCTTGACCCCGTCAATTCCGTACCAGCCGCTGCGGCTGGTACGGAACCCGGTCATGACCTCGTCGGAGATGTAGAGGGCGCCGTTCTGCGCGCAGGCGTCCTTGAGTCCCTGGTTGAACCCGGGCAGGGGCGGCACGACGCCCATGTTTCCGGGCGAGGCCTCGGTGATCACACAGGCGATCTCGCCGGGGTGGCGGTGGAAGGCCTCGTGCACGGCTTCGAGATCGTTGTACGGCAGCACGATCGTGTCCCCGGCCTGGGCACCGGTGACACCGGGGGTGTCGGGCAGGGCGAAGGTGGCCACTCCGCTGCCCGCCGAGGCGAGCAGGGAGTCGACGTGACCGTGGTAACACCCGGCGAACTTGATGACCTTGGTGCGCCGGGTGAAGCCGCGGGCCAGCCGGATCGCGGACATGGTGGCCTCGGTCCCGCTGGAGACGAGCCGCACCTGGTCGACCGGCTCGACGCGGGCGACGATCTCCTCGGCGAGCGCGACCTCTCCCTCGCCCGGGGTGCCGAAGGAGGTGCCCTTCGACACCGCCTCCTGGACGGCGGCGATGACCTCGGGGTGCGCGTGCCCGAGGATCATGGGTCCCCAGGAGCAGACGAGGTCGACGTACTCGCGCCCGTCGGCGTCGGTCAGGTACGGGCCGGTGCCGGACACCATGAAGCGGGGGGTGCCGCCGACGGCACGGAAGGCGCGGACCGGGGAGTTCACGCCGCCGGGCGTGACGGCGGACGCGCGGTCGAACAGGGCCTGCGAGACAGGCGCCTCGTATGAATAGGGCAATTCACTCATATCCTGCGACTACTCCGACCTTCTCCGGTTTGTTCGGCTTTCTCGGACTCCGTTGCCGGTGACTACCTCAGGGTAGGCCAGCCCTCGAAAGCCCCCGGCGCCCCACGATCTGCGAAACTGGATGCAGATACACACAGCTCACGGAGACGATGGCACGGAGCCGTCCGTTCAGGGGCTGCGAAGATCCTGCGGACAGGTGTTTCAACGCACGTTTCGGCGAGCGGCCGTGGGGGAGGTCACTGACACGATGATCGGGTTGCGCGGCGGGGGCCACGCGTCCTAGAAAAGCAGTCGGGTGGAGATATGCATCGCGGTGGCGGACTGGGCGAGGGGACTGATGACCTGGGTCCTCGACGTGCCCGGCGGGGAAGGCACCGACGCGAGGCGGAGGAAGCGGCCGAGACACGTCAGGGACGCGGTGCCCCGGGCACCCCGGATGAGTCGGAACGCAACGAGCGACGTATCGAACGTCGTATCGATCCGTTGAGGGCGGGAAGCAGGAATGGTGGTCGGGTGGGGGTGACGTACAAGTACTTCGGCGCGCCCGACGGCGCGACCGCGGCCCGGGTCCCGATCTCGATGCGCCCCGAGGAACTCGGCGGCGACGAGCTCGGCATGAACGGCATGTTCACCAAGATCAAGCCGGAGACCATGGCGGCCATGGTCCTCACCGGCATCGAGGGCGTCCCCCTCCACAAGGTCCCCCCGCTCGAACTGGTCGTCCTGCACCCCGACTACGCGGTGGTCAGGCTCCCCATGACGGTCGTGGACCCCTTGCGCGGCATAGGCGAGGAAGCGGTCGGCGCGGCGGCGTTCATCTGGTCGACGGTCCCGGACCGGGGCGGCCCGCGGGACGCGTTCAACGTGTACCAACTGCTGCACGAGTGGCAGGACTTCTCCCACCGGCTGCATGAGGCGGGGCACCAGCCTTATTGCCTTGTCTGGCCGTGAGCCGGGGTTTCCATCGTTTCGGGCGGGGTTTCCGACCCCGCCCTTTTCATGTGCGGGGGGCACGGATGTGCCCTGGGTTGCCCCGGGCTCCTGGATCTCCGGTTCCATGAAGGCGTCATCGATTGCCTTACGGGTGCGGTCTCGCTGGACGGCAGCAGGTTCGTGTACGTCCGCAGCGTGAAGCCTAGATCCGAGTGGCCGAGGTACTCGGAGAGCGCCTTGATGCTCTCCCCCGCGTCCAGGAGCACGGAGGCACCGTCCTCGTGCCGTGCGGGGTCCTTCCAGATCGCCTGGACGCTGCGGCGCAGGACGCGTGTGCTGTCCAGGTCGGTGGCGATGCGGGAGCGGTTCCGGACGTCGCGCTCACCGCGGTCGCCTACGCGGCACTGGCACCGCACCCGCCAGCACGCCCAACAGGAGGCAGCAGCGGAACAAGCCCGTACAGGAACGGCTCCTTGCCCGGCACCTGCGGCTCGGTCACGTGAAGCCCCCCATAAGCCGATGGTCTCGTTCGGCCGCCAGCATGGCAGCCAGGGCTTCCGGCCCGATCCGGCTCAGCGCCCAGAGGCTGCTGATGTGGCGAGCCCACCGCCAGAGTGGGTCGCCTGCGTCCACAGGGGTGTGGAAGGACAGCACCTGGATGCCGTGGCGATCGAACGCCTGAGCGTCGAGGTAGCGCCAGCCGCCCGTGCCGCAGAGGTAGTGGGTGCTGCTGGTGGCCGCGGCAAGGTCGGCGAGTCTCTCTGACCGGCCCACCCGGGTCGGAATCGCGCTGCTGCGCAGTACCTCGCCGCTCCAGCCCAACGCGGAGAGCAGGGCGACCGTCGACGCCTTGGCAACGTCGGATACACGGTCGGTGTCCTCGAACTGATCGAGAACCGCGTCCAGGACGTTGCGCACCGCGGGCCAGTAGCGGCTGCGGCCGTAGTACTGGCGTGTCAACAGGCTGACGGTGCGACGGGATCGGCAGGGTTCGGCGAGCCGTGCCTGGTCGATCGGTGTCGGGCGCCCGTGAGGAAGGCGGGTCGGAAGCGTGAGCCACTGCTGCCGAGCGGGCTCGTCCAGGGCCGCCAGACGAGCCCGGTGCTGGTAGTCGCGCCGGGCGAACTGGACGTCGTCGAGAACGATCCACCGGTCGGCGGCGTACAGCTTCGCCACCGTGGACAGTCGCGGGAACAGGTTCGGTTGGTGGATCGCGCACACCCCACCAGGCGAACCGGCATGGGACGGGTCAGGTGCCGATGAGGCGGCTGTCGAATCCGTCGCGCAGAAGGCGCTCGTAAGCGTCATACACATCCCCCGGTACGTCCTGCTCGACGGCGAAGCCAAGCTTCGGGTACTCGATCACCCGTTGCAGGTCGCCGACGAGCATGTCGACGACGAGCTTCTCGTCGCCGATGGACTTGATGTAGTCGTCCAACTCCAGTGGCTCGGAGGCGCAGACAACCTCCGCCTCGGGCCACAGCTTGCGGCACGTCGCGTACGAGCGGCGCTCCATGTACGGCTTGGAGATCAGCAGCAGCGACTCCACCGCGATGCCGGCCTCGGCCAGCAGCTCGCGGGAGAACGTGACGTTCTGACCAGTGTTGGCTGCCTTCGGTTCGACCAGGATCGCTTCGTCCGGCACGCCCAGGCTCAGCGCATGCTCGCGGTAGTGCACCGCCTCGCCGCGCGGGAAGCGGGCCCGGGTGGTGGGGCTGTTGCCGCCACTGAAGACCACGACCGGAAAGAGGCCGGCGCGGTAGAGGCCGGCGGCCGCCGTGGCGACGCCGAGGTCGTGGCTGCCCAGGCCGATCGCCGCCGAGCAGGGCCGCTGCTCGTGGCCCATCTGGTGGTAGTTCCAGACCAGCGTCGCGTCGCGGAACTGCTCGTCGGTGATCTGGCGCTGCTCGTGCTCCGGCACTGGCACTCCCTGGCTCATCCCTGCTGGTCCTTCCGGATGTCCTCGATGCTGCGCAGCTGGTGGCTCAGCCCGTACTGGCGAGCCACCTGTGCCGCCTGGTCGAGGACGGACAGCCCATCATTCCGGGTCGCCGCATCCGACAGAAGGATGTGCCCGTACGCGGTGTCCAACCGCACCCGCTGCATCGGGGAGTCGACCGCGCCGGTTGTGCGCGCGATGCCGATGTAGTGCAGGGCCTGCTTCAGGTCGCCGGCACCGCGGTGGGCCAGGGCCAGCTTCTGGTGCGCGACCGACCAGTCCTCCGGTTCGCCCAGGTCCTCGAAGGAGCGGGTGGCCTCGACCATGACGCCGGTGGCGTACTCGTTGTCGCCCTCCTTGCTCAGCGCCGTACCCACCCAGAGCCGGGCCCTGGCGCGGTCGCGCGGGCTCAAGCGCTCGTCCCCGGCGAGCAGTTCGTAATGGCGGGCGGAGGATTCCAGCTGGCCCGACATCTCCTGGACGACAGCGAGGGACAGCTCGATCTGGGCCACCCGGCGCGGGATGTCGAGCTCGGTGAACATGCCGCGAGCGGTCAGGTAGGAGTGCCGGGCTGACAGTGGGCCGAGGATCGCGCCCTGATCGCGCTGGATGTCGCCAAGAAGCACGAGGGAACGGCCGTACAAATACAGACCCTTATCGTTCAATTGGTGCGGTGCACGGCTGCCCAACCAGCGGTTCAACAGGATTGAGGCGAAGGGAAAGTCCTGGCGGCTGATGCAGACAACAGCACGCTCGATGTCCTCGGTCCACGTCTCGTAGTCCGCTGGCCGCGCGCTCTTCCGCTCAGGGAACAGCACCGCCTCGAACCGGGATTGGGCGGCGGAGTCCGCCCGTGCGAGCGCAGTGTCGAGGATGGCCTGGGTGTCCGGGCGGGGCTGCGTCTCCGTCCCGCGGCTCTCCCACTTCGCGACCGTGCGCAGCGCGACACCGAGGTGCTCGGCGAAAGCGCGCATGCTCATACGCAACGCGGCGCGCAGGGCGCTCGCCTCCCGCCCCGTCCACTGCTGCACGCTGACCACGGATGACCTCCCTACGTCACGTATGGAAGCACTGTCAGTTACGACGTGGAGCGGGAAGTGCAACGGAAGTACAACAGCAGGTCATTTCGAGGCCGTGCACGACGGCCGACGCTGTGGGCATGGACGACGACCTCATCACCGAACGCCACCCCGTCGCCTTCCCTCAGGTCTTCGGCTACCTGCGTCACGTCACCGGCGGCCTACCCCGCCATACGGCTCTCGTCGACTGCCTCACCGAATACTGCGACCGGCACGAACTAGCCTTGTGCGGCGTCTTCACCGACCGCGACGCCACAGTGATCGTCCGCTCCCCCGCCTTCGTCGGTCTGCTCGACGCGCTCGAACTCCCCGATGCCTACGGGGCCGTAGTTCCAGCTCTCAGCCACCTCGGCCCGAAGGGCCTCGGCACCGAGCGCGAGCGGCAGATAACAGCAACAGGCGCTCGTCTGATTGTGGTCCGCCCTCTCACACGATCCGCTTCTTCGCTCAGCGCAAGCCAAAGTCTTCGGCCGCAGGGAGGTGTGTGATGTCCGTGCGTGACGCATTGCGAAGTGCGCCCATGGTGAACGACGTGCCGGGACTGCGGCTACTGAAGGTCGGCGACGGCTGGGACGTCGTGCGCACCTCGGCCGAGATGGGCCTCTTGGCTCTGGCCTACCTCCGCGGCACCGGCATCTCCGTCGGCCCCGTGCTCTATGACAGGCCCAACGGGCGTCTCTACTACGCCGTACCGACCGACGCGCCAGCCAGCTGGGAGGACCTTCCGGTACGGCACCTCTCCACCAATTCCTGGCTCGTCGCCCCCGGGCTGGAACTGCTCGACGACTGGTTCGGCGGATGGTGCGAGCTGCCTGACGACGACACCCTCACCGACGTGGACGCCCTCCATGCCGCGCTCCAGCACCCGTACGTCGCCGCGGCCAAGGACGAAGCGCACGCCGACGCCTATCTCTAGGGCTCGGGCCCCACGCCCCACTACCCCAACATCAAGGGGAAACCTGTGACGACCCACCTCGTCTCACCTAACACCGTGCTCGCCAACGCCCTTCTCCGCGCCGAGGACATCCTGACTCCCCGCATCCTGGACACTCCCCCGGAGGGGATCGTGCTGGTAGTCGGCACCCAGATCAACGGCGCACCGCACATCGGCACCTCACTCGTGCAGTCCCTGGCCTTCGCGATGGCCGCCCGCCTGCGCGACCGTTTCGGCATCCCCGCCGAGGTCCTCTTCAGCGCCCTCGACAACGCCCCCTACGAGCTGTCCACCGACCCCACGAACGGCCGCCGCTACCAACGCGCCTACGCCCAAGCCCTGGGCGACGCGGCCGTGACCGACCTCGTCAACGCCCTCTACCAACCCCTCTTCACAACGCTGTCCCGACGCCTGGGCATCCCCCACCGCATCGAGACCTACACCCAGCAGCAGGCCGGTGAGCGTGCCGACGGCGAGTGCGCACAGGGCGTACGCCACCACCAGCGGGCCGTGGTCGGCGAACACGTCGTTGAAGTGGAGGTTGTCGCCCATCAGGTCCCGGTGCGCCGACCAGGCCCAGCGGTACACGGGGACGAACACGGCACCCCCGACGAGCAGCGCGAGCGCGGGCAGCGCGAGCTTGGCGGCCAGCCAGCGCACCGGGGACACGCCCTGCGTCCAGGCGAGCCGCGCCGTGCCGCTCTCCAGCTCGCGGCCGATGAGGGCGCCGCCCGCCCAGGCGGCGACGGCCCAGAAGCCGTAGTACATGAAGGTGCTGATCCAGCCCATGGACTCGCTGTACGTGTGCCAGGCCCCGATGCCGCACATGCTCCCGTCCCGGGGGCACGCGTCGAGGGTCTCGCGGACGGAGACCGCGGTGACCTCGGTCAGCCACACCAGGTAACCGACGCAGCCGGCGACGAAGACCGCCCACACGAGCAGCGCCGTGCGGTGCAGCCGCAGCACGGTCCGGGCGAGCCCCGCCGGCAGGAGGGCCGGGGCGCTCATCGGGTGGCCGCCCGTCGGCGCAGCACACCGAACGCGAGGGCGACGGCCACGGCGGTGAGGGCGAGCAGGACGCCGGTCTCCAGCAGCTGGCGGGGCCAGTAGTCGGGGGACGGCAGGTACGTGCGGGTGAAGCGGACGACGTCGTGCCGGGCGAGGCAGGCCTTGTCCGAGTAGCACCCCGGGTCGCTGATCCCGGCGCCGGTGGAGGTGATCGCGCTGCTGCGGGAGTGCAGCTCCGGCTGCTGGTAGCGGCCCTGGAAGGGCCAGTGGTTGCCGCGGAAGGCGTGGACCAGGAAGTACGCGAAGCCGCTGAGGGCGAGCGCGGGCAGGGTGCGGCGGACGGCGAGGCCGATCAGGGCACCGAGGGCGAGACCCAGCAGGGGGGCGGCGACGGTGGCCGGTCCGAGGGAGAAGTACACGGAGCGGGGACCGATGCCGGCGATCAGCAGGTTACCGTGCGCGGACCACAGCCGCAGGTACAGCAGGGTGAGGACACCGGTCCCCACGACGACGAAGGCGGCCGGCACGGCGAGCTTGGCGGTGAGCCAGCGGGCCGGGGAGACGGACTGGGTCCAGGCGAGCTGGGCGGTGCCGCTCTCCAGTTCACGGGCGGTCAGCGGACCGCCGGCGAACAGGGCGACGGCGAAGGAGGCCAGGGTGATCAGGGTGTTCGGGTCGTAGAAGAGGTCGTTGAACGTGCCCGAGGTGAAGTGGAGCAGCGTCTGCTGGGAGTAGGCGGCGTCCAGGACCCCGCCGTAGCCGTACCGCTCCAGCTGCCGGGCGGTGGCGTCGGCTCCGGGGCCGGTCAGCCACAGCAGCAGGCCGGCGGTGAACGCCACGAAGGCGAGCCAGATCCACAGGGCGGTGCGGTGCAGGCGCAGGACGGTGCGGACCAGGCCGCGCGGAGTGTGCCGTACGACGGCGGGGGCGGGCGTTTCTTCGAGGGTCGCGGTGTTCACGCGGTCACCGCCTGCGCGGTCGCGGAGGTGCCCGGGGTGAGCAGTGCGGGGGCCTCGGGGGCGCGGAGATGGGCGAGCACCAGTTCCTCCAGGGAGGGGTCCTCGGTCGCCCAGCCCTCGCCGACCGGGCCGTCCCGGCGGATCAGGGCGGTCAGGCCGCGGCCCGCGGCACGGGACTCGATCACCGTGTGCGGGGCCAGGTCGGCGGGGGTGCCGCGGCCGGTGACCAGGGTGTGGGCGGCGAGCAGGTCGTCGACGCCGCCGCCGAGCCGGACCCGGCCGCCGCCCAGGAGCAGCAGGTGGTCGCAGGCGTCGGCGAGCTCGGCGACGATGTGCGAGGACATCAGCACGGTGGTGCCGTGCTCGGCGGCGTCCGCCATCAGGGTGCCCATCAGTTCGTGCCGGGCGAGCGGGTCGAGGTCGGCCATCGGCTCGTCGAGGAGCATCAGGTCGGGCCGCTTGCCGAGGGCGAGGGCGAGCGCGACCCGGGTGCGCTGGCCGCCGGAGAGGCCGCGGATGCGGGACCCCGGGTCCAGTTCGCCCTGTTCGACGACCCGGGCGGCGAGGGCGGCGTCCCAGCGGGCCGGGTTGAGCTCGGCGCCCATGCGCAGGGTCTCGGCGATGGTGAGCTGGGGGTACAGCGGCTTGTTCTGGGCGAGGTGGGCGACCCGCTCGCGGGCCTCGCCGGGCGCTGCGCCGAGGACGGTGAGGGTGCCGGAGGTGGGCCGCAGCAGACCGGCGGCCATCGCGAGGAGGGTGGACTTGCCGGCGCCGTTGGGGCCGACCAGCGCGCTGATGCGGCCCTTGGGCAGCCGGAAGGAGCAGCCGTCGAGTGCGGCGGGCCGCCTGCCGTACCGCTTGCCCAGGCCGGACGCCTCCAGGGCGACGGCCGGGGTGGTGCTGGAACTCACTGGTCCCCCTTCGGGAAGTGCTCGTCGAGTACGGCGGTGAAGAAGGCGTCGACGTCCTCGCGCCCGAGTCCGGCCGCCCGGGCGCGCCGGGCCCAGTCGTCGAGCTCGGCGCGCAGGGGCGTGTCGGCGGTGTGGGTGCCGAGGGTGCGGCGGACGAAGGTGCCGAGGCCGCGGCGGGCCTCGACGAGGCCCTCGCGCTCCAGCTCGCGGTACGCCTTGAGCACGGTGTTCGGGTTGATGGCGGTGGCCTCCACGACCTCGCGGGCCGTGGGGAGCCGGTCCCCGGGTTCGAGGAGGCCCAGTCGGAGGGCCTGTTTGGTCTGCTGGACGATCTGCACGTAGGTGGCGACGCCGGAGCGCCGGTCGATGCGGTACTCGACCACGCGGACAACCACCCTTTCACTAATTGAGTAGTGAAAGGGTGGTGGAAGAGAGTCGGGAAAGTCAAGCGCGTGCTTTCCTCGTCGTCGCGTGAACCGGTCGGCGGGGCTCGGCCGATGGAGGGGTGTGAGGGAAACGAGAAGCGACGGGGATCTGCTGCGGGCCATCGCGGCGGACGGCGACCGGCGCGCCTTCGAGGAGCTGTACCGGCGGTACGCGCCCTGGCTGCTCGCCCGGCTGCGGGGGCGCTGCGCGGACCCGGGCCTGGTCGACGACGTGGTGCAGGAGACGTTCCTCGCGGTGTGGCGGGGGACCGCGCGCTACCGCGAGGAAGGCGACGTGGCCGGGTGGCTGTGGCGGATCGGCTCGCGGCGGCTGATCGACGCGCTGCGGGGGGACGGGGCGCGCGGGCGGCTCAGGCAGGCCCTGTCCCGGCTGCGGCACCGGGACGAGGCGTCCGCGGAGGAACGCGTGCTCGCGGGGGTGGAGCACGGGGATCTCGCGGGCGCCCTCGTCCGGCTCTCACCGGAGCTGCGGGCGGTGCTCCAGGCCACGGTCATCGACGGCCTCACCACCCGCGAGGCCGCCGTCCTGCTGGGCATCCCGCCCGGCACGGTCAAGACCCGCGCGATGCGGGCCCGCAAGCAACTGAGGGAGGCCCTCGCGTGAACACCGACGGACGAATGCGGGGTCCCGTGCGGGGGCGACGGAGGGGGCCGGCTGTGGAT
>NZ_RSAJ01000580.1 GCF_003933965.1 Streptomyces sp. RP5T
CCTCCCGGGCCTGGGCATCCAAGGCGAGGACACGAACTAGCCCAGCCAGTACGCAGTGGGGGCGCCCTTCCGGAGAAGGACGCCCCCACTGCCGAAGGCAAACTCAGAAAAACACCGACCGGCGCTGCACCAGCAACTTGGCCCCTCCTGTCTGCTGCCCTCGCACCGCTGCGCAGGCTTCGGACAGCCGCGCCGGACCCCGCACGCGCCCCACGGCCCCTGGCCGGACGTGCGCCCCACCAGCTCACCGCGCCCGCACCGGACCGACCCCCGTCAGAAGAACACCGAGCGGCGCTGCACCAACAGCTTGTACAGCGTGTGCTGGATCTGTTCCCTGACCTGGTCCGTCAGGTTGAACATCAGCATCGGGTCCTCGGCGGCCTCCGGCGGATAGCCGTCCGTGGGGATCGGCTCGCCGAACTGGATCGTCCACTTGGTGGGGAGCGGGACCGCGCCCAGGGGGCCCAGCCACGGGAAGGTCGGCGTCAGCGGGAAGTACGGGAAACCCAGCAGCCGGGCCAGCGTCTTCGCGTTGCCGATCATCGGGTAGATCTCCTCCGCGCCCACGATCGAGCACGGAATGATCGGGGTGCGCTGCCGCAGAGCCGTGGAGACGAACCCGCCCCGGCCGAACCGCTGGAGCTTGTAGCGCTCGCTGAAGGGCTTCCCGATGCCCTTGAAGCCCTCCGGCATCACACCGACCACCTCGCCCTGGCCCAGCAGCCGTTCGGCGTCCTCCGCACACGCCAGGGTGTGGCCGAGCTTGCGGGCGAGTTCGTTGACCACCGGCAGCATGAACACCAGGTCCGCCGCGAGCAGCCGCAGATGCCGGTTCGCGGGATGGTGGTCGTGGACGGCGACCTGCATCATCAGGCCGTCCAGCGGCAGCGTCCCGGAGTGGTTGGCGACGATCAGCGCCCCGCCCTGCGCCGGGATGTTCTCGACGCCCTTCACCTCGACCCGGAAGTACTTCTCGTACACCGGCCGCAGCAGGGACATCAGGACCTGGTCGGTGAGCTCCTCGTCGTAGCCGAAGTCGTCGACCTCGTAGTCCCCGGTGAGCCGGCGGCGCAGGAAGCTCAGGCCACCGGCGATGCGACGCTCCAGGCCGCCCTCGTCGTGCGCCTGCTGCGACGGCTCTTCCTCACGGGTCACAGGAACATCATCCTGCGCGGAAGCCCCGCTGGGCAGGGGCTGGACCTCACGGACCGGCCCGGGCTCGGTGCCCTTGCGCCGGCTCCCCGCGCTCCGGCGCCGCGCCGGCCGCTGTACGGCGCCTGCGCGGGACCGGTCGTCGTCGAACGGAATGACCTTGGCGTCCGCCATCGTTGATGCGCTCCTCAGTTGGCGCTCTGCGTCGGGGGGGTGCCGCCACCCGCGAGGGGCAGCGCGGCGATCCGGTCGACGGCCCCCGCGAGGGCCTCCGGCGGCAGCAGCCCGGGGCCATGGCTGCGCGCGAAGTCCGCGAAGGTCTCCGCCGTCGTGTACTTCGGCCGGAAGCCGAGCGTCTCGCGCATCTGGACCGTCGACACGACCCGGCCGTGGGTGAGCAACCGGATCTGCTCGGGCGAGAAGTCCGTCATTCCCAGCGTACGCACCAACGACCCGGCCCACGTGACGGCCGGCAGCAGCAGCGGCACGGTGGGCCGGCCGAGCCGCCGGGAACACTGCGACAGCAGCAGGACCCCGTCGCCCGCGATGTTGAAGGTGCCGCTGTTGAGCGTGCCCCGCTCCGGCTCGTGCGAGGCGATCCTGAGCACCTCGATCACGTCGTCCTCGTGCACGAACTGCAACCTCGGGTCGTAGCCGAACACGGTCGGCAGCACGGGCAGCGCGAAGTACGACGCGAGCGGGGTGTCCGCCGTCGGCCCCAGGATGTTCGCGAACCTGAGCACGCACACGGCCACGTCGGGCCGCCGCCGCGCGAAGCCCCGCACATACCCCTCGACCTCGACCGTGTCCTTGGCGAAGCCGCCGGAGGGCAGGGACTTGGGCGGGGTGGTCTCCGTGAACACGGCCGGATCGCGGGGCGCGGACCCGTACACGTTCGTACTGGACTTCACCACCAGCCGCTGCACGCTCGGCGACTTCTGGCAGGCCCCGAGCAGCTGCATGGTGCCGATGACGTTGGTCTCCTTGACCGTGGTCCGGCTCCCGCTGCCCAGCGCCATCGCCGTCACATCCAGGTGTACGACGGTGTCGGCGGCCGTCTCGGCCAGCACCCGCGCGATGCCGGGCTGCCGGATGTCCGCCTGGATGAAGTCGGCCCCGCCCAGATGGTGCTCGGGCGCCACCGCGTCCACGGCGATCACTCGCTCCACCTGCGGGTCACGCTGTATGCGTCGTACGAACCGGCCCCCGAGCTGTCGGGCCACTCCGGTAACGAGCACGACCTTTCCCAAGATCAGCGCCTTCCTTCCAGCCGTAGTCCAGCCCTGGTACAGCCCTTGTACAGCCCCAGTCCTGTGCCGCGTTCCCCGTGTCCCGCCAACTTAGCGGTTCGATGTTGCGCTGTGATGACCGCCCGCTGCGTGAGGTGACGACATCCGGCCCCTGGGCGTGTCCCGACACGCGTGTGGCCCCCCACCGATATCAGGTGGGGGGCCACAAACACGCTTACGCGGCGTCGCTTACTTCTTGTTGCGACGCTGAACGCGCGTGCGCTTGAGCAGCTTGCGGTGCTTCTTCTTGGCCATCCGCTTGCGCCGCTTCTTGATAACAGAGCCCACGACTACCCTCGCTCACTTCTCATCACTCGGTGCTGGGCGCCATGGGCCCATACGACCTACGAGGGGCTAGCCTACCCGCCCGAGCGCTGAGGTCGTAATCGAGGTGAACCGGGGAGATCCGACAGGGGTCCGCGAGTGCCCTGAGGACCCTTTGGAGCCTCCCCGGGTCCGGTCGTCGTCAGGCCGTCTCCACCCCCACGTAACTCTCGCGGAGGTACTCGTGAACCGCGTTCTCGGGGACACGGAAGGACCGTCCCACCCTGATCGCGGGCAGATGACCGCTGTGCACCAGCCGGTACACGGTCATCTTCGACACTCGCATCACCGAGGCGACTTCCGCCACGGTAAGGAACTGAACCTCACTCAGAGGCCTCTGCTCAGCAGCCATGTCACACCTGAACCTTCCGCACTCGACGGCCACCGGCTTCCCCTTCCGGTGACTCTTCGTCGCTGCGTGCTCACTCCCCAATGTAGGGGCGGGTGATGCAAGTGGGGAAGAGGTGCACCCATCGGCGGCCTACTGTGACAGACACGCCCGATTGAGTACGTAGCGGGTCAGCGGCCGGTAGTAAGCAGACCGCACAGCGTCATCAAGTGGAACGACGACGGACACGACCCCCTCGGCCTCGCCCACAAAGAGCGCGGGGTCGTTCGTATCCGCGGGCCCAATGGCCTCAAACCCCAGCTGACCTGCTCCGCAGACCCATCCGTGGTCCCCGATCACGAGCTCGGGTAGCGGCCCGCCACTCTCCGCCGCGGCCGCCAGGGCGGTACGAACCGGCAGCGGTGAATGCGTGTGTGCGCCCGGCTCACCACCGGAGCTCTCAGCGGCGGGTTCCCGCACGAGCGCGACACCTCGTACGTACTCAAGGTTGTACGTACGTAGACCGAACCGGGTCGTTATGTCGACACAGCGACCATGCGCAGGGGTGAGGACGGTACATCCCGCCGCCGAGAGGGCGTCCGCGAGGGCGGCGTAGAACCCGAGCAGCCGGTGCGGGTGACCGGTGCCGAGAAGCACGGCCCCGCTGCGCCGGGCAACCGCCGCGAGCCGCTCCGCGAAGGCGTCGAGCGCCGCGAGGGTCCGTTCAGGATCGATCACATCCCGGCCGGTCGTCACCCCTGGATCGCCTGAGACCCCGCATCTCTCCGCCATGAGACCGAGCAAGTCCCGCTCGTTCCACGACCCTTCGGGGTCGATCCCGATCAGCACCCGGGGGTCCCGAGCCACGAACAACCGATAACTCCGCAGACTCTCCTCCCGCGAGGTGGCCACGGGCCCGGCCAGGCGAGCGGCCAGCAGATGGGCGCGGAGAGCGCCGGTGCTCAACACGGGAGTGATGGTGACGGATGGAGTGTGAGCAAGGCGGGGGAACGGAAAAACACCGCACAGTCGGAGTAGTCAGGGGCGCGGGGCCGTATCGACATGCGGCTCCGCCGCGCGGGCGCGACCGCACCGGTCACCCCGCGACGCGTTACGCCAACAGCCCCCGCAACGGAAACACCGCCCGCCGAGTGGCCAGCACAGCCTGATCCAGCCGATCCGCGGGGTCGTACCCCGCGTCCCACTCCGCATAGGACACCGGCCACCGCCCGTCCGTCATCCGCGCCGGCGCCAGCTGCCGGGTCCGGGCGAACACCTCCTGCCGCCACCCCTCGGGAATCATCGCCTCGGGCTCGATCTCCCGCCCGGCGGCGATCCCCACCAGATGGGTCCAGGACCGGGGCACCACATCGACCACGGCGTACCCCCCGCCCCCGAGCGCGATCCACTTCCCCCCGGCGTAGTCGTGCGCCATCTCATGACAGGCGACCTGCACCGCCCGTTGCGCGTCCAGCGACACCGCGAGATGAGCCAGCGGGTCCTCGAAGTGCGTGTCGGCCCCGTGCTGCGTCACCAGCACATCCGGCCGGAAGTCGGCGATCAGCTCCGGTACGACGGCGTGAAAGGCCCGCAACCACCCGGCGTCGCCCGTCCCGGCCGGCAGCGCCACGTTCACCGCGCTGCCCTCGGCCGAGTCCGCACCCGTCTCCTCCGGCCAGCCGGTCTGCGGGAACAGCGTCCGGGGATGCTCGTGCAGGGAGACCGTCAGCACCCGGGGGTCCTCCCAGAACGCGGCCTGCACCCCGTCCCCGTGATGCACGTCCACATCCACATAGGCGACCCGCTGCGCCCCCAGCTCCAGCAACCGCGCGATCGCCAGCGACGCGTCGTTGTAGATGCAGAACCCCGAGGCACCCCCGGGCATCGCGTGGTGCAGCCCGCCCGCGAAGTTCACCGCGTGCAGCGCCTCCCCGCGCCACACGGCCTCCGCCGCCCCCACCGACTGCCCGGCGATCAGCGCGGACACCTCGTGCATCCGCTCGAAGGCCGGGTCGTCCATCGTCCCCAGCCCGTACG
>NZ_RSAJ01000581.1 GCF_003933965.1 Streptomyces sp. RP5T
CGCCCGGGCCGCAGGACGGCGACCACGCCTTCGACCAGGACCGTCTGCCCTCTCCCCCGGGCGCCACCGTCCACCTGCTGCGCTCGCTGCTCGCCCCGCTGAGGGCGCGGGTCACCGTGACGACCCTTCTGCTGCTGCTCCAGCAGGCGGCCGTGCAGGCGGGCCCGCTGCTGGTGGCGTACGCCATCGACCGGGCCGTCCCCGCGTTCCGGGAGCACGACCACGGCCCGCTGATCGCGGTCGGCGCCGGCTATCTGCTGTGCGCGCTGGCCTCCGGCGGGCTTCAGTACGCGTTCATCCTGGCCTCCGCCCGCGTCAACCAGGACGTGCTGCTCGACCTGCGCGGCCGGATCTTCCGCCACGCGCAGGCGCTGAGCATCGACTTCCACGAGCGCTACACCTCGGGCCGGCTCATCTCCCGTTCCACGACGGACGTGGAGTCACTGCGCGAACTGCTCAGCGAGGGCCTTCAGGAACTCGTCACCGTCATCCTGTCCTTCCTCTACATCTCCGCCCTGCTGCTCTGGCTGGACCTCGGGCTCGGCGCGGTCGCGGTGGCCTCCTTCGTGCCGCTGTACCTGCTCGTGCGGGTCTACCGGCGGCGGGCGGGACGGGTGTACCGGAAGCGGTCGACCGCGATCGCCGCCGTGATCGTGAAGTTCGTCGAGACCATGAACGGCATCCGCCCGGTGCGCGCGTTCCGCCGCGAGGCCGCGAACGACGCCGACTTCGCCGTGCTGAACAAGCGGCACGAACGGGTCAACGGCGACGCGCTCCTGGAGATGGCCCGCTATGTCGTCGGATCCCGGCTGGTCGCCAACGCGGCCGTCGCGGGCATCGTCCTGTGGGGCGCCTACCGGGTGGCACAGGGCTCGCTGGAGCTGGGCGTGCTGGCGGCCGCGGTGCTGTACCTGCGGCGGCTGTACGACCCGATCGACCGGCTCGGGATGTTCCTGAACTCCTACCAGTCGGCGGCCGCCTCCCTGGAGAAGATCGCGGGCCTGCTCGCCCAGGTCCCGACCGTCCCGGAGCCGTCGGTTCCCCGGCAGCTCCCGGCGCTCGCGTCCGCGGACCGGCCCGGTCGTGAGGTCGCCTTCGAGGCGGTCGCGTTCGGCTACCGCACCGGCGGTGAGGTGCTCCCCCGTTTCGACCTCGTCCTGCCCGCCGGGCAGACGGTCGCGGTGGTCGGCTCGACCGGCGCCGGGAAGTCGACCCTGGCCAAGCTGCTGGCCCGCTTCTACGACCCCTCCGAGGGCCGGATCCTGCTCGACGGCGTCGACCTGCGCGACCTGGCGATGCCCGAACTGCGGCGCGGGGTGGTCATGGTGACGCAGGAGGCGTTCCTGTTCTCCGGCACGGTCGCCGAGAACATCGCGATCGGCCGCCCGGACGCCACCCGTGAGGAGATCGAGCAGGCCGCGAAGGCGATCGGCGCGCACGACTTCATCAGCGCGCTGCCCGACGGGTACGACACGGACGTACGCAAGCGCGGTGGCCGCATCTCGGCGGGGCAGCGCCAGCTCGTGGCGTTCGCGCGGGCGTTGCTCGCCGATCCCGCGGTGCTGATCCTGGACGAGGCGACCAGCTCGCTCGACGTGCCGGGCGAGCGGGCCGTGCAGCGGGCGATGGCGACGGTCCTGAGGGGCCGTACGGCCGTGGTGATCGCGCACCGGCTGTCGACGGTGGAGATCGCCGACCGGGTGCTCGTCATGGAGCACGGCAGGATCGTCGAGGACGGCACGCCCGCCGAACTCGTCGCGGGCACGGGCCGGTTCGCGGATCTGCACCGGGCCTGGCGGGACAGTCTGGCGTGAGCCGCCATATGGGTGACCAGGGGGATGTGTGATCGACGCGTACGAGGACCCGGGCACGCCCGACGTCCGGGGCGGCTGGCGGTACCTGTGGTGGCTGGTGCGCTGTCAGCCGGGGCGGTCCGTGGCCGGGGCGCTGCTGGGCAGTACCTGGATGGTGCTGCTGGCGGCGACGCCGTACCTGATGGCGAAGGCGATCGACGAGGGCCTGGAGCCGGGCGACTGGGCGGCGCTGGCCGGCTGGAGCTTCGCGCTGTTCGCGGTCGGTTCGTTCAACGCCTGGCTGAGCATCATGCGGCACCGCACGATGACCCGGGTGCGGATGGACGCCAACTTCCGCACGGTCAAGGTGGTCGTGGGCCAGGCGGTGCGTCTGGGGGCCGCGCTCGCGCGCCGGACCGGGGCCGGTGAGGTCGTCACGATCGGCGTCGGCGACGTGCAGACGATCGCCCAGTCCCTGACCGTCGTCGGCCCGGGTGTCGGTGCCTGCGTCGCCTATCTGACGGTCGCCGCCGTGCTGGTCTCGGTCTCCCCGGTCCTCGCGGCGGTGGTCCTCCTCGGCATCCCGGCGATCGTCCTGCTCGTGGGTCCGTTCCTGTCCCGTCTCCAGGGCGCCGAGACGGAGTACCGCAACCGCCAGGGCGTTCTCACCGCCCGCATCGCCGACCTGTCGGGCGGCCTGCGCGTCCTCAACGGCCTCGGCGGCAAGTCCCTGGTGGCCGACGCCTTCCACCGCGACTCCCAGCGGCTGCGGTCCCAGGGCTACCGGGTCGGCGCGGTCACCAGCTGGGTGCAGGCCCTCGGCGTCGGCCTGCCCACCCTGTTCCTGGCCGTCGTCACCTGGCTCGCGGCCCGCCTGGCCGCCCAAGGGGACATCACCGTGGGCGAGTTGGTGGCGGTGTACGGCTATGTCGCGGTCCTGGTGGGCCCGGTGGCGTTCTGGGTGGAGTGCGGCTACCAGCTGAGCCGGGGGGTGGTGGCCGCGAGGCGGGTCGTCCGCTTCCTGCGCCTGGAGCCGCTGGAGGACCGCGGTACCCGGGACGCCCCCGCCGAGCCGTCGGTCCTGCACGACCCGGAGTCGGGCGTGAGCATCCTGCCGGGCCGTCTGACGGCCCTGGCCGGCGCGAGCCCCGCGGACTCGGCGACGGTCCTGGACCGACTGGCCCGCTACGCGCCGTCGCGGGCGACCTGGGCCGGCGTCCCGCTGGAGGAGATCAGGTTGCCCCAGGTCAGGGAACACATCCTGCTGGCGGACCACGAGGCGGACCTGTTCGCGGGAACTCTGGGCGAGATGATCGCGCCCGTCAGGGGCCCAGGGCTCCACCAACATGCGGCCCCGCCGCGGGGCACGACGAGCCCGCACGACCTCGCGGCCGCCCTGCACGCGGCAGTGGCGGACGACATCGTGCAGGGTCTCCCGGACGGTCTCGACTCCCCCATGGACGCCCAGGCCCGCAACCTCTCCGGCGGCCAGCGCCAACGCGTCCGCCTGGTGCGGGCCCTCCTCGCCGACCCGGACGTCCTGCTCGCCGCGGAACCCACCTCCGCCCTGGACGCCCACACGGAAGCCCTGGTGGCCAAACGCCTGCGTGAGGCACGGAACGGCCGCACGACAGCCGTCACCACCACCTCCCCCCTCGTCCTGGACCACGCCGACACCGTCCTCTACCTGGTCGACGGCAAGGTCGCGGCAACCGGCACCCACCAGCAACTCCTCACCGCGGAACCGGGATACCGGGCTCTGGTGGCCCGGGACGTGGAGGTCACGACATGAGCAGGGGCCACCTCCCGGTCGCCGACCGGGCCACCGTCCGTCGGGCCGCCGGCCGGCTGATCCGCAAGGACGCCCGCGCCTTCGCCGCCGTCCTCGCCCTGAACTCCGCCGCCGCCCTGACCGGCCTCGCGGGCCCCTGGCTGCTGGGCCGGATCATCGACGAGGTGCGCGCCGGCGAGGGCGTGTCCGCGGTGGACCGGCTCGCCGCCGTCCTCGTGGTGTGCGCGAGCGCCCAGCTCCTCCTCGCCCGCTGGGCCCGCTATGTCGGCCACCGTTTCGGCGAACGCACCCTCGCCCGGGTCCGCGAGGAGTTCGTGGACCGCACCCTCGCCCTGCCCGCCTCGGTGGTGGAACGCGCGGGCACCGGCGACCTCACCGCCCGCGGCACCGCCGACGTCTCGACCGTGGGTACCACGCTCCGCGACGCGGGTCCCGAACTGCTCATCAACTCCGTGCAGTTCGTGTTCCTGCTCGCCGCGGTGTTCTTCCTGGACCCGCTGCTGGGCGCGGTCGGTGTGTTCGGGCTGGTGCCGATCTGGTTCGTGCTGCGCTGGTACCTGCGCCGGGCCAGGGACGGCTATCTGGCCGAGGGCGAGGCCACCTCGGAGGTCGCCGAGATCCTCGCGGCCACCGCGTCCGGCGCCCGTACGGTCGAGGCGCTGCGGCTGGAGGAGCGGCGGATCCGGGCGAGCCGGGACGCCCTCGACACGGCCCGCCGCACCCGCCTCCACACCCTCTACCTGCGCAGTGTGTTCTTCCCCGTGGTGGAGGTGGCGTACATCCTGCCGGTGGCCGGCGTGCTCCTGATCGGCGGCATGCTGCACGCGCGGGGCGTGCTGAGCCTGGGCTCGGTCGTCGCGGCCGCCCTGTACCTCCAGCAACTGGTCGGTCCGCTCGACCAGATCCTCGTGCGGGTCGAGCAACTCCAGTCCAGCGGAGCCTCCTTCGCCCGGGTCGAGGGCCTCGCCGCGGCCCCGCGCGCCGGTGCCGAGGCCTGCCCCGCCCCCGCCGACGACCGCATCGACGTCTCCGGAGTGCGCTACTCCTACGGCCGCGGCGGCGAGGTCCTGCACGGCGTCGACCTGACCGTGCGCCCCGGTGAGCGGCTCGCGGTGGTCGGGCCGTCCGGTGCGGGCAAGACCACGCTCAGCAGGCTGCTCGCGGGTGTCGACGCGCCCACGTCCGGTTCGGTGACCGTCGGGGGCGTGCCCGTCGTCGGCCTGGACCCCGAGCGGCTGCGCCGCCAGGTCGTCCTGGTCACCCAGGAGCACCACGTCTTCCTGGGCACCGTCCGCGACAACCTCCTCATCGCCGACCCCGGCGCCGGGGACGAGGAGGTGTGGGCGGCCCTGGCCGCCGTGGGGGCCGACGGGTGGGTGCGGGAGCTGTCCGAGGGGCTCGGCACCGGGCTCGGCGAGGACGGTTTCCGCCCCGACGGTTCCCAGGCGCAGCAACTCGCCCTGGCCCGGGTGGTGCTGGCGGACCCGCACACGCTGATCCTGGACGAGGCGACCGCGCTGCTCGATCCCACGAC
>NZ_RSAJ01000582.1 GCF_003933965.1 Streptomyces sp. RP5T
GTGGGGACGAGGGTGGAGCTGCCGCTGGGGAAGGAGACGAGCCGGACCCGGCCGGCCCGCAGCCCGGCGATGGCGGCGACCTCCTCCTCCGCCGCCGTCAGGCCCGCCAGGATGGCTGAGGCGTGCCGTACCAGGGCCTGGCCCGCCTGGGTCAGCCGCATCTCGCGTCCGGTGCGGACGAGCAACGGCGTGCCCACGGACGCCTCCAGTGCCTTCATCTGCTGGCTGACGGCGGGCTGGGTGCAGCCCAGTTCGCGCCCGGCGGCGGAGAAGGAGCCGGTGGACGCGACGGCACGCAGGACTCGGAGATGTCGGGCCTCGATCACACGGCAAGGATAAGCCGCGCTTTGACACGGCACCGAATAATGCGTGGCACCTTTGGGTGGCCGTCCCCTAGCGTGCCGCCATGAAGCTTCTGTCGGTGAATCTGGGCCGCGAGAAGGCCGTCACGTACACGGACAACCCGGAGGGCGTCACCGGGATCGACAAGCGGCCGGTCGACGGGCCGGTGCGGGTGGCCGCGCCCGGTCCCAAGGGCATCGGCGGCAGCGGGCTCGCCGGGGACGCGGTGTGCAAGAGGCAGCACCACGGCGGCGACGACCAGGCCGTGTACGCGATGGCGCGCGAGGACCTCGACGCGTGGGAGGGCGAGCTGGGCCGCACGCCGGCCAACGGCGCGTTCGGCGAGAACCTCACCACCGAGGGCGTCGACGTCTCCGGCGCCCTGATCGGCGAGCGGTGGCGGATCGGGTCCGAGGTGGTGCTGGAGGTCACCAGCGCGCGGATCCCGTGCGGCACCTTCCAGGGCCACATGGACGAGCCGCGCTGGGTGAAGCGCTTCACGCAGAAGGGCGCGCCGGGCGCGTATCTGCGGGTGATACGGCCCGGCGAGATCCGCACCGGGGACCCGGTGGAGATCGTGCACCGGCCCGGCCACGACGTGACGGTCGCCTTGGTGTTCCGGGCGTCGACCACCGAACGGCCGCTCCTGCCACGGCTGTTGGCGGCGGGCGAGGCGCTCCATCCGGAGCTGCGGAAGTGGGCGCAGGAATACGTGGACCAGCACGGCGTCTGACGGGCCCCGGCCGGGCGGACGCTGTCGGTGCCGGTCATTAACCTTGCGCCATGACAACGGCATTGATTACGGGATCGACCGCGGGCATCGGTGCCGCGTTCGCACGACGGCTGGCGGCTGACGGGCACAACCTGGTGCTGGTGGCCCGCGACACCAAGCGGCTCCAGGAGCAGGCGACCGAGCTCCACGACCGGCACGGCATCGAGGCCGAGGTCCTCACCGCCGACCTCGGCACGGACGCCGGCATCGAGACGGTCGCCGCCCGCCTGTCCGACCGCAGGTCCCCCGTCGACCTCCTCGTCAACAACGCCGGCTTCGGTAACAAGGGCCGCTATCTCGACGTCTCCATGGACGACGAGCTGAAGATGCTCAAGGTGCACTGCGAGGCGGTACTGCGGCTGACGTCGGCGGCGACGGAGGCGATGCGGGAGCGCGGGCGCGGCGGTGTCGTGAACGTCGCCTCGGTGGCCGCGTTCCTGCCGCGCGGAACCTACGGCGCCTCGAAGGCGTGGGTCGTGCAGTTCACGCAGGGCGCGGCGCGGGACCTGGCGGGCAGCGGGGTCCGGCTGATGGCCCTGTGCCCGGGGTTCGTGCGGACCGAGTTCCACCAGCGGGCCGGGATGGGCACGGACAACATCCCGAACTGGATGTGGCTCGACGCGGACAAGCTGGTGGCGGCGGCACTGGGCGACCTCTCCCGCGGGAAGACGCTGTCGATCCCGGATCCCCGGTACAAGGCGATCATGGGGCTGGTGAAGGTGGCGCCCCGCGGGCTGCTGGGCGGGATCTCGGCGAAGACGGGGCGCAAGTACGGTCCGCAGTGACCTGTGCGGCCGGGCGTGCCGTCATGCGGCCGGCGGGCGGACAATGGAGCGGTAGGACCGGACCCAGGGGGGCCGGAGGCGATGTCGAGATGACCTTCGTACAGCTCATCGACTGCAGGACCAGCCGCTTCGACGAGATGGACCGGCTGATGGACACATGGGTCGAGCAGACCAAGGGGAAGCGGACCGCGACGCACGCGGTCGTCGGCAAGGACCGGTCGGACGGGTCGCACTTCGTCGAGATCGTGGAGTTCCCGTCGTACGAGGAGGCGATGCGCAACTCGGGGCTGCCGGAGACCGAGCGGATCTTCCGGGGGATGGTCGCGCTGTGTGACGAGATGCCGACCTTCACGGACCTGGACGTGGTGCGGGACGAGCAGCTCGATACGGACGTCGCACGGGAGTTCTTCGAGCAGGCGGGCCGGTCCGGGACGGCGGAGCTGTTCGAGCGGTTCACCGAGGACTACGTCGACCACGATCCCGCCAATCCCGGGGATCTGCGGCTCGCCGCGGCGCGCGAGGAGTACGAGGGGTGGCGGAAGTCCTTCGTGTTCACCTTCCGGGTGGACGACCAGATCGCCCAGGGCGACCGGGTGTGCACCCGCTGGACCTGGGCCGGGAAGCACACCGGCGACTTCCTGGGCATCCCCGCGACCGGGCAGAACGTCACCATGACCGGGACCACCTGGCACCGGTTCCGGGACGGCAGGATCTGCGAGGGATGGTGGCAGTACGACCGGGCGGGGCTGATGGAACAGCTGGGGGTGCTCGGCGACTGACCGGGTGGCTCGCACAAGCCCGCGAAGGCCCGCGAAGGCCCGCGAAGGGGAAAGCCCCCGTTCCCTCGGCGAGGGAACGGGGGCCTTTTCACGAGCGGTTCGCTCAGTGGGAGTGGCCGTGGCCGTGACCGGCGGCGGCCGGCTCCTCCTCTTCCTTCTTCTCGACGACCAGGGTCTCGGTCGTCAGGAGGAGGGAGGCGATGGAGGCGGCGTTCTCCAGGGCGGAGCGGGTGACCTTGACCGGGTCGATGACGCCGGCCTTCACCAGGTCGCCGTACTCGCCGGTGGCGGCGTTGAAGCCCTGGCCCTTGTCGAGCTCGGCGACCTTGGAGGTGATGACGTAGCCCTCCAGGCCGGCGTTCTCGGCGATCCAGCGCAGCGGCTCGACGACGGCCTTGCGGACCACGGCGACACCGGTGGCCTCGTCGCCGGTCTTGCCGAGGCCGCCCTCGAGCACCTTGGCGGCGTGGACCAGAGCGGAGCCACCACCGGAGACGATGCCCTCCTCGACCGCGGCGCGGGTCGCGGAGATGGCGTCCTCCAGACGGTGCTTCTTCTCCTTCAGCTCCACCTCGGTGGCGGCGCCGACCTTGATCACGCACACGCCGCCGGCCAGCTTCGCGAGGCGCTCCTGGAGCTTCTCGCGGTCCCAGTCGGAATCGGTGTTCTCGATCTCGGCCTTGATCTGGGCGACGCGGCCCGCGACGGCGGCGGAGTCGCCGGCGCCGTCGACGACCGTGGTGTCGTCCTTGGTGACCGTGACGCGGCGGGCGGTGCCCAGCACCTCCAGGCCGACCTGGTCGAGCTTGAGGCCGACCTCCTCGGAGATGACCTCGGCGCCGGTGAGGGTCGCCAGGTCCTGGAGCATCGCCTTGCGGCGGTCACCGAAGCCGGGGGCCTTGACCGCGACCGCGTTGAAGGTGCCGCGGATCTTGTTGACGACCAGGGTCGACAGGGCCTCGCCCTCGACGTCCTCGGCGATGATCAGCAGCGGCTTGGAGGCACCCGACTGGATGACCTTCTCCAGCAGCGGCAGCAGGTCCTGGATCGAGGAGATCTTGCCCTGGTTGATCAGGATGTACGGGTCGTCGAGGACGGCCTCCATACGCTCCTGGTCGGAGACCATGTACGGGGACAGGTAGCCCTTGTCGAAGGCCATGCCCTCGGTGAAGTCCAGCTCCAGACCGAAGGTGTTGGACTCCTCGACGGTGATGACACCGTCCTTGCCGACCTTGTCCATCGCCTCGGCGATGAGCTCGCCGACCTGCGAGTCCTGGGCGGACAGCGCGGCCACGGCGGCGATGTCGGACTTCTCGTCGATCGGGCGGGCCGTCGCGAGGAGGTCCTCGGAGATGGCGGCGACGGCGGCGTCGATGCCCTTCTTCAGGGCGGCCGGGGAGGCACCCGCGGCGACGTTCTTCAGGCCCTCGCGGACGAGCGCCTGGGCCAGCACGGTGGCGGTGGTCGTACCGTCACCCGCGATGTCGTTGGTCTTGGTCGCCACCTCCTTCACCAGCTGGGCGCCGAGGTTCTCGTACGGGTCCTCGATCTCGACCTCGCGGGCGATGGTGACGCCGTCGTTGGTGATGGTGGGAGCGCCGAACTTCTTGTCGATGACGACGTTGCGGCCCTTGGGGCCGATCGTCACCTTGACCGTGTCGGCAAGCTTGTTGACGCCGCGCTCGAGGGCGCGACGGGCGTCCTCGTCAAACTTCAGGATCTTCGCCATGGGAGCGGTTCAGCCCTCTCGGAAAAATTGGGTGAAACGAACTGCGCCCCAGACGCCCGGCTTCTTAAGGTGGCGGGGGCCCGGGGCGCAGCTCACAAGCAGAATGTGCTTGAGGTGTCTTACTTCTCGATGACCGCGAGCACGTCGCGGGACGAGAGGACGAGGTACTCCTCGCCGTTGTACTTCACCTCGGTGCCGCCGTACTTGCTGTACAGCACGATGTCGCCGACCTTGACGTCGAGCGGCAGGCGCTCGCCGTTCTCGAAGCGGCCCGGACCCACGGCGAGGATGACGCCCTCCTGGGGCTTCTCCTTCGCGGTGTCCGGGATGACCAGGCCAGAGGCGGTGGTCTGCTCGGCGTCGAGCGGCTGGACCACGATGCGGTCCTCAAGCGGCTTGATGGCAACCTTGGAGCTGGTGGTCGTCACGATCCGACCTCCCCCTTCGGAGATCTCACGGGGTTAACTGTCTGAGGTGGCGACCAGGTGGATCCGTCGTCGCGGGTGCCGGACCTGCCCGTCGCTGTGTTGGCACTCTCCAGGGGGGAGTGCCAGACCCGAGACTATGACCGCGATTAGCACTCGGTCAAGCGGAGTGCCAATCGCGTCTCCGGCGGCGGCCTCCGGAGCACCTCTACAGGTAGTCCTCCAGCCGCCCCACCGTCAGCCCTCGCCGCTGGATCTCCCGCAGCAGCCGCACCGTGC
>NZ_RSAJ01000583.1 GCF_003933965.1 Streptomyces sp. RP5T
CAGGGTGAACTGACGCGGCATGCTTCCGGGCCTCCTCAGACAGCGATCGGGGTGTAGACGGAGTTCTTCTCGGCGCTCTCCTCCACCGCCGCGAGCACCCGCTGCACCTGAAGCCCGTCGGCGAAGGTCGGCAGCAGCTCGGTGCCGGTCGCGATGGACTCGACCAGGTCGCGGGCCTGGTGGACGAAGGTGTGCTCGTAGCCCAGGCCGTGCCCCGGCGGCCACCACGCGTCCAGGTAGGGGTGGTCCGGCTCGGTGACGACGATCCTGCGGAATCCTGCCGTGGCCGCGGGCTCCCGGTGGTCGTGGAAGGACAGCTCGTTGAGCCGCTCCAGGTCGAAGGCGAGCGAGCCGTGCTCGCCGTTCACCTCCAGCCGCAGGGCGTTCTTGCGCCCCGACGCCATCCGGGTCGCCTCGAAGGTGGCGAGGGCCCCCGACGCGAGGCGGCCGGTGAACACGGCCGCGTCGTCGACCGTCACCGGACCGCGCCGGGTACCGCCGGAAGCGGTCAGGCCGGAGGAAGCGCCGTCGAGGCGGGGGCGCTCCTTGACGAAGGTCTCCATCTGGGCGGAGACCCCGACCAGCACCTCACCGGCCAGGTACTGCGCGAGGTCGACGATGTGGGCGCCGAGGTCACCGAGCGCCCCCGATCCCGCGTGCTCCCGCTCCAGCCGCCAGGTCAGCGGGAATTCGGGGTCGACGAGCCAGTCCTGGAGGTAGACCACCCGGACGTGCCGCAGCGTGCCCAGCCTGCCGTCGGCGATCAGCCGACGGGCGAAGGTGAGGGCGGGCACCCGCCGGTAGTTGAAGCCCACCATGGCCAACTGCCCGCGTTCGCGGGCCGCTTCGGCCGCCGCGACCATGGCCTGCGCCTCGGCGACCGAATTGGCCAGCGGCTTCTCGCACAGTACGTGCTTGCCCGCCTCCAGCGCCGCGATCGCGATCTCCGCATGGCTGTCACCCGGGGTGCAGATGTCGACGAGCTGCACGTCGTCACGGGCCACGAGGGCACGCCAGTCGGTCTCCGCCGCCGTCCAGCCGTGCTTGTCGGCCGCGGCTTGCACGGCGTGCGCGTCACGGCCGGCGACCGCGGCCATGCCCGGGCGCAACGGCAGGTCGAACACGTGCCCAACCGTGCGCCACCCCTGGGAGTGGGCGGCGCCCATGAACGCGTAGCCGACCATGCCCACGCCGAGTGTCGGGGGCGCGGTCCGACTGTCCCTGTGTTCCATACGGGTTCCTCCTGGTCGGAGTTGTCACTGAATCGTCGCTCTGTTCGCGGGCACGTGGCCCGGGCCGGTCAGATGAAGCCGGTCGGCAGGTACTGGTCGACGTTGTCCTTGGTGACCACGGCCGAGTAGAGGGTGAGCGAGGACGGGATCTCGAACTCGGAGAGCCCGCCGACGCCCTTGCCCTGGCCGAGCGCCCGGGCCAGGTCGATGGCGGAGGCGGCCATCGTCGGCGGGTACAGCACGGTCGCCTTGAGCACGCTGTTGCCGGCCTTGATGGCGTCCATGGCGGACTTGGCGCCCGCGCCGCCGACCATGAGGAAGTCGTCGCGGCCGGCCTGGTCGATGGCGCGCAGCGCGCCCACGCCCTGGTCGTCGTCGTGGTTCCACAGCGCGTCGAACTTCGACTGGGCCTGCAGCAGTTGGGCCATCTTCGCCTGGCCTGACTCCACCGTGAAGTCGGCCGCCTGGCGGGCCACCTTCTTGATGTTGGGGTAGTTCTTCAGGGCGTCGTCGAAGCCCTTGGTGCGCTGCTGGGTCAGTTCGAGGTTGTCGAGTCCGGCGAGCTCCACGACCTTGGCGTTCTGCTTGCCCTTGAGCTGTTCGCCGATGTAGTGGCCGGCGTTGAGGCCCATGCCGTAGTTGTCGCCGCCGATCCAGCAGCGGTACGCCTGCGGGGAGGCGAATACGCGGTCCAGGTTGACGACGGGGATGCCGGCCCGCATGGCCTGCAGGCCGACCTGGGTGAGCGCCTTGCCGTCGGCCGGCAGGATCACCAGGACGTCGACCTTCTTGTTGATGAGGGTCTGGATCTGGCCGATCTGCTGGGCGGTGTCGTTGGAGCCCTCGGTGATCTCCAGGGTGACGTCCGAGTACTTCTCGGCCCGGCGCTTGGCGTTGTCGTTGATGGCGTTGAGCCAGCCGTGGTCGGCCTGCGGTCCGGCGAAGCCGATGGTGACGGCCTTGCCCGGCTTGTCGTCCGCGGCCGGGACGTTGTCCGCGGTCGGTTCCTGGTTCTTGGGCTCGTTGCTGGTGCAGGCCGTCAGCAGCGCGCCTGCGGACACGGCCGCGGTGCCGAACAGCAGTGCTCTGCGGCTGGTGGCGGGGGTTCTTGCCATGGCGAATCGACCCTTCGACTGGGCGGTGTGCGTCGGATGGTGAGGGAGGAGAGGCGGGGCGCCGGACGGCGGTGTCAGGGCCCGCCGTCCGGCAGCATGCGGTGGCGACACGGGTCGCTGCGCAGGCGAGCGGCGGCGTCAGGTGTCGCCGTGCAGGGAGCGCCGCTGGACCAGGACGGCGGCGACGATGATGGCGCCCTTGGCGATCTGCTGGACGGCGGTCTCGAGGTTGTTCAGGGCGAAGATGTTGGTGATCGTGGTGAAGACCAGGACACCGAGGACGGAGCCGATGATGGTGCCGCGGCCGCCGCTGAGCAGGGTGCCGCCGATGATCGCCGCGGCGATGGCGTCCAGCTCGTAGAGGTTGCCGTTGGTGTTCTGGCCGGAGCCGGCGAGCACGATCAGCATGAACGCGGCGATACCGCAGCACAGTCCGGACAGCAGGTACAGGTACAGGCGCTGGCGGCGTACGTCGATGCCGGCGAGGCGTGCCGCCTCCGCGTTGCCGCCGACCGCGACGGTGCGGCGGCCGAAGGTGGTGCGGTTGAGCAGCAGCCAGCCGATGACGGTGACCGCGGCGAAGATCAGGACGAGGGGCGGGATGCCGAGGATGTAGGAGTCCCTGGCGCCGAGATCGAGCACGGACCGGACGCTCACGATCTGGGTGCTGCCGTCCGTGATCTGCAGCGCCAGACCCCGCGCGGAGGCGAGCATGGCCAGCGTCGCGATGAACGGCACCATCCTGCCGTAGGCGATCAGCACACCGTTCACGAGACCGCAGCCCACACCGACGACGACCGCGGTGAAGAGGATGCCCGCGAAGCCGAACTCCTGGGTGGCCACGGTCGTCGCCCACACCGAGGAGAGCGCCACCATGGCGCCGACCGACAGGTCGATCCCGCCGCTGGTGATGACGAACGTCATGCCGACGGTGACGACGCCGATCACGGACGCCTGGGTGAGGACGAGTTGCAGATTGCTCGTCGACAGGAACTCGTCCGGCGCGGTGATCCCACCGACCACGACGAGGGCGGCGAGGACTCCTAGCAGGGAGAGCGTGCGTACGTCCCACGGCAGTCCGGGGCGTCGCGAACTCGACTTCTCCCCCGCGGACTTGGTGTCGGACGCCGGCGCTTCCTCGTGCGCCGCGGCGGTCGGCTGCGTCATGACGTCGGGTTCCCTTCCATCACAAGATCGAGTACTCGGTGCTCGTCCAGCTCCCGGGCGTCCGCCGTGTGCACGACGCTGCCTTCGCGCAGCACCAGCACCCGGTCGGCGAGGCCGAGGACCTCGGGCACCTCACTGGACACGAGGAGTACGGCCAGGCCCTCGTCGGCCAGCCGGCGGATCACGGCGTAGAGCTCCGCCCGGGCGCCGATGTCGACGCCCCTGGTCGGCTCGTCCAGCAGCAGCACCTTGCAGCCCCGCAGCAGCCAGCGCGCGAGCACCGCCTTCTGCTGGTTGCCGCCGGACAGGGTCCTGATGGCGGCATCGGGGTTGTCCGGCCGCAGCGACAGTTCCCGTACGGCCCGGTGGGTCGCGGCCCGCTCGGTGCGCCGGTCGATCCAGCCCGCGCGGGCGAAGCGGGACAGGGTGGAGACCGAGACATTGCTGCTGACGGACTCCAGCATCAGCAGGCCCTGCGCCTTGCGCTCCTCGGGCGCGAGGCCGATGCCGGCGCGGACGGCGGCGCGGACGCTGCCGGGGCGCAGGGGCGTGCCGTCGACGAGGACCCGGCCGCCCTCGGGCTTGCGCGCGCCGTAGATCGTCTCCAGGATCTCGGAGCGTCCCGAGCCGACCAGTCCTGCCAGGCCGACGATCTCGCCGGGCCGCAGCTCCAGGTCGACGGGCGCGAACTCGCCCCGCCGGGTCAGCCCTTCGACCTTCAGCACCGGCTCCCTCCCCGCGGCGGACCCGGCCGCGGGGCGCTCGGGGAAGACGTACTCCACGTTCCGCCCGGTCATCAGGGCTACGACCTGATGGGTCGGGGTCGACTCGGCGGGCAGACCGCCCGCGACGGACCGGCCCTCCTTCAGCACCGTGACCCGGTCGCCGATGCGCCGGATCTCCTCCAGGCGATGGGAGATGTAGACGACGGCGACACCGTCGGCCGTCAGATCGGCCACGATCCGGAAGAGGTTGTCCACCTCTTCGGGGTCGAGCGCGGCCGACGGCTCGTCCATCACGATGAGCCGCACCTCATGCGACAGCGCGCGGGCCATGGAGACGATCTGCTGCTGTGCCGCCGACAGGTCGCCGACGAGCCGCGCGGGATCGATCTCCGCGTGCCCGAGCCGCTTCAGCAGCTTCGCGGTCGCCGTACGGGCGGTGGAGCCGCGTACGACGAACCCGGCGGACGTGGGTTCGTGCCCGAGGAAGACGTTCTCCGCGACCGTCAGCCCCTCGATCAGGTCGAGTTCCTGGTAGATGGTGGCGATCCCCAGGCGCATGGCGGCCATGGGCGATCCCAGGGTCACGGGCTCGCCCTGCCAGGTGATCTCACCGCCGTCCGGCTGGTGCGCGCCGGCGAGCACTTTGATCAGAGTGGACTTGCCGGCGCCGTTCTGGCCCAGGAGGCAGTGCACTTCTCCGGCCTGGACCTGGAGATCCACACCGTCCAGGGCCCGGACGCCCGGGAAGGACTTGGTGATGCCGGACATGGTGAGCAGGGGTGGTGGTGATGCCATGAAGGATCCCCTCGGCGGTTGCGGTCCGTGAGCGGGCAGAGCGGGGCGGGGTGGTGTGGGCGGATGGGC
>NZ_RSAJ01000584.1 GCF_003933965.1 Streptomyces sp. RP5T
CCCTCGCGCCCTCCCCCGCGTCGGCCGCTCCCTCCCGCGCCGGGAGCCGCGCGGGCGAGGGGCGGCAGCGGCCGGGACGGCCGGAGGAACCGGAGACGCCGGACGAGGAGGGCACGGCGTCCGCGGGGACCGGCACCGAGGACGACGGCCTCACCGCCGTGTCGGAGCCGCCCGCGCGGACCGCCGCGGCCCGGCCGTCCCCCGTCGCGCAGCGGCCGGTGGCCGGGACCAAGGTGTTCATCCTGCCGCTCGGCACCGGACTGGTGCTGGTCGGCGCGGGGCTCGGGCTCGGCCTGTTCGCGCTGCGCCTGCGCCGCGGGTGACGCCGCAGCGGCACGCCTACGACGTGACCAGCAGGACCTTGCCGATGTGCCCGCTCTCCTCGACGACCCGGTGCGCGGCGGCCGCGTCGCTCATCGGGAGTTCGCGGTCGACGACGGGCCGGATGTGCCCGGCGTCCAGCAGGGGCCACACATGCTCGCGTACGGCCGCCACGATCGCCGCCTTCTCGGCCGGCGGCCGCGCCCGCAGCGAGGTCGCGCTGATGGCGGCGCGCTTGCCCAGCAGCGTGGCGATGTTCAGCTCGCCCTTGACGCCGCCCTGCATGCCGATGATCGCGAGCCGGCCGTTGACCGCCAGGGCGTTGATGTTGCGGTCGAGGTACTTCGCGCCCATGTTGTCGAGGATGACGTCGGCGCCCGCCCCGTCGGTGGCCTTCGCGACCTCCTCGACGAAGTCCTGCTCCCGGTAGTTGATCAGGATGTCCGCGCCGAGCTCGGCGCAGCGCTCCAGCTTCTGCGGGGTGCCCGCGGTCACCGCGACCTTCGCGCCCACGGCCTTCGCGAGCTGGATGGCCATCGTGCCGATGCCGCTGGAACCGCCGTGCACCAGCAGGGTCTCGCCGGGGCGCAGGTGGGAGACCATGAAGACGTTGGACCAGACCGTGCACACCACCTCGGGCAGCGCGGCCGCCCGCTTCACGTCGAGGCCCTTGGGCACAGGCAGCAGCTGTCCGGCCGGCACGGCGACCATCTCGGCGTATCCGCCGCCCGAGAGCAGCGCGCACACCTCGTCGCCGACGGCCCAGCCGGAGACTCCGGGGCCGACCGCGGCGATCCGCCCGGAGCACTCCAGGCCGGGGTAGGGGGAGGCGCCGGGCGGGGGGTTGTAGAAGCCCTGCCGCTGCAGGATGTCGGCGCGGTTGACGGCCCCGGCCACCACCTCGACCAGCACCTCGCCCTCGCCGGCCTCGGCATCCGGGACCTCGCTCCAGACCAGCGCCTCGGGTCCACCGGGTTCGGGAATCGTGATCGCATACATGACGCCGACGCTACCCGCACCCGTTCGGGGGCGCGGGGCTGGAGCCGCATGCGGCTCCACCGCGTGGGCGCTACGAGCACCCACCGGGTCCGCGTCGGGCCCACGGCCGGGCTCCGCCCCGAATTTCGCGTGCGCCACCGATGAGTTTGCGCGACGGTAAAGGTCTCCCCATGCGTAGCCCAAGCACGCGGAAGGAACCCCGCCCATGAGCCAGCACACGTCAGCCCTGGCGATCGAGACCGCGGGCCTCGTGAAGACGTTCGGCGAGACCAGGGCCGTCGACGGAGTCGACCTGGCGGTGCCGGCCGGCACGGTCTACGGCGTCCTCGGCCCGAACGGCGCCGGCAAGACCACCACCGTGAAGATGCTCGCCACCCTCCTGCGGCCGGACGGCGGTGAGGCCCATGTCTTCGGCCACGACGTCGTCCACGAGGCCGACGAGGTCCGCGGCCGCGTCAGCCTCACCGGCCAGTACGCCTCCGTCGACGAGGACCTCACCGGCGCCGAGAACCTGGTCCTGCTGGGCCGTCTCCTCGGCCACCACAAGAAGGCGGCACGTGAGCGCGCCGGGCAGCTCCTGGAGGCCTTCGGTCTCTCGGAGGCGGCCGGAAAGCAGGTCAAGCACTACTCCGGGGGCATGCGGCGCCGTATCGACATCGCCGCGTCCATCCTCAACACGCCCGAATTGCTCTTCCTCGACGAGCCCACCACCGGGCTCGACCCGCGCAGCCGCAACCAGGTCTGGGACATCGTGCGCGCGGTCGTCGCCCAGGGCACCACCGTGCTGCTGACCACGCAGTACCTGGACGAGGCCGACCAGCTGGCGTCCCGGATCGCCGTCATCGACCGCGGCCGGGTGATCGCCGAGGGCACCAAGGGCGAGCTGAAGGCCTCCGTGGGCGCCGGGACCGTACATCTGCGCCTGCGGGACGGCGGGCGGCGGCCCGAGGCGGCGGAGGTCCTGCGGCGGGCCCTGGACGCCCAGGTGCAGCTGGAACACGACGCGGTCGCGCTGACGGCCCGGCTCTCCACGGCCGCCGGTGACACGGCCGCCGAACAGGCCTCCCGGGCCCTCGCCGAACTGGCCCGTGCCGGCATCACCGTCGACAACTTCTCGCTCGGCCAGCCCAGCCTGGACGAGGTGTTCCTCGCCCTCACCGGACACGCCACCCACGACACCGAGGAGACGGCCGCATGAGCACCGTGACCCAGCCCGCGTCCAACGCGGCCCAGGATCTCGCCCCCGTCAGCACCGAGTCGCTGGCCGCGCTGCTGGTCACCGGGGAGCGGCCGGCGCGTCCGAGCGCGCTGTCGGCCTCGCTGACCTTCGGGTGGCGGGCGATCCTCAAGATCAAGCACGTGCCGGAGCAGCTCTTCGACGTCACCGCGTTCCCGATCATGATGGTGCTGATGTACACGTACCTGTTCGGGGGCGCCCTGGCCGGGTCCCCGCGGGAGTACATCCAGTTCCTGCTGCCGGGCATCCTGGTGATGTCGGTCGTGATGATCACGATGTACACCGGGGTCTCGGTCAACACCGACATCGAGAAGGGCGTCTTCGACCGCTTCCGCTCACTGCCCATCTGGCGGCCGGCGGTGATGGTCGGCTACCTGCTCGGCGACGCCCTGCGCTACACGATCGCGTCCGTCGTGATGCTCACCGTCGGCGTGATCCTGGGCTACCGCCCGGACGGCGGCGTCGGCGGTGTGATCGCCGGGATCGCGCTGCTGGTCGTGTTCTCGTTCGCGTTCTCGTGGATCTGGACGATGTTCGGGCTGCTGCTGCGCACCGAGAAGTCGGTGATGGGCGTCAGCATGATGGTGATCTTCCCGCTGACCTTCCTGTCCAACGTCTTCGTCGATCCGCGGACCATGCCGGGCTGGCTCCAGGCCTTCGTCAACAACAGCCCGATCACCCATCTGTCCTCGGCCGTGCGCGGGCTGATGGCGGGCGACTGGCCCGCCGACGAGATCGCCTGGTCGCTGGGGTGGGCGGGACTGTTCGTCGCGGTCTTCGGACCGGTCACGATGCGGCTGTACAACCGCAAGTGATCAGCTCGTGGGCATCGGGGGCAGCGGGCGGGCGTCGGGTGTCACCTGGGTGCCCGGCGTCGCCCGCACGATCGTGATCAGCCGGTCCGTCAGCTCCAGCGTCCCGACGGCCGGATCGTCGTAGCCGAGCACCCGGTGCCCGCGCAGGACGCTCACCACCAGGTCGTCCGTCTCCCTCGGCTTCCTGCCCACCTCGGCCTTTATGACGGGCCGTTCGACGATGTCGAGCCCGCTGCCCTGCTGGATGAGGTCCTCCATCACCATGCCGGCGGCGGGACTGAGCACCGACAGGCCGAGGAGCCGCCCGGCCGCGCTGGCGCTGGTGATGACCGCGTCCGCGCCGGACTGCTTGAGCAGGGGCGCGTTCTCCTCCTCGCGCACCGCGGCCACGATCTTGGCGGCCTTGTTGAGCTGCCGGGCCGTCAGCGTCACCAGGACGGCGGTGTCGTCGCGCTGGGTGGCGATGATGATCTTCCGGGCCTTGTGCACCTCGGCCCGCTTGAGCACCTCGCTGCGGGTGGCGTCCCCGATGACCCCCGCGTAGCCCTCGGCCGTCGCGGCGTCGATCACCTTGCTGCTGGGGTCGACCACGACGACCTGCTCCTTCTTCAGGCCCGTCGCGCACACGGTCTGGATCGCCGACCGGCCCTTGGTTCCGAAGCCGACGACGACGGTGTGATCGCGCAAGGTGGACCTCCAGCGGTTGAGTCGCCACTCCTCGCGGGTGCGTTCGGTGAGGACCTCGAGCGTGGTGCCGACCAGGATGATCAGGAACAGCACACGCAGCGGCGTGATGACGAAGATGTTGGTGAGCCGGGCGCCGTCACTGACCGGGGTGATGTCGCCGTACCCGGTGGTGGACAGGGTGACGGTCGCGTAGTACCAGGCGTCGAGGAAGTCGACGGACTGGTCGGAGTTGTCGTTGTAGCCGTCACGGTCGGCCCAGACGATCAAGGCGGTCGCCGCGAGGACCAGCAGGGCCATCAGCACCCGCTTGGCGACCTGACGGAAGGGATGCTCCACGATCTTGCGCGGGAGCTTCACCTTGTGGGTCACGAGATGCTCGTCCGCCTGGCGGGCGATCGCGTCATGGCCCGGAAGTTTCACGTGAAACACACCCCGATCCCGGCGGACGCCCAGGGCAGATCGAGCAGTTCGGCCTCCTGCCCCGGCCGGGCACCTCCGGGCGGTACGACGGCGAGCGCGTCGGCGGCCGCGATGCCCCGCAGCATGGCCGGGCCGTTGTAGTGCAGGGGGACCGCGCTGTCGCCGCGCAGGACGACCGGGACGAGCCGGGTGTCGTGCGGGTGACCGTGGGCCTCGTCCCGCAGCGGCAGTGTATACGGCTCCGGGGCCGGGCGGGCGGCCAGGGTGCGCAGCAGCGGTTCGGCGAGCGTGAGCAGGCCGGAGACGGCGGCCAGGGGGTTGCCCGGCAGGCCGACGAGGTGCTGGTGCTCCTTGGTACGGGCCAGCAGCATGGGGTGGCCGGGGCGCACCTGGACCCCGTCGACGAGGAGTTCGGCGCCGATACGGCGAAGGATGGGGTGCACGTGGTCGACGGGCCCGGACGCGGTGCCGCCGGTCGTGACGATCACGTCGGCCCGCGACTTGGTGACCGCCTTGTGCAGCGCCTCGGCCGAGTCGCCGAGCCGGCGCACGGCGGTGACCTCGGCGCCGAGCGCGCGCAGCCAGGGCGGCAGCATGGGGCCGAGGGCGTCCCGGATC
>NZ_RSAJ01000585.1 GCF_003933965.1 Streptomyces sp. RP5T
AGATGTGTATAAGAGCCAGGGCGAGGAGTTCGGCGGGCGCGACCACGGCTCCGGCCCGCCGCAGGGACCGCAGGAAGAACCACGACAGGAGCACCGCGCCGACCAGGCTCACCCCCAGTGGCGTGATCTCGATGGCGGTCGCCGCCTGAGCCCCCGTCAGCCCGAACGCGGACACGTCACCGGCGGGCGTCACCGAACCACCCGCCGCAAGGGCCACGACAGCCGCGGTCATCGGGCCCAGCGAGGCGACGGAATCGGCCTCCAGCAGATGCAGACCGAGCGCGGCCGCACCGGCCATCCCGATCAACGCCCAGCTCACGGCCGCGATCGCGGACAGCAGGATGTCGCCCCACGGCAGCCGGCCGCCGTGCCGCGTGGTCCCGACGCCCATGGACGCACTCATGGCAGTCCCCCCGATCCGCGGCGCGGCCGAGACCGCGCTTGTCCCCCTCGCGTGGATTACCCACTCTCCGGGTCGGTTTCAACCCCGTCAACGGAACCGGCCGAAGCGTACGAACGTGGTGTTCTCGGGGCTCGACTTTCGGTCAGGAGGGGATCCTGAAATAGTTCCCGACGATGTTCGACATCCCTACACTCCCTGTGACGGGGGCAATGCGGGGGACTACTCAGTGGGGCTTGGAGTGCAGGAACTCGTACTGGAAGCGAATGGCCGTACCTGGACGCTCGATCCGTCCAGGCCGTACAGCCTTGGACGCGATCCGCAGGGGGACATCGTGTTCGACGACGCCAGGGTGTCCTGGCGTCACGCCACGATCAGCTGGAGCGGGCGCAGTTGGGTCATCGAGGACCACAGCAGCACCAACGGCACCTTCGTGCACGGGCAGCGGATCCACGAGACGGAGATCGGCCCCGGTGCGGCCGTCCATCTCGGCAACGCGAGCGACGGCCCGCTGCTGAGCCTGTCCGGCACCGCGGCCGCGGTACCGCGGCCCCAGTCCGGGCAGCAGCCGTACGCCGCGCAGAGCGCGAACCCCGCCTGGGCCCAGCAGACACCGCAGCAGACACCCCACCAAGCGCCGCAGCAGTCACCGCAGCAGGCCGCGCAGTCCGGCTGGCCACAGCCCCAGCAGCCGCAGCGGTACTCCCACCAGCCGCCGCAGAAGTTCCCGCAGCAGCAAGGTCCCGGCGCGGGGGCGGGCACGGGCCCGGGCGAGGGCGCCCCGCCGGTCTACGGCGACCGCAGCCCCACCACGTTCCACCAGTTCACCATCGGCCGCATCATGCGCATCGGCCGTGCCCTGGAGAACGACCTGGTCGTCTCCGACCTCCAGGTCTCCCGCAAACACGCCGAGTTCCACTCGATGCCCGACGGCCGTATGGAGATCCGCGACCTGGGCTCCCACAACGGCACGTACGTCAACGGCCAGCCGATCCCCAAGGGCGGCTCCACGCTCCTCGGCCCGAGCGACATCGTCGGCGTCGGCCACTCCACGTTCCGGATCGTCGGCGACCGGCTGGAGGAGTTCGTCGACACCGGTGAGGTGACGTTCTCCGCCCGCCACCTGACCGTCACGGTCGACGGCGGCAAGCAGATCCTCAAGGACGTCTCCTTCGGCGTCCCGGAGAAGTCCCTGATCGCGGTCATCGGACCGTCCGGTTCCGGCAAGTCGACCCTGCTCAAGGCGCTCACCGGCTACCGGCCCGCCAACCAGGGCGACGTCCTCTACGACAACCGCAACCTCTACAAGCAGTTCGCCGAGCTGCGCCAGCGCATCGGTCTGGTCCCGCAGGACGACATCCTGCACAAGGAGCTGACCGTCAGCAAAGCCCTCACGTACGCGGCCAAGCTCCGCTTCCCCGCCGACACCACGGCCCAGGAGCGCGAACACCGCATAGACGAGGTGCTGCGCGAGCTGAAGCTGGACCCCCACAAGGACAAGAAGGTCACCTCGCTCTCCGGCGGCCAGCGCAAGCGCGTGTCCGTGGCCCTGGAGCTGCTCACCAAGCCGTCCCTGATCTTCCTCGACGAGCCGACCTCCGGTCTCGACCCGGGCATGGACCGCGACGTCATGCAGCTGCTCCGGGCCCTCGCCGACGACGGCCGTACGGTCCTGGTGGTCACGCACTCCGTGGCCGAGCTGGCGATCTGCGACAAGCTGCTCGTGATGGCGCCCGGCGGCAGCGTCGCCTACTTCGGCCCGCCCGAGGAGGCGCTGAACTTCTTCGGATACGACAGCTGGGCCGACGTCTTCTCAGCCTTCGAGAACTACCGCGACTACGACTGGGCCGGACGCTGGAAGGGCTCGCAGCACTACCAGATGTACGCCGCGGACATAGACGCCGTCGCGCCGCAGTCCGTACAGGTGCCTCCGATGCAGGGCATGAAGCCGCCCAAGCCACAGCGCTGGGCCGCCCAGTTCGGGACACTCGTGCGCCGCTATGTGTCGGTCATCGCGTCCGACAAGGGCTTCCTGGCCCTGACGGTGATCCTGCCGCTCGTCCTCGGCTCGGTGAGCCTGCTCATCGACTTCGGCGACAGCCTGCTGCCCAAGCCGGTCGACCCGAGGACCAAGCTGCCCGAGCCGAACAGCACGGCCACGACCGTCCTGCTGATCCTCGCGGTCGGCGCCTGCTTCGCCGGCGCGGCCAACTCCGTCCGCGAACTGATCAAGGAAAGGGTCATCTACGAGCGGGAGCGCGCCACCGGACTGTCCCGCTCGGCGTACCTGATGTCCAAGGTGGTCGTCCTTGGCGTGATCACCATCCTGCAGGGACTGATGGTCGGCGTCATCGGCTTCGCCAGCCGCGGACTCCCGAAGGAAGGGCTGATCCTCGGCAACGCCACCCTCGTGGAGCTGTGCCTGCCGATCATGGGGCTCGGATTCACCTCGATGATGTTCGGGCTGATCATCTCCGCGCTCGTGAAGACGTCCGAGAAGACCATGCCGCTGCTGGTGATGTTCGCGATCGTCCAGGTCGTCTTCACCGGCTGCCTGTTCACCCTGCACGGCACCCTCGGCGTCAACGAGCTCTCGTATCTGATGCCCTCGCGCTGGGCGGTCGCCGCCGCGGGCGCCACGCTGGACTTCAACCAGGTCAACCCGCCCGTCAAACCGGGCGACACCACCGACCCGCTGTGGAACCACACGGTCGGCACCTGGGGCCTCGACATGATGGCCCTGATCGCCATCGGCATCGTCTGCGGCTTCCTCGTCTCCCGCTTCCTGCGCCGCCACGAGCCCGAGGTCATGCGCAAGTGACCACGGCCGGACGACGCCGAAGGGCGGCACCCCTCCCGGGGTGCCGCCCTCGTGCGTAGGAGAGGTCCGCGCGGCCTCAGTACGCGCTGTTGACGTTGTCCATCGAGCCGTACTTGTCGGCCGCGTAGTTCGCGGCGGCGGTGATGTTGGCGACCGGGTCGTAGATGTTCCAGGACGTGCCGGCGACGTGGTACGCCCGGAACGTCGGCGGGATGACCTGGAGCAGCCCCTTGGAGGGGATGCCGTTGATGGCGTTGATGTCCCAGTTGTTGATCGCGTTCGGGTTCCCCGAGGACTCCCGCATGATGTTGCGGTGCAGACCGTTGTAGCTGCCCGGGATGCCCTTGGCCCGCATGATGGCCAGGGACTCCTTGATCCAGCCGTCCAGGTTGTTCGCGTAGCTCTTCTTGGGCGCGGCGGCCTTCAGCTTGGCGCGGTGGGCGGCCCGGCTCGCGGCCTCCTTCGCCTTGCGGGCCTGCTCGGCCTTGCGCGCCTGCGCGGCCTTCTTGGCGGCGGCCGCGGCGGCCTTCTTCTTCGCGGCGGCGGCTGCCTTGGCCTTCGCCTCGGCCTGGGCCTTGGCCTCGGCGGCCTTGTTCTGCAGTGCCTTGGCGGCGAGCTGCGCCTTGACGTCCGCCTGAAGGCCCTTGAGGTCCTCGGAGCGGTACTTCACGGGGGCCGAGTAGGCGGCCGCCTCGGACGTGGTGGTCTCCGCGTTGCCCGGAACCGCGCTGAAGGCGACGGCGGCGGCGCCGAGCGTGGCGACTCCGGCGACGGCGATCTTGTGGCGCTTGGTCAGCGCGCGACTGTGACCACGGGTGAAAGGGTTCTTGGGCATGCGGGATAGACCTCTTCGAATAGCGCGGAGGTCGCTCGCTGTCCGTCGGGGGACACGGGTGCTTCCGGCACAAACGCCGCGGGCGGAACCCGCGGCGCTGAGCGACGTTGGCCATTCTTAGCTGGCGCAAAACACCCGGGCAAAGGTGTGACGTACGACCCCGGATAGTGGATCGGGGGAGGGCAAAACGGGACAGATAGGAACGTCTGTCCCGTTCATGCGGGGAGGCTTTGTCTCCTATTTCGCTTCGTACGTGATGTGGGCCCTATGTGCGGGCTCACATCGACCCCACAGCTTTCTCACCGTTGGTTGCTGCCGCAATGCTCTGCGTGAGGATGCTCCTGCTGCCCCGCCTCCGGCAGCAGGAGATGCAGGTCCCCGAACTCGTGCCACAGGTACCGCCGCCGCAGGGCCTCCTCGTAGCCGCGGTCGATCGCCGCCCGCCCCGCGACCGCCTCCAGCATCAGCAGATGCGAGGCCTCCGGCTCGTGCAGCCCGGTCAGCAGCCCGTCCACCACGCGCACCCCGCGCCCGGGGGTCACGACGAGGTCCGTCCACCCCGCACGCGCGCGTACGACCCCGTCGGCCCCGGCCGCCGACTCCACGGCCCGCACGGCCGTCGTCCCGACGGCCACGACCCTGCCGCCGGCGGCCCGCACGGCGTTGATCAGCCGCGCGGAGGCCTTCGGCACCGAGAACCTCTCGGGATACGGCGGCTCGTGCGCCTCCGCCGAGGCCACCCCCGTGTGCAGCGTGACCGGCGCGAACTGCACACCCCGGCTCACCAGCTCCGCCACCAGCCGCGCGGTGAAGGGCCGTGCGGCACTGGGCATCTCCGCGCTGCCCGACCCGTCGGACGACGGCAGCGCGAACACCGTCTGGTAGACGGACAACGGCTGGTCCCGCTCCGTATAGGAGTACCGAATGGGGCGCCCGTGCTCCCGCAGCAGCCCGAGCACCTCCCCACCGCGCACCCGCGCCCACCACAGCCGTCCGCCGACCGCCTCCTCCAGGAC
>NZ_RSAJ01000586.1 GCF_003933965.1 Streptomyces sp. RP5T
CGGCAGCCCCGTGGCGACCTGAACCGCCCCGGGGCGCCGGGCGACCAGCAGATCCCTCAGCCGCTTCTGCCAGGGATACAGCCCCGCGTCACACGTGGCCACGACCAGCGGCGCATCTCCGGCCTTGGCCAGAATCACGTCGACGAGCGCGGAAGAATCAACCGGCTCCCCGGCCACCGCCGTCCCCGTGGCCGTCGGATCGACGGCCAGCACCTCGGTCAGCAGATCCTCCCCGCCCCAGTTCAGCGCGGGGTGAGGCGCCGGGAACAGGTCCACAACGTGTGCCCCGCGCACTCCCACCGGAGCACCCCGCACGGCTCGACGCGCCGCCTCCAGCCCGGCCCCCGCGTCCCACGGGGCGACCTCGTCGGCCGGCGTCGCATACCGCTCGACCAGCCGCTGCACCCGCCCGGCGGCCTCCCTGACCCGCTCCTCGGCCAGCGTCCCGTCCCGCAGCGCCTCCAGCACGGCGTCCCGGCATTCGAGGGTGACGCCCAGATCGGGTACGGCGACGATGACCTGGTCGGCCCCGGCGGCAAGGGCGATCCGCGCTCCCGCGGCCTCCCCGTACCGGTCCGCGATCGCCTTCATCTCCAGCGCGTCGCTGACCAGCACCCCGTCGAAGTCGAACTCGTGCCGCAGCAGGTCCCCGAGGATGCGCCGGCTGAGCGTGGCCGGCCGGTTGGCGTCCAGTGCCGGGAACACGACGTGCGCACTCATCAGCATCGGCACCCCGGCGGCGATCGCGGCCCGGAACGGGGCGAGGTCCAGCTCGTCGTACGGCCGCGGGTCGACGGCGAGTTCGTGGTGGCTGTCGGTGAGCGTGCCGCCGTGCCCCGGGAAGTGCTTGGCGCAGGAGGCCACACCCCGCGCCTCGGTGGCCGCGATCCAGGCGCCGAGGTGCCGGGACACCAGGGCGGTGTCCTCGCCGAAGGCGCGCGTGCGCACGATCGGGTTGCCGGCCTGCCGCTGGACGTCGGCGACCGGGGCGTAGGAGGCGGTGATGCCGAGGGTGGCCAGGTGTCCGGCCAGCGCGTCGGCGCAGCGGGCGGTGAGGTCCGGGTCGTCGACGACGCCGAGCGCGTAGGAGCCGGGGACCTCGGGGGCGCCCGCGGCCACCAGGTGCCCGATGCCGCCGCCCTCGTTGTCGATGGCGACCAGCAGGTCGGGGCGCAGTGCCCGCAGGGTGTCGGTGAGCCGGCGCACCTGCTCGGCGTCGCGCACATTGCGGGTGAACAGGATGACCCCGCCGAGCCCGCGGTCGATGAGCCGCTTCAGGGTGTCGGGGACGGCCGTGGTGCCTTCGAACCCGGCGACGAGACAGCGGTGGGCCGCCTCGTCCAGGTCGACGGGGAGGGCGGTGCGGGCGGACGGGCGCTCGGTGTGGGTCACCCCCGGAATCCTCTGGCTCGCTCAGCCGAAAGTCAACAGACCAATGGTTCGGTCATTCATCCCGGGGGTGGTGGTGTCAGCCCTCGTCCGCCGTCAGCCGCAGCGAGATGCTGTTGATGCAGTACCGCTGGTCGGTCGGGGTCGGATACCCCTCACCCTCGAACACGTGCCCGAGGTGAGACCCGCACCGGGCACACCGCACCTCCGTGCGCACCATCCCGTGCGAGCGGTCCTCGATCAGCTCGACCGCGTCGGTGTCCTTCGGGTCGTAGAAGGACGGCCACCCGCAGTGCGACTCGAACTTCGTGGTGGAGGTGAACAGTTCGGCACCGCAGGCGCGACAGGAGTACACGCCGGTGGTCTTGGTGTCGGTGTACTCACCGGTGAACGCGGGTTCCGTCCCGGCCTGACGGAGTACGGCGTACTCGGCCGGAGACAGCTCCGCACGCCACTGCTCGTCCGGCTTTTCGACGTCGTACGACATGAAGCTCAGCCCCTTACTTCGCGAGACGGTCCAGGATCAGCGGGCCGAGGTCGGTGACATCGCCCGCGCCCATGGTGAGAACGAGATCACCCGCCTTCGCCATTCCCGCGACCGTCTCCGGCACGTCCGCCTTGTCGTGGACCGGCGTCACGTCCGCGCCCGCGGCCCGCGCCGCCTCGATGATCAGCTCGCTCGTCACCCCGGGGATCGGGTCCTCACGGGCCGGGTAGATGTCCAGGACGACCGAGCCGTCCGCGAGCGCCAGCGCCGCGCCCATCTCCTTGCCGAGCTCCTGGGTCCGCGAGAACAGATGGGGCTGGAAGACGACGAGGATGCGGGCGTCCCCGGCGGCGGCGCGCATGGCCTCCAGGTCCGCGGTCATCTCGGTGGGGTGGTGGGCGTAGGAGTCGACGACCTGCACCCCGGCCGCCTCGCCCTTGAGCTGGAGGCGCCGCTTGACGCCGGTGTACGCGGCCAGTGCCGGCGCCAGTTCGGCGGCGGGGACGCCGAGGGCCACCCCGGCGGCGAGGGCGGCGACCGCGTTGTGCGCGTAGTGGCGGCCGGGCACGGAGACGGCGAAAGTGAGCTCCGCGCCGTCGAGGAGGACGGTCACCTCGCTCTTCAGGCCCTGCGGCACGACCGACAGGACCCGCACGTCGGCGTCCTCGGCGTCGCCGTACGTCACCACGCGCACGCCCGTCGCCGTGACGCGGCGGGTCAGCTCACGCGCCCCCTCGTGGTCCGCGTTGACGACCAGCGTGCCGCCCTTGGCGATGCGGTCCACGAAGGTCTCGAAGGACTCGTAGATCTCGTCCATCGAGGCGTAGTTGGCGTGGTGGTCGAGCTCGACGTTGAGGACGATCGCGACCTCGGGGGCGTACTTGTGGAAGCTGCGGTCGCTTTCGTCCGCCTCCGCTACGAAGATCTCGCCCTCGCCGTGCAGGGCGTTGGAGCCGGGGGCGTCCAGGTCGCCGCCGATGGCGTACGACGGCTCAAGGCCCAGCTCGGACAGGGAGACGGCGAGCATCGAGGTCGTGGTCGTCTTGCCGTGCGTGCCGGCGACCGCGATCGGCCGCAGGCCGTCCATCAGCGAGGCGAGGGCGTCGGACCGGTGCACGACGGGGATGCCGAGTTCGGCCGCGCGGGCCAGCTCGGGGTTGTCGGCCCGGATCGCGGAGGAGACGACGACACAGGTGGCGTCGGCCGCCAGATGCTCGGCAGCGTGCCCGATGTGCACGGTCACGCCGAGCGCGCGCAGGGCCTCGGCGGTCGCCGACTCCTTGGCGTCGCTGCCGGCCACCTTCGCCCCGCGCTGCGCGAGGATCTTTGCGATCCCCGACATCCCGGCCCCACCGATCCCGATGAAGTGCGGTCGGTCCATGGCGGTAGGAAGGCCGGGTGCCATGCGTGTGTCTCCCCAAAGTGGTGCGGTACGGATGCGGGGCCAGCCTATGCCTTGCTGTGCGAGAACAGCTTCAGCACCGGTACGCCCACCTTGTGGCGGGCCCGGGACGCCCAGTCGCGGTGGAAGAACTCCTCCACGTAGTGGGGATCGGTCAGGACGATCACCTCGTCCGCGCCGATCTCGTCGACCAGGGACTTCAGCGCGTCCAGCGGGTGGTTCTCGATCAGACGCCCCTCCGCCTCGCTCCCGGAGGCTCTGAGCGCCTGGAGGGAGACCTCCAGAGCGCGCTCCCCCACGCCCTTCGCGGCGTCGCCCTCGGGCGTCTCCCGCTCCCGTACGGCCTCGTCCAGCTCGCCCAGCGCCACGTCGTCGATGGCCCGCAGCAACCGGTCGGCCTGGTCCCCGCGCGGCTGGAGCAGCACGTGGAACGCGACCGACTCGTCACCGTGCAAGGTGGTGACGAACTCCACGTCGGCGGACGTCAGAGCCTTCTCGATCATCAAAACGCTTGTGAACACCGGGCGTCCCCTTCTCTGTGCGCTGCGGAAACCATCCTGCCCCGTGATCGCACGGGTACTGCCGGATTCAGTGTGCCCGCCGGAAATCAAACGGAACGACAGATTCCGCCGATGTCGGCCCCGGCGGCACCGATCGGGCCCGCTCCCCGGCGGTCAGGCCCTGCGATACCTGCTGAAGAGGAATCCGTCCTCCTCCAGCAGGGAGTCCAGTGCGAACCGCGCCGGTACGGCCACCGACGGCCCCCCGGCGATCCGCTGCGCGTCGCCCGCGGTGAGCATCGGCGACACCGTCAGACAGAGCTCGTCGAGCACCCGGGCGGCCACCAGCTGCCCGAGCAGCCGGGGGCCGCCCTCGGTCAGCAGCCGGGTGTGTCCCAGTTCGGCGAGCGCCCGTACGGCCCGCGCGGGGTCCACGCCGACCCCGTCCCCGGCGGTCACCACCCGCGCGCCCGCCTTCTCCGCGGCGGCGATCCGGTCCGGGGCCGCCGCGGCGCCGGTGAGGATCAGCGTGGGCACCAGGGGCGAGGTGTAGAGCGGGAGGGAGAAGTCCAGGTCCAGGCTCGCGGTGACCACCGCGATCGCCGGAACCGGGCCCTGTCCGGCCGCCTCCCGCAGCGCCGCGAACTCGTCCCGCACGCGTGCGGGCCGGTACCCCTCCTGGCGGACCGTTTCCGCACCGGCGATCACCACGTCCGCCAGGGCCCGCAGCGTCCCGAAGATCCGCATGTCGGCCGCGGTGGAGATGGGCTGCGACCGGCCCTCGTGCTGGGCCGCCCCGTCGAGGGTGGAGACCATGTTGGCGCGCAGCCACACCTGTGGGGTCCCGGGACCGGGCCCGAGCTCGGGGTAGGCGTAGGCGGCGGCCAGTTCGGCGAGGCTCCAGTCGCCTCCGGCCTCCCCCTCGGGGTTCCGGGGCGCTGTCTGGTCGGTCACAGGGAACAGGCGTCGCATGCCGTGCAGTGTGGCACGACCCTTAGCATGGTGAACCGTGTCTACTTCTCCCGCCGCGTCCGGTTCCGGTTCGATGACCGACACCGCCCCGCCCTCCCTGTGCGAGCGCGAGCCGCACGTCCCCGCGGACCGGCTGGTCGCCGAGATGGTGCCGCCGCCGCGGTTCGACGCGGTGCGTTTCGACACGTACATCCCGGACCCGGACCAGCCCAGCCAGACCGACGCCGTCCGGGTCCTGGAGGGCTTCGCGGCGGGCCTCGGCGGCGCGCACGCGGCCGGTGGCGGCAGGCGCGGCTTCCTCGGGTTCGGCAGGGCCAAGGGGCCGAAGTCCCCGGCGGGCCCC
>NZ_RSAJ01000587.1 GCF_003933965.1 Streptomyces sp. RP5T
TCCTGAGCCTCTTCCGGCCCGCCGAGATCCTCGCCCTGGCCCGCGCGTCCGGGTTCCGCGAGGTGCGGCACGTGCCGGTGGAGGAACTGGACCGGCGCTACTTCGCGGGCAGGACGGACGGCGTACGACCGTCCAGGGGAGAGGAACTGCTGGTGGCGGCCGGCTGAGTCACGGCAGCAGGGGGTAGCTCCCCGTGGCCGTCGGCGCGTGCTCCGGCAGCCACAGCACCGCCACCGCGCCCTCGGCCACCACTCCTTGCGGGGCCCCGGCGGGACGGATGTTGCGGAAGGTCAGCCGCGCCCCCAGCACCCGCGCCTGACCGGCCGCGATCGTCAGCCCCAGCCCGTGCCCGTGCCCCGCGCGGTCCGCGCTGCCCGTGCGGAAGCGGCTCGGGCCGTCCGCGAGCAGGTCCTCGGGGAAGCCGGGGCCGTGGTCGCGGACGCGGATGACGCGGCCCTCGACGGTGACCTCGATGGGCGGCTTGCCGTGCCGGGCGGCGTTGGCGAGGAGGTTGAACAGCACCCGCTCCAGGCGGCGCGGATCGGTGGTCACCTCCGACTCGTGCACCACGCGGACCTCGATCTCCGGGTCCTTGGCCGCCACCCGCCGGGTGACGAACTCGCCGAGCAGGATGTCCTGGAGCTCGGCCCGCTCGGAGGCCCCGTCGAGCCGGGCCACCTCCAGGACGTCCTCGACCAGCGTGCGCATGGCCTTCGCCCGGTCCAGGACCAGCTCCGTGGGCCGCCCCGGAGGCAGCAGTTCCGCCGCCGTCAGCAGACCCGTCACCGGGGTCCGCAGCTCGTGCGCGATGTCCGCGGTGACCCGCCGCTCGGCCTCCAGCCGCTGCTGGAGCGCGTCCGCCATGGCGTCCACGGCGGAGGCGAGGTCGTCGGTCTCGTCCCGTACGACCCCGCCGATCGCGTCCCTGACCCGGACGTCGGTCTCGCCCTTGGCCATCTGGTTCGCCGCGGTCGCCGCCTTCCGCAGCCGCCGCGACAGCTGCCCGCCGATGAGCACGCCGAGCGCGCTGCCGCCGAGGACCACGGCGATGGAGCCGATCACCAGAGCCTGGTCGAGGTCCTTGAGGATGTCGGTGCTGCGGTCGGTGAACCCGGTGTGCAGCGACAGCACATGCCCGCCTTTGACCGGGACCGCCGCCCAGATGTCCGGCCCGTGGTCGGCCCGGTCGGAGACGTACGTCGCCCGGCGGCCCTCCTGGACCTTCTCCCGCAGCTCGGGCGGCAGATGACGGTCGTCGACCGCGATGCTGGGGAAGTTCGGCTTGCCCGTCAGCTCGTAGTTGCGCTGGGCGATCTGGATCCGCTCGTCCGCGAGGTCACGCGCGTTGTCCAGCATCGAGACGCGGGCCGCGTTGTGCACGACCAGGCTCAGCGCGACGGCCACGAGCGCGCCGACCAGCGCGATGGCCGCGCTGAGCTTCCATCTCAGGCCGGTCCGCACCACCACACGCTCCGTCACCGGGCCCCGAAGGATCCCCCGCATGCTCCAGGCCCCCCGCTCAGGCCTTCAACTTGTAGCCGAAGCCGCGGACCGTCTCGATCCGGTCCTGGCCGATCTTCGTCCGCAGCCGCTGCACATGGACATCGACGACCCGGGTGTCACCGCCCCAGCCGTAGTCCCACACCCGCTCGAGGAGCTTGTCCCGGGACAGCACCGTGCCCGGGGCCGAGGAGAACTCGAGGAGCAGCCGCATCTCGGTCGGGGTGAGCGCCACCGGCTGCCCGCCCTTGCGCACCTCCATGCCCTCGGTGTCGACCTCCAGCTCCCCGAAGGTCAGCACGCCCCCGGCGTCCGCGCCGGCGTTCTCATCGCCCTTGTCGGCCCCGCCCGCGTGCCCGAAGCGGCGCAGCACCGCCCGGATCCGGGCGACCAGGACGGCCCCGTCGAACGGCTTGGTGACGTAGTCGTCGGCGCCGGCCTCCAGACCGAGCACCACGTCGATCGAGTCGGCGCGCGCCGACAGCATGATCACCGGCACGGTGGACTCGTCGCGGATACGGCGGCACAGGCTGACCCCGTCCAGGCCCGGGACCATGACGTCCAGGAGGGCGATGTCGGGGCGGTCCGCGCGGAACGCCTCCAGGCCCGACAGTCCGTCGGGCATGGCGGTGACCGCGAAGCCGTCCCGCTCCAGGGCGAGTTGGGTGGCCTCGCGGATGACGTCGTCGTCCTCGACGAACAGCACGTGGGTCTGGTCTGCCATCCGGGTGCTCTCACTCTTCGGGGTCGTGGCGGTCACTGAACCATCGCTTGGGGCGGCCCGATCGGTTCAGTTGTCGGGCACCGGAGTCGGTTCCGTGCCGGCGTTGCCGTAGTCGCTGTGGGTCCGGTAGACCGCGGCGAACCTCCCCGAGACCCAGCGGTACGTGATCACGTTCTCGCCGGAGGGGTCGGACACCGGGTCGCCCTTCTCGTACACCTGCTTGGTCACCACCAGGTCGCCGCGGTCGATCTCGGCGTAGACGGGAGGTTCCTCGGTCTGGAAGACATTCTGGTACGAACCGTCTTCCTCGCGGTACACGTACGAGCCGACGCCCACCAGATCGGCACAGGTCACGACGTTGACGACGACGTCGTCGGCCGCGCCGCCGGTCAGGTCGCCGTAGAACAGGTCCACCGGGTACTGGTCGGTGCCGCACGGCTCCAGGTCGCGCTTGACCGCCTCGGAGACCTTCGGGTCGGATCTGAGGAGGGCGACCGCGCCCTTGCGGTCCAGGCGCGGGGAGGCGAGTGCCGAGGGCAGGGCCGAGGGGGAGACGCCGGTCCCCGCGACCGCGTGCGCCGGGCCCTCGTCACGGGTGCCGGTGCCGCCGGTCGCGCAGGCGGAGACGAAAAGGGCGAGGGCGGCCAGCCCGGCCACCGCCGTGCTTGCCGCCTGGAAGATCCCCCGGACCGGAGCGAGGTCCGGCCGGGTGGGCCCGGGTTCGGTCAGGCCGCCGCGCAACGCTCCCGCTCCTCACGCTCCAGCGCGCGTGCGTCCAGGTCGCGGGCCTCCAGCTCCTCACGGAGCCGGGCGAGCGCCCGGTGCAGCGTGCTCTTGACCGTACCGGCCGACATGCCGAGGGCGGCGGCCGTCTCCTCCGTGGACATCTGCTCCCAGTGTCGCAGTACGACGACGCTGCGCTGCTTGGGGGCCAGCACCTTCATGACGTCCATCAGCAGGGCGCGGTCCGCGTGCTGCTCGGTGGAGTCGTCGACCGAGGCGTCCGGGAGCTGCTCGGTGGGCACTTCCTCCAGCTTGCGCGCCCGCCACCACTCCGTGCGGGTGTTGATCATCACCCGGCGCAGATAGGCGTCCGCGAGCCGCTTGTCCTCGATGGTCTCCCAGCGGCCGTACGTCCGCACGAGCGCCGTCTGGAGCAGGTCCTGCGCGTCGACCGGGTCCGGGACCAGACGGCGTGCGCTGCGCAGCAGCGCGTCCTGCCGGGTGCGGACGTACTCCTCGAACTCGAGCACCTCGCCCTGCGCCATGTCGACCGCCTCCTGATCCCCGTTCCGGCAGTCCCTGCCGGTCCTCATCGCGTGTGCTGCCGCCTGGTGTGCGGCATGGCAATGAAGCTACGGAGCGGTTGTCACGAGGCTGTGCGGAGCAGCGCGCGGCTGGCAATCGGCTGTCCGTCGGTTGTGTAACGGAAGCCGAAAAGGGGTAAACCGGCGCGGCTTTTCACGCCGGTTCAGGGGGATTTGCCCGTTTGCTCATGCCGGGCCATGGCCGGGCTATGTCAACGGCAGCCGATACAAACCACCCGACAGGGGTTCGACGAGTCCGTCCGCGACCAGACCGTCCAGTGCCCGCGCCCGCTGCACCGGCTCGTGCCACACCCCGTCGAGCACGGCCTGCGGGACGGGCGTGCGGGCCTCCCGCAGCACGGCGAGCAGCTTGCCGCGAACCTGGCGGTCGGTACCGGCGTACGTCTGTCCGCGCCGGGCCGGCCCGTCGTGCTCGGGCTTGCCCGCGAGCCGCCAGGCGCACTGAGCGGCGATGGGGCAGCGCGGGCAGGACTCGTTCTTGGCCGTGCAGACGAGCGCGCCGAGCTCCATGGAGGCGGCGGCCCAGCGCGCGGCCGTCTTCTCGTCCTCGGGCAGCAGCGCGCGGGCGAGCTTGCGCTCGGCGGCGGTGGTGGCGTTCGGCGGGTACTGCACACCGGTGACGGCACGGGCGAGCACCCGCCGCACATTGGTGTCCAGCACCGCGTGCCGCTGCCCGTACGCGAAGGAGGCCACGGCGGCCGCCGTGTACTCGCCGATCCCGGGCAGGGCCAGCAGCTGGGCGTGGTCGGTGGGTACGTCCCCGCCGTGCCGCTCGGTTATGGCGACCGCCGCGCCGTGCAGCCGCAGCGCCCGGCGCGGATAGCCGAGCCGCCCCCAGGCGCGCACGGCCTCACCGGGCGCCTCCGCGGCCAGATCGGCGGGTCGCGGCCACCGGGCGAGCCACTGCTCGTAGACCGGCAGGACCCGGCTCACGGGCGTCTGCTGGAGCATGAACTCACTGACCATCACTCCCCACGGGCCGGCCTCGGGCCGCCGCCACGGCAGATCCCGGGCGTGCTCGTCGAACCAGTCGATGACAGGGGAGTGCAGGCCCGCTCCGCGGGGGGCGTCGGTGATGCCGTCGGCGGGGCTGCTGGGCGGGGTGTTCGTGGGCGCAGTCATGGCCTTCCGATCCTGCCACGACCGGGGGGCCGCGCGGGCGGACCGCCACCCCCGGGCGGCACCGGACCTGCCGAGCCCCCGCAACGCGCGCCGCTCGCGGCGCAGTCGGTCCGCGGCCATGGCCAGAGGTGCAAGGGACACGATCGCGAACGGGCCGTCGGTGTCGGCGAACGGCGCACCGAGGAGCCGGAGTCCGTGGTCACGGACCGTAGGCGGTGGGCCGATACGGTCACGCCCTGCGATCGGCACGTGTCAGTTTCCGGAATGATGATCCTGAAAAGTTGTGGCGCCCGGCGCCGCGCGGCCCATGACCGGTTCCGTCGACGGGCGGTTCTTCGAGGCACACCACACCGTCGACGACGACGGCCACCTGGTGTGGTGGCTGATCGACTGCACGGACCGGCACCTGGCC
>NZ_RSAJ01000588.1 GCF_003933965.1 Streptomyces sp. RP5T
CCCCGAAGGGCTCCCTCGCCGTCTTCCTGCCGTACGCCCCGAAGCGGCCGTACGACCGTGCCTCCCGCTTCGCCGCGGCGGGCCGGTCGTCCCGGGGCCGCAGGACGAGTCCCACCGTCACCGACGCGATCACCGGGACCAGGCCCAGCAGGGTCAGGGCGGCCGGCAACGGCAGGGGGGAGTCGGCCGCGAGGAAGTCGGCCGCCGCCCCGTCGAAGGGCATGCCCGTCAGGTCGCCCCGCAGGTGGAGGAAGAAGAGCAGCGCCAGCATCGAGCCGAGGGTGCAGGACAGAGCTGTCGTCGTGGCCGTGACGGCCATCAGCCGGGCCGGTCCGAGGCCGATCGCCGCGAGTCCGGGGCGGGGGCGGGTGCCCGGGTCGGTGCGGGCGACCGCCAGGGCGAAGTGGACCGTCGCCGCCAGCGGAGTCAGGCACCACGCCAGACGCAGCACGGCACCCGACGGATCCTCGGGGTGGCTGATCGCGTGGCCGAGGGTGCACAGGAGGAGGAACCCCGTGCCCGCCGAGGCCAGCGCCACCAGGAGGCGGCGCAGGTGCACGGCGGGACGGGCGCCCCGGGTCAGACGGAGAGCGAGCACGCGGTACGGCCTTCCGAGTCGGCCATCGGGGGCAGGTGCACGGTCTTCACCCGGCGTCCGTCCAGGAGGGTGACCGTGCGGTCCGCCAGGGCTGCGGTGTCGGGGTCGTGCGTCGCCAGGACCACGGTGATGCCGTGGGAGCGGGCGGCCGTCGTGAGCGTGCGCAGGACGTGCGCGCGGTCCGCCCGGTGCAGCGGGGCCGTCGGCTCGTCCGCGAACAGGACCGACGGGGCCGGGGCCAGGGCGCGGGCGACGCAGACGCGCTGGCGTTCGGACCGGGTCAGCTCGTGCGGGCGGCAGCGGGTCCGGTCGCCGATGTCGAGGCGCTCCAGCCACTCCAGGGCGGCCGTCCTGGCGCGCCGGCGACCGGTGCCGCGCAGCATGAGGGGGAGGGCGGCGTTCTCCCAGGCGTTGAGCTCGGGGACGAGCACCGGGGCCGGGTCGATCCAGCCGAAGCGGTCGCGGCGTAGGCGCTCACGGGTCATCGGGCCCATGGTGTGCACCGGCACGCTGTTGAACCAGACCTCGCCGCGCTGGGCCGGGACCAGCCCCGACAGGCAGCTGAGCAGTGCGGTCTTGCCGCTGCCGCGCGGGCCGCTCACGGCGAGGATCTCGCCCTCGCGCACGCCCAGGGAGACGCCCTGGAGCGCCGGTGAGCCGTCGCGGTGGGTGAAGTGCAGGGAGCGTGCCCAGAGCACGTCGTTGTCCGGCGGGGCCTCCATGGGCGTACACCTCGTTCTGGTCCGTAGTGCCTTGCAATCCCCCGAGCGGGGGAACGAAAGCAGGGCCGATCGGTTACCAGGCACGCTAAGGAGGCGGGGGCGGGACGCCGTACAGCACACGGCCCGGGGTGCGTGCCTGTCACTCGGACGGGCGCACTCCGGGCCGTACGATCCTCTGAATCGCCGGGGGGCTAGAGCTTGGTCCAGGCCTCGGTGAGGGTGGCGCGCAGGATCTGCTCGATCTCGTCGAAGGTCTCCTGGTTGGAGATCAGCGGCGGGGCGAGCTGGACGACCGGGTCGCCGCGGTCGTCGGCACGGCAGTACAGGCCGTTGTCGAAGAGGGCCTTGGACAGGAAGCCGTACAGGACGCGCTCGGTCTCCTCGTCGTTGAAGGACTCCTTGGTGTGCTTGTCCTTCACCAGCTCGATGCCGTAGAAGAAGCCGTTGCCGCGGACGTCGCCGACTATCGGCAGGTCGTGCAGCTTCTCCAGGGTGGCGCGGAAGTTGCCCTCGTTGTCCAAGACGTGCTGGTTGAGGTTCTCGCGCTCGAACAGGTCGAGGTTGGCGAGGCCGACCGCCGCGGAGACCGGGTGGCCGCCGAAGGTGTAGCCGTGCAGGAAGGTGTTGTCGCCCTTGTAGAACGGCTCGGCGAGGCGGTCGGAGATGATGCAGGCGCCGATCGGGGAGTAGCCCGAGGTCATGCCCTTGGCGCAGGTGATCATGTCCGGGACGTAGTCGAACTTGTCGCAGGCGAACATCGTGCCGAGGCGGCCGAAGGCGCAGATGACCTCGTCCGAGACGAGCAGCACGTCGTACTGGTCGCAGATCTCGCGCACCCGCTGGAAGTAGCCGGGCGGGGGCGGGAAGCAGCCGCCCGCGTTCTGCACGGGCTCCAGGAAGACCGCGGCGACGGTGTCCGGGCCCTCGAAGAGGATCTGCTGCTCGATCTGGTCGGCGGCCCAGCGGCCGTACGCCTCGGGGTCGTCGCCGTGGATCGGGGCGCGGTAGATGTTGGTGTTCGGGACCTTGTGCGCGCCCGGGACCAGCGGCTCGAAGGGGGCCTTGAGGGCCGGCAGGCCGGTGATGGACAGGGCGCCCTGCGGGGTGCCGTGGTAGGCGACCGCGCGGGAGATGACCTTGTACTTGGTGGGCTTGCCGGTGAGCTTGAAGTACTGCTTGGCGAGCTTCCAGGCGGTCTCGACCGCCTCGCCGCCACCGGTGGTGAAGAAGACCTTGTTCAGGTCGCCGGGCGCGTGCTGCGCGAGGCGCTCCGCGAGCTCGACGGCCTTCGGGTGGGCGTAGGACCACACCGGGAAGAACGCCAGCTCCTGCGCCTGCTTGAAGGCGGTCTCGGCCAGTTCCGTGCGGCCGTGGCCGGCCTGGACCACGAACAGGCCCGCGAGACCGTCGAGGTAGCGCCTGCCCTTGTCGTCGTAGATGTAGGTGCCCTCGCCCCGGACGATGGTCGGGACCGGGGAGTTCTCGTACGAGGACATGCGGGTGAAGTGCATCCACAGGTGGTCGTACGCGGTGCGGCTGAGGTCCTTGGAGCTCACGGTTATCGGGTCCTCACGGTTATCGGGTTCCCCACATGTAGGTCTGCTTCTTGAGCTTCAGATAGACGAAGCTCTCGGTGGAGCGCACTCCGGGGATGGCCCGGATGCGGCGGTTGATGACCTCCAGGAGGTGGTCGTCGTCCTCGCAGACGATCTCCACCATCAGGTCGAAGGAGCCGGCCGTCATCACCACGTACTCGCACTCGGACATGGCGGTCAGCGCGTCGGCCACGGACTCGACATCGCCCTCGACGTGGATGCCGACCATCGCCTGGCGCCGGAAGCCCACGGTGAGCGGGTCCGTGACGGCGACGATCTGCATCACGCCCTGGTCGAGCAGCTTCTGGACACGCTGGCGTACGGCCGCCTCGGACAGGCCGACGGCCTTGCCGATCGCGGCGTACGGACGGCGGCCGTCCTCCTGGAGCTGTTCGATGATGGCGAGGGAGACGGCGTCCAGGTTCGGGCTGCTGCCGTTCCTGGACTCGTTCCTGGACTCGCGGGAGTCCCTGGGGTCTGCGCTTCGACTGGCCACGGGCTCACTGTGCACGACGTCTCGTCGGTTTCGCAAGGTCGAGGCGATGAAATTCGTTGTTCACACGACCGAGACCTGCGGATTTCGCAGCCTTGGCGGGATCGGGGGTGTTGAAAACGTGGAGCTGGCGATTAGGGTGGGTGTCTCAGTCAGTGGACAGTTCCAAACCCTCCAGGAGGCCGGCAGTGAGCACCGAGCTGCGTCGTCTGCGCAACTACATCGACGGTGAGTTCCGGGACGCCGCCGACGGGCGGACCACCGAGGTGGTCAACCCCGCGACCGGCGAGGCGTACGCGACCGCGCCGCTGTCCGGGCAGGCGGACGTGGACGCGGCGATGGCCGCAGCTGCCGCGGCCTTCCCCGGCTGGCGCGACACCACGCCCGCCGAGCGGCAGAAGGCCCTGCTGAAGATCGCGGACGCGTTCGAGGAGCGGGCCGAGGAGCTCATCGCGGCGGAGGTGGAGAACACCGGCAAGCCGATCGGGCTCACGCGGTCCGAGGAGATCCCGCCGATGGTCGACCAGATCCGGTTCTTCGCGGGCGCGGCCCGGATGCTGGAGGGCCGGTCGGCCGGCGAGTACATGGAGGGCCTGACCTCGATCGTGCGGCGCGAGCCGGTCGGCGTCTGCGCCCAGGTCGCCCCCTGGAACTACCCGATGATGATGGCCGTGTGGAAGTTCGCCCCGGCGATCGCGGCCGGCAACACGGTCGTGCTGAAGCCGTCGGACACCACGCCCGCGTCGACCGTGCTGATCGCCGAGATCATCGGCGGGATCCTGCCGAAGGGCGTCTTCAACGTCGTCACCGGCGACCGCGACACCGGCCGGCTGATGGTCGAGCACCCCACGCCGGCGATGGCGTCCATCACCGGGTCGGTGCGGGCCGGTATGTCGGTCGCCGAGTCCGCGTCCAGGGACCTGAAGCGGGTGCACCTGGAGCTGGGCGGCAAGGCCCCGGTCGTCGTCTTCGAGGACACCGACATCGCGAAGGCCGTGGAGGACATCTCCGTGGCGGGCTTCTTCAACGCCGGGCAGGACTGCACGGCGGCCACGCGGGTGCTGGTGCAGTCCTCGATCCACGACGAGTTCGTCGCGGCGCTCGCGAAGGCGGCGGCCGACACGAAGACCGGGCAGCCGGACGACGAGGACGTGCTGTACGGCCCGCTCAACAACCCGAACCAGCTCAAGCAGGTCTCCGGGTTCATCGAGCGGCTGCCCGCGCACGCCAAGGTCGAGGCCGGTGGCCACCAGGTGGGTGAGAAGGGGTACTTCTACGCGCCGACCGTCGTGTCCGGGCTGAAGCAGGACGACGAGATCATCCAGAACGAGGTGTTCGGGCCGGTCATCACCGTGCAGTCCTTCTCCGACGAGGAGCAGGCCGTGTCCTGGGCCAACGGTGTCGAGTACGCCCTCGCGTCCTCGGTGTGGACCAAGGACCACGGCCGTGCGATGCGGATGTCCAAGAAGCTGGACTTCGGGTGCGTGTGGATCAACACGCACATTCCGCTGGTCGCGGAGATGCCGCACGGCGGGTTCAAGAAGTCGGGGTACGGCAAGGACCTGTCGGGTTACGGGTTCGAGGACTACACGCGGATCAAGCATGTGATGACGTCCCTGGACGCGTAGTCCTCCGGGGTCTTGCGGGGTCCTCGGGGGCGGAGGGGTCTTCGGCTG
>NZ_RSAJ01000589.1 GCF_003933965.1 Streptomyces sp. RP5T
GTCATCAGGTCCTCCGGCCAGTCGGTCGACGTCGGCTCTGGACTACTCCCCCGCGTACCCGTGAGCCCCGCCGCCAGTCACCCGCCCGTATGACGCGCGGGGCCCGCGTGGGTGCGCCCGGGTGCGGGCGGGCCACGGTCCGGCCCGCCCGTGCGTGGAACCGCGCGCTCTAGAAGCCCTCGGGGTGGGCCGCCAGCCACCTCTTCGCCGCGCGCAGCAGCTCGGGGTCGACGGCGGGGGCCTCGTCGGGGTGGCGTTCGGCCCACTTGACGACGTACGGGCACAGGGGGGCCACGGACATGCCCTCACGCGCCGCGATGCCGTAGAGCTCACGAGCCAGGGAGCCCGCGATGCCCTGGCCCTCGTGGGCCGGTTCCACGATCGTGTGGACCGGGACCAGGGCGCGCTCCGGCGATTCGAGGACGAAGTACTGGATGTGGCCGACGACTTCGCCTCCCCCGGATCCGAGGGCCTCCAGCCGGCCGGCCGGCCGGTCGTCGCGGATCTCTATGTCGCTCATGGGCACGCTCCTGGTCCGAAGGTCGTCGAGCAGGGTCAGGCCGGCACCGAATGCGGGCTGCGCTCCTGGTCCGAACCGGGCACGGGGGCGGACGGATCGGCTCCCAGGGCGAGGATGCGGTTGTCGCGGTCCACGTGCACGACCCGGGGTTCGAGCGCCCGCGCCTCGGCGTCGGTCACTTGAGCGTAACTGATGATGATCACCAGATCCCCGGGGTGGACGAGGTGGGCGGCGGCACCGTTGATGCCGATCACGCCGGACCCGCGCTCGCCCTCGATGACGTACGTCTCCAGGCGGGCGCCGTTGGTGACGTCGACGATGTGGACGAGCTCACCGGGCAACAGGTCGGCGGCGTCGAGGAGATCCGCGTCGATGGTCACCGATCCCACGTAGTGCAGGTCGGCCTGGGTCACGGTGGCGCGGTGGATCTTGGACTTGAACATGGTGCGCAGCATTTTCAACTCCTGGAAGACGGCTCCCTGCCTGCTTTGCGCAGGTCAAGGGCGGTCTTCACTTTACAACTGGCACGCGCCGGACTTGAAGACTGTGAGGAACATCGCTCACTTCAGGATCATCCCGGCCAGTGCGTCCTGCCCCGGCCACTGCCGCCGGTCACCGTCCGCCCTCACGAGGAGAGGTCACTGATGGCGTTGCCCAGCAGCTTCGCGGCGAAGAGGAGGCAGATCACGGCCATGATCGCTGTGTTGTTCCGCTCCATCCAGAGCTTGAGACCGTCGAGGATGTGCTTCGAGCGCTCCTTGAGGGCGAAGTAGAGCACGACCGGGGTTCCGGGCCCGAGCGCCCCGAGGAGCACGTAGACCGCCAGGGCCACGGCCTGTGCTCCGGCGGAGGCGTCCGTGCGCGCGATCGCCGACGCCGCGGCGATCGAGAGCAGCAGGTTCTTCGGGTTGACGGCGGACAGGGCTGTCCCGAGGGCCAGCGCCTTGACCGGGGTGAACGAGTCGACCGTCTTCATCCACTTCGGGAGCGGCACCTCCTCGTCGCCGCGCGGCCGGCCGCGCCACTCCTTCACCGCCACCCACAGCAGCAGCACGCCGAGCGCCAGGTCGAGCACGCTGACCCAGACGGCCGGCTGCCCCTGGTCGCTCGCGCCGGCGCCGCCGGAGACCAGCAGCACGATCGTGCCGACGAGGGCCAGGCCCAGGGCCCAACCCAGGAGCAGTGCCGACCCGTTGGAGCGCGCCCTGGGGGTGGCGAGCATCAGCACCACGCCGATGATCGGGAACGCGCTCAGCGCCACGGCGACGCCGTAGGACAGAATCTGACCGATCGCCTCACCCATGGCCGCCTACCTCACGCCGGTTCGATCTCGCCCGGACGCCAGCTCTTGTCGAACCAGCTTTCGAGCGGGCCGTAGAGTCGCAGCGTCACGAAGAATCCCTTGCCGGGCACCGTCCGGACCCAGTTCGCCTCCTGGCCCTCCGGCGCGGAGGGACCGAAGTGGATGACCGTGTCGCCATTGCTCTGGGACCGGACGCCTTCCGACTGGTTGTTGACGCTCGGGTAGGGCTGGTCCGTGCGCAGCAGCGACCGGGTCTGGGGGTCGTAGGCGGTGACGGCCCAGAAGTTCTTCACCGGGATGCCGCCCGGCAGGGTGAGCGTGTAGTGCCGCCCGCCGTCGAGCCACTCGCCCGTGGAGTCCTCCGCCGTGTAGGCGTACTGCGATCCGGTGCCGACGGGTGCCGTCACCATCGCCGGCGAGGAGACGGTCGCGAAGTAGTAGAACACCGCCCGGGAGTCCAGCAGGCGGGCGCCGTCCTCCGACAGGAACTCGTAACTGCGCGTGGGGAACGGGGTCTTCCACGACTTGTCGGGGTAGTAGTAGAAGCCCGGGTCACGTGGCTTGAAGGCCAGCGTCCGTACGATGCCCGAGGCGATCCTGGCGGCCGTGTCCAGGATCGAGCGCATCCGGTCGTCCGGCTGGAAGGGCCTGCCGCGCACGATGCCGATCGCGGCGAGCTGTCCGGCCCGCTCGGGATCGAGCGACCCGGCCGGCTCGGTCTGGACGATGGTGTCGATCTCCTCGAAGAAGGAGAAGTCGTTGGCGTGGATCGTGTTGAAGTCCGATTCCGCCCAGTTGACGAAGCGCTGCTCGGGCGGGTCCGCCGCGACCGAGAGCGGGTAGATCCGCGTCGTGAGCAGGCTCTCCGTGCCCCCCAGCGCGCGCAGCACCACCCAGGAGCTGTACGTCGTCGGCCGCACGACGAAGTAGCCGTCCGGAACGTCGCCCTCGTGCCCGGGAGGCAGGAAGAGGTACTTGCCTCCCTCTCCCTTGTCGGGCCCGGCGATGCCCATGTCGGTGACGTAGCGCTGCCACATGTCGTCGACGACGCACAGCGAGTTCCCCGGCGCCTCGATCACGGTGGGACCGTCCTCGTCGAGCGCCAGGAAGGTCATCCCGTAGGTGGTTTCCGTGTTGCCCGTGAGCAGCATCGGCGCCGAGGTGCATTTGGGGGCCGTGTAGCCGATGGCGCGGGAGTCGACGCCGAGGCTCCGCAGTCCGCTTCGCAGGGCCACCATGGAGGCCCCGGGCACGCAGTTGAGGAACGCCTCGATCCCGCGCAGCAGGTCCAGCGTGTCGTAGCTGCGGGTGACCGTGTCGGGCAGGGGCAGGCCGTCGAAGAAGTCCAACGCTCCGAAGACCGTGTCCAGCCGATCCGGGCACACGATCGACGCGAGGGTCTCGGGCGGTGTGCCCGGGCTGGGAGCGTCACTGATGTGGGGCACTGGGTTCCTCCTGAGTCTCGTGTTGCTTGAGAACCACGTTCCAGTCGTTCTTCACGCTTACCGTCGTCCAGCCGGACCGCTCGGCCGTCGCGCGTGCCCGCTGCGCGCTGTCGCTGTAGGCGTACTCCCGCATGTCGTCGTCGTGCACGATGAGCAGGGCGAACCGCGCGCAGGCGAGCAGTTCGACGTCCACGTCGTCGTTGCCGACCGCGAAGCCCGGCAGCCGGCCGGTGCGGGCGAGGAAGTACTCCGCCTTGCCGGGTCCGAGCGCGACCGGGCCGTGCGGGGTCGCACGGCGGACCAGCGCGCCGTCCCGGTAGGCGAACTCCGGGGCCGAGCCGATCACGTTCTCCCGGGGCAGACCCCAGGTTTCCTCGCAGACGACCCGCATGAAGTCGCGCCCGCCGCCCGAGCAGACGAACAACCGCCAGCCGTACGTCCGGAGGTAGTCGAACAGCTCCAGCATCGGCTGGTAGACGACACCGGAATACGGCAGGCCGAAGCGTTCGTGGCGCCAGGACGCCAGGTACCTTTCGGCCTCGGCCTCGAACTCTCCGAAGGTGGTGCCCTCCCAGGCCGATCCGACGGCCTTCACCATCGACGTCACGGCGTCGGGGTCCTGGTCGTTCAGCGCGCGGAGATACGCCTCGTCCCCGTCGACGATCGCCCGGTAGGGCTGCTCCTCGGCCAAGGACGGGTCCGCTCGCACCCGCGCGGCCAGTTTCCCGAGGACGAACGGCATCTGCACCGGAGCGGGCTTCTCCACCCACAGAGTTCCGTCGTTGTCGAACACGGCGACCCGGTCCGCCGGCGGAACGTAGCCCGGCGCCCCTTCCGTCGCCGCCGACGTCACGAAGTCGACGATCGCCTGCTTCGCGGCACCGTCGTTCCAACTCCCCAGCGGGCTGCTGCTCATGGTCACCTCGGTGTCCGGACCGTCACGCCGTCGGATCCCCCGCCCAAGGTCAGTCCACCGCCTTGATCTCGCCGGGCCGCCAGGACCGGTCGAGGAACGCGCTGACCGCGCGCACGTGGTCCAGAGGGTCGTGGACGCGGTTCGCGGTCCCCTCTGTGGGCACACGCGGTCGGAAGTCCAGACTGCCCAGGCGTGTCTCCACCCGCTCGGGAGCCGGCATCGACTCCGTGGCCTGGGGTGGGATCTGCGCGGTGCCCTGCAAGGGATCACTCCGTTCTCGGGAAGAGGCCGCCCTGTCGACCATGGGCCTCGCCTACCGGAGACCACCACCGCACCTGGGCCATCGGAGGGTCTTCGAGGGGAGGGGTACGTGGTTCGGCCCACGGCGGGGCACGGCTCCACGACACCGGGCCGGGCTGAACCGTCACGGTGTCCTTCCTCGCCCCCGGGCCGACGGGTCCCTTTCCCGGCCGCAACGTGGTCCGCGCCGGGGGGACTGCGCCTTGACCATCAGGCTCACCGTGACCGGCGTGATCGAGGTGGCGGGGAGACCGCCCCGGGCGAGGGCCATGGTGCCCACCAGCTCGGCGACGCCTTGTGCGACGGCGGGGACGCGAGAACCCCGTGGACGGAGACCAACGGCCTGGTCCGCTGAGACGCAGCAGCGACCTCGCCTGAGGCCCTGGCGGCGTCGGGCCGGGTCACTCCCTCGCGGCTGTGCGCTGTCGCTGCTCGTCGCCGGTCCGACGGAGGGCGCAGTCGAGACCCGGCTGTGCGTCAGCAGGCGCACGGCGGTGCGGCGCGCGACGCGTCCGAAGGCCCTGGCGGACGCCCGGTCCCGGCCGCAACTCGGCCGGCAGGCGCACGAACGCGGGTGCCCCTG
>NZ_RSAJ01000058.1 GCF_003933965.1 Streptomyces sp. RP5T
ACGCGTTTTCGGACTGGGTCGCCAAGCCTTTCACCGCCGCCCCGTCGGCGACCCCGGCGGCCCGGGTGAACACCGGCCAGCCCGCCCGCACCGGTTCCTCCAACCGCGTCCGCGCCCGCCTCGCCCGCCTCGGCGTCCAGCGCTCCAACCCGTACAACCCGGTCCTGGAGCCCCTGCTGCGGATAGTGCGCAGCAACGACCCGAAGATCGAGACGGCGACCCTGCGCCAGATCGAGAAGGCCTACCAGGTCGCCGAGCGCTGGCACCGCGGCCAGAAGCGCAAGAGCGGCGACCCGTACATCACGCACCCGCTCGCGGTGACCACGATCCTCGCCGAACTCGGCATGGACCCCGCGACCCTCATGGCCGGGCTGCTGCACGACACCGTCGAGGACACCGAGTACGGCCTCGACCAGCTCCGCCGCGACTTCGGCGACTCGGTCGCCCTGCTCGTCGACGGCGTCACCAAGCTGGACAAGGTCAAGTTCGGCGAGGCCGCGCAGGCCGAGACCGTGCGCAAGATGGTCGTGGCCATGGCCAAGGACCCCCGCGTCCTGGTCATCAAGCTCGCCGACCGCCTGCACAACATGCGCACCATGCGCTACCTCAAGCGCGAGAAGCAGGAGAAGAAGGCGCGCGAGACGCTGGAGATCTACGCGCCGCTCGCCCACCGCCTGGGCATGAACACCATCAAGTGGGAGCTGGAGGACCTCGCCTTCGCGATCCTCTACCCCAAGATGTACGACGAGATCGTACGGCTGGTGGCCGAGCGGGCTCCGAAGCGTGACGAGTACCTGGCCATAGTGACCGACGAGGTGCAGTCCGACCTGCGCGCGGCCCGGATCAAGGCCACCGTCACCGGCCGCCCGAAGCACTACTACAGCGTCTACCAGAAGATGATCGTCCGTGGCCGTGACTTCGCGGAGATCTACGACCTGGTCGGCATCCGCGTCCTGGTGGACACCGTCCGCGACTGCTACGCGGCCCTGGGCACCGTCCACGCCCGCTGGAACCCGGTTCCGGGGCGGTTCAAGGACTACATCGCGATGCCCAAGTTCAACATGTACCAGTCGCTCCACACGACGGTCATCGGGCCCAACGGCAAGCCCGTCGAACTGCAGATCCGCACCTTCGACATGCACCGCCGCGCCGAGTACGGCATCGCCGCGCACTGGAAGTACAAGCAGGAGGCCGTCGCCGGTACCTCCAAGGTCCGCTCGGACCAGCCGAGGACCACCGGCAAGGACGACCACCTCAACGACATGGCGTGGCTGCGTCAGCTCCTGGACTGGCAGAAGGAGACCGAGGACCCCGGCGAGTTCCTGGAGTCCCTGCGCTTCGATCTCTCCCGCAACGAGGTCTTCGTCTTCACACCCAAGGGTGACGTCATAGCGCTGCCGGCCGGGGCCACCCCGGTGGACTTCTCGTACGCGGTGCACACCGAGGTGGGCCACCGCACCATAGGAGCCCGCGTCAACGGCCGCCTCGTGCCGCTGGAATCCACCCTGGACAACGGCGACCTCGTGGAGGTCTTCACGTCCAAGGCGCCCGGGGCCGGACCGTCCCGGGACTGGCTGAACTTCGTCAAGTCACCGCGGGCCCGCAACAAGATCCGCGCCTGGTTCTCCAAGGAGCGCCGCGACGAGGCCATCGAGCAGGGCAAGGACGCCATCGTCCGCGCGATGCGCAAGCAGAACCTGCCGATCCAGCGCATCCTCACCGGCGACTCCCTCGTCACGCTCGCCCACGAGATGCGGTACTCCGACATCTCCGCGCTGTACGCGGCGATCGGCGAGGGCCATGTCTCCGCGCAGAACATCGTGCAGAAGCTGGTCCAGGCGCTCGGCGGCGAGGAGGCGGCCACCGAGGAGATCGACGAGTCGGTCCCGCCGACCCGCGGCCGCGGCCGCAAGCGGCGCACCAACGCCGACCCGGGTGTCATCGTCAAGGGCGTCGAGGACGTGTGGGTCAAGCTGGCCCGCTGCTGCACCCCCGTCCCCGGCGATCCGATCATCGGCTTCGTCACCCGGGGCAGTGGCGTATCGGTTCACCGCAGCGACTGCGTCAACGTGGAGTCACTGTCCCGCGAGCCCGAGCGCATCCTCGAGGTCGAGTGGGCCCCCACCCAGTCCTCGGTCTTCCTGGTCGCCATCCAGGTCGAGGCCCTGGACCGCTCGCGGCTCCTGTCCGACGTCACCCGCGTGCTGTCCGACCAGCACGTCAACATCCTCTCCGCGGCCGTCCAGACCTCCCGCGACCGCGTCGCCACCTCCCGCTTCACCTTCGAGATGGGCGACCCGAAGCACCTCGGTCACGTCCTGAAGGCGGTCAGGGGAGTGGAGGGCGTGTACGACGTCTACCGCGTGACCTCGGCGCGGAACCGGTCGTAGCGACCATGCGAAAGGGCCCCGGGAAACCGGGGCCCTTTCGTGTGTACGGCCCTGTCGTCAGCCGCCGAACTCCTGCAGCCCCTTGAGCGCCTGGTCCAGCAGCGCCTGGCGGCCCTCCAGCTCACGCTCCAGCTTGTCGGCCTTGCTGTTGTTGCCCTGCGCGCGGGCCTGCTCGATCTGGCCCTTGAGCTTGTCCACGGCGGCCTGGAGCTGGCCGGTCAGACCCGCGGCACGCGCGCGTGCCTCCGGGTTGGTCCGGCGCCACTCGGTCTCCTCGGCCTCCTGCAGAGCGCGCTCGACGGAGTGCATCCGGCCCTCGACCTTCGGCCGGGCGTCCCGCGGGACGTGGCCGATGGCCTCCCAGCGCTCGTTGATCGCGCGGAAGGCGGCGCGGGCGCTCTTCAGGTCGCCGATCGGCAGGAGCTTCTCGGCCTCCTCGGCCAGCTCCTCCTTCAGCTTGAGGTTCTCGGTCTGCTCGGCGTCCCGCTCGGCGAAGACCGAGCTGCGGGCGGCGAAGAACACGTCCTGGGCGCCGCGGAAGCGGTTCCACAGGTCGTCCTCGTGCTCGCGCTGGGCGCGTCCGGCGGCCTTCCACTCGGCCATCAGCTCGCGGTAGCGCGCGGCCGTGGGGCCCCAGTCCGTGGACCCGGACAGCGCCTCGGCCTCGCCGACCAGCCGCTCCTTGGTCCTGCGGGCCTCCTCGCGCTGCGCGTCCAGCGACGCGAAGTGCGCCTTGCGGCGCTTGGAGAACGCCGAGCGGGCGTGCGAGAAGCGGTGCCACAGCTCGTCGTCCGACTTGCGGTCCAGCCGCGGCAGACCCTTCCAGGTGTCCACCAGCGCGCGCAGCCGCTCACCGGCGGCCCGCCACTGGTCGGACTGGGCCAGCTCCTCCGCCTCGACGACCAGCGCCTCCTTGGCGTGCCGGGCCTCGTCGGACTGCTTGGCGCGCTGCTGCTTGCGCTCCTCGCGACGCTTGTCGACGGTCTCCACGAGCTTGTCCAACCGCACCTTCAGCGCGTCCAGGTCGCCGACCGCGTGATGCGCGTCGACCTGCTCGCGGATGTGGTCGATGGCCGCCTGGGCGTCCTTCGCCGACAGATCGGTGGTCTTGACTCGCTTCTCGAGGAGGCCGATCTCGACAACCAGGCCCTCGTACTTGCGCTCGAAGTAGGCCAGGGCTTCCTCGGGGGAGCCCGCCTGCCAGGAACCGACGACCTGCTCGCCGTCGGCCGTACGCACGTACACGGTCCCCGTCTCGTCGACGCGGCCCCACGGGTCGCTGCTCACAGCGCCTCCTCCACATGATGCCTGCGGAAGGCTTCAGGGCCCCCGGGCATCGTCCACAGTTTCGTCACGGCCAACATAGGCGACCGGCGGGTGGCCTGTCCGCATCCCGCGCGACCGAAATTTCGCACTTGACGGTCAGGATTTGGTGACGGTCGCCTTGTTGATCACGACGGTCGCGTTCGGCGCGCCGTCGCCCGCTCCGGTGCTCTCACCGGCCGCGGCGATCTTCTTCAGCACCTTCATACCGGATTCCGAGATGGTGCCGAACGGGGTGTAGCTCGGCGGCAGCTGGCTGTCCTGGTAGACGAGGAAGAACTGGCTGCCCCCGGTGTGCGCCTGACCGGTGTTCGCCATCGCGACGGTGCCCGCCGGATAGATGTTGCTCTTGAGGCTCTTGTCCTTCAGGTTCTCGTCCGGGATGGTGTAGCCCGGTCCGCCGCTGCCGGAGCCCGTCGGGTCGCCGCACTGCAGGACGTAGATGCCGTTGGTGGTGAGCCGGTGGCACTTGGTGTGGTCGAAGAAGCCCTTGTTCGCGAGGAAGTCGAACGAGTTCACGGTGTGCGGGGCCGCCGACGCCTTCAGCGCGATGTCGATCTTGCCGCAGGTGGTGGCGAGGTCCAGGGTGTACTTCGCCGACTTGTCGATGGACAGCGCCGGCTCCTTCTTCCAGGACTGGGTCTCGACCTTGCCGGCGGCGGGCTTGTCGCACGGGTCCGGCGCCTTGCTGGTCGCGCCCGCGCTCGGGGTCGCCTCCGCGCTCGCGTTGGCCTTGTCGTCGTCCTTGAGGACCCCGGACGTGTAGAGCGCCAGGCTGCCCACCAGGATCACGCCGAGCACCGACCCGATCACGGAGTTGCGCACACGGGCCCTGCGGCGCGCGGCCGTGCGCCGCTGCTGCTGCCGCAAGAACTTCTCCCGCGCGAGCTGCCGCTTCCGCTGTTCCTGGGTGACCACGGGGTTCTCTCCTCATGCGTCTCGTCCGGCGACCGTCACGCATGTGTCGTATGAACCGACCGTCTGCGTGTGCCCCGTACCGTATATGGGTTCGCTGAGGAATCGGCAGCGCCGGTAGGCTCTGACCACTGGGGCAGCCGCCCGGAAGACCGCCCGTACCGACACAAACCGAGGACGATCGTGCTCATTGCCGGGTTCCCCGCCGGGGCCTGGGGGACGAACTGTTATCTCGTCGCCCCCGCCGCCGGCGAGGAGTGCGTGATCATCGACCCCGGCCATCAGGCCGCCGAAGGCGTCGAGGAAGCGCTGAGAAAGCATCGGCTCAAGCCCGTCGCCGTCGTCCTCACGCACGGCCACATCGACCATGTGGCCTCGGTCGTCCCGGTGTGCGGAGCGCACGGGGTGCCGGCCTGGATCCACCCCGAGGACCGCTACATGCTGGAGGACCCGTCGATGGGTCTCGGACGTTCCATCGGGATGCCGCTCATGGGCGAGATCACCGTGGGGGAGCCGGACGACGTCAAGGAGCTGACCGACGGCGCGAAGCTGGAGCTCGCGGGCCTGGAGCTGTCCGTCGCGCACGCGCCGGGCCATACCAAGGGGTCGGTGACCTTCAGGATGCCGGAGACGGCCGACATTCCGTCGGTGTTCTTCTCCGGGGACCTTCTCTTCGCCGGCTCCATCGGACGCACCGACCTGCCCGGCGGTGACATGGCCGAGATGCTCGACTCGCTGGCCCGCGTGTGCCTGCCGCTCGACGACTCGACCGTGGTGCTGTCCGGCCACGGCCCCCAGACGACCATCGGCCAGGAGCGCGCCAACAACCCGTATCTGCGGCAGGTGGCCGCAGGCCGCCAAGAGCGCGGAGCGGGTCCGCAGACCCCTCCCCGACGAGGAATGTGACAAGAGACTTCGTGAGCACCTTTCAGGCCCCCAAGGGCACGTACGACCTGATCCCGCCGGACAGCGCCAAGTACCTGGCCGTCCGCGAGGCGATCGCCGCCCCCCTGCGCACCTCCGGCTACGGCTACATCGAGACGCCCGGGTTCGAGAGCGTCGAGCTGTTCGCGCGCGGGGTCGGCGAGTCCACCGACATCGTCACCAAGGAGATGTACGCCTTCGAGACCAAGGGCGGCGACAAGCTGGCCCTGCGCCCCGAAGGCACCGCCTCCGTACTGCGGGCCGCGCTGGAGGCCAACCTCCACAAGGCCGGCAACCTCCCCGTCAAGCTCTGGTACTCCGGCTCGTACTACCGCTACGAGCGCCCCCAGAAGGGCCGTTACCGCCACTTCTCGCAGGTCGGCGCCGAGGCGATCGGCGCGGAGGACCCGGCGCTGGACGCCGAGCTGATCATCCTGGCCGACCAGGCGTACCGCTCGCTGGGCCTCAGGAACTTCCGCATCCTGCTCAACAGCCTGGGCGACAAGGAGTGCCGGCCGGTGTACCGGGCCGCGCTCCAGGACTTCCTGCGCGGCCTCGACCTCGACGAGGACACCCTGCGCCGGGCGGACATCAACCCGCTGCGCGTCCTCGACGACAAGCGCGAGTCGGTCCAGAAGCAGCTCGGCGACGCCCCGCTCCTGCGGGACTACCTCTGCGACGCCTGCAAGGCGTACCACGAGGAGGTCCGTGAGCTGATCTCCGCGGCGGGCGTGGCCTTCGAGGACGACCCCAAGCTGGTGCGCGGCCTGGACTACTACACCCGTACGACCTTCGAGTTCGTCCACGACGGTCTGGGCTCCCAGTCCGCGGTGGGCGGCGGCGGCCGTTACGACGGTCTGTCGGAGATGATCGGCGGCCCCGCGCTGCCGTCCGTCGGCTGGGCCCTGGGCGTCGACCGCACGGTCCTCGCCCTGGAGGCGGAGGGCGTCGAGCTCGAACTCCCCTCCACCACCAGCGTGTTCGCGGTGCCGCTGGGGGAGGACGCCCGCCGGATCCTGTTCACGAAGGTCAACGAGCTGCGCAGGCTGGGCATCGCGGCGGACTTCTCCTACGGCGGCAAGGGCCTCAAGGGCGCCATGAAGAACGCCAACCGCAGCGGCGCCCGCTACACGATCGTGGCCGGTGAACGCGACCTCGCCGAGGGCGTCGTACAGCTCAAGGACATGGAGTCCGGGGAGCAGTCGGCGATCGGGGTCAACGAGATCGTGGCGGAGCTGGAGTCGAGGCTGGGCTGAGGTCGGTCCAGGAGGTCGAACCGCACGGCACTGGCGACGGCTGCCGTGCGGTCGGCCACACCCGACTCGGCGAAGATCTCCGCGTCTGTGCAGCAGGCGGCGGGTCCGGTCATGGGTCGAGCAGGCCGTGGCGCATGGCGTTGGTCACGGCGGCGGTTCGGTCATCGACGTCGAGTTTCCCGAAGACGCGTAGCAAGTGGGTCTTGACCGTCGACTCCCCGATGAAGAGCCGACGCCCGATCTCGGCGTTGGTACAGCCCTCGGCCACCAGCCGGAGCACCGCCGTCTCACGGGAGGACAGGCGGGGCCGCTCCGGCCTGGTGCGCAGCTGGTCGACCAGCCGTGCCGCGACCGACGGGGCCAGCACGGTCTCCCCGCGCGCCGCCCGGCGTACCGCCTCCGCCAGCTGGCCGCGGGGCAGGTCCTTCAGGAGATAGCCCGCCGCACCCGCCTCCACGGCCCGCAGGATGTCCCGGTCCGTCTCGTACGTGGTCAGGACGATCACCCGGCAGGGCAGACCGGCCTCCGTCATCCGCACGATCGACTCGACGCCCGGGCCGCCCGGCATCCGCAGGTCCATCAGCACGATGTCCGGCCGGAGTTCCGCCGCCAGAGCCTCGGCCTGCGGCCCGTTCGACGCGTCCGCGACCACGTCGAGATCCGGCTCGGCGCTCAGCATCGCCCGCAGGCCCTCGCGTACGACGGGGTGGTCGTCGGCAAGGATGATCCGGATCATGGTGGGCAGCTCCTCGGGGGTGGGACGGGCAGCCGTAGGGTGATCGTCGTGCCCTCGCCGGGCGCGCTGCCCACCTCGGCCGTGCCGCCGCCCTCGGTGACGCGGGCCCGCAGCCCCGGCAGACCGTAGCCGCCGGTCGCGGTCCTCGGGTCGAAGCCGCAGCCGTCGTCGCGCACGGACAGGGTGAGGGTCTCGTCGGAGTACGCGAGTGCGATGTGCACGCTCGCCGAACTCCCCGCATGCTTACGGCAGTTGGACAGGGCCTCCTGGCAGGCGCGCAGTGCCGCCACCTCCGGCCCCGCGGGCAGCGGCCGTACGCAGCCGGTCACCTCCAGCGACGCGGACTGCCGGGCCGCCAGCCGGCGCAGCGCGTCCGGCAGCGTCGCGCCGTCCAGGTCGGCTGGAGCGCCGCCGGCGACCAGGGCCCGTGCCTCGGCGAGGTTCAGCCGGGCCGTCTCGTCCATCAGGGCCAGATGGCGCCGGGCCTGCGGGACGTCGTGGTCGAGCTCGGCCTCCACGGCCTGGACGAGCATCAGCAGGCTGGTGAAGCCCTGCGCGAGGGTGTCGTGGATCTCCCGGGCCATCCGCTCCCGCTCGGCCAGCGCCCCGTGCGCCGCCGACAGCCGCGCGACCTCGTGCCGGCTGGAGTCCAACTCGGCGATCAGGGCCGCCCGTTCCTGACTCTGCTCGATGATCCGCACGACATAGCTGCCCACGGCCACCGAGAAGACCAGGGTGACGACGGCGAACAGGCCGTTGTAGAAGACGTCCTGGTCACTCGGCCACCACACCAGGGCCCAGCCCAGCACGGGCACCAGGTTGATCACGGCCACGGCGGTCAGCGCCCACCGCATCCGCAGCGTCATGAAGCACTGGGGCACGAGCGCGAAGGTCATCAGCCGGGTCTCGCCGACCAGGATCGCCGAGGGCAGGAACAGCGCCATCATGGCGCCGAGGTAGGTCAGGGCCTCGCGCGCGTCGGGCGGATCCTGCCGGAGCAGGGGACGCCCGACCCGTACGAAGAGCGGGACCAGCGGCACCAGCAGCGCTGCCGCGGTGACGCGCACCGGCCACCCGGGGCGGGCCGTGCCCAGTACGAACACCAGGGTGGCCAGCCAGATCAGCGCGAAGTAGCTGTCCCAGAGCCGGAAGGAACGGTCCCAGGAGTACGCGCCCCCGGCGTCCGCCCGACCGGTCATCCCTCGCGCCGGTTCTTCCACCGGAAGGTCAGCAGACACAACAGCAATCCTCCGACGCACCACGCCCCCAGCACCAGGGCGGTGCGCCCGAACTCCCAGTCACCGGCCTGCTCCAGGACCTGCGCCGAGTCCGGCAGGAACACCCCGCGCAGCCCCTGGCACATCCACTTCAGCGGGAACAGCGCCCCGATGTTCAGCATCCAGCCGGGGATCGTGTCGATCGCGATGTACACCCCGGAGATGAACTGGAGGACCAGGAAAGGCAGCACGACCACGGAGCTCGCGCTCTTGCTGGACTTGGGCACCGAACTGACGGCGATGCCGAGCAGCGCGCACGCCGTGAGGCCGAGCACGAAGATCCAGACGAAGGCGAACCACCGGCCGGCCCCCGACGGCAGCCGGACGCCGTACAACGTGGTGCCGACGAGCAGCAGGATCGCCGTCTCCAGGACCCCGGTGACGAGAACCAGCCAGATCTTGCCGAGGAAGTACGCCGCCGGCGGCATCGGGGTGCCGCGCAGCCGGCGCAGCACCTTCTCGTCCCGCTCCACGGCGATCGAGACGCCGAGCGACTGGAAGCTCGTCGACATGATGCCGGCGGCCATCATCGCCGGTACGTACAGCTGCGAGGCCTTGATGCCCGCCCCTTCCACGTCGTCGCTGAAGATCGACGCGAACAGGAACAGGAGGACCACCGGGAAGGCGAAGGTGAACACGACATGGTCGCGCTGGCGGAAGAACTGCCTGAGCTCCAGGGCGCCCCGCCGGAGCCCGAGCCCCCAGACACCCGGCAGGCGCACCCGGACCTGCCCGTGGGTATCCCTCGCCGCCGCCGTGGTCATCGCGTGTCCTCCTGTCCGGTGAGCCGGAGGTAGACGTCCTCCAGCGTGGGGCGGCGGACCCGGAGCCCCGGGATCTCGCCGTCGAAGCGGCGCGTCAGGTCGGCGACCGTCCTGGTCGGGGTGTCGGTGCGCTCCGCGCGCGGGGCGCCGTCCGGTCCGGTCCACTCGACGGTGGCGGCGGTGCCGTGCCGCTCCCGCAGCGCGGCCGGCTCGCCCTCGGCGACGACCCGGCCCCGGCAGACCACGGCCAGCCGGTCGGCGAGGGCCTCGGCCTCCTCCAGGTAGTGCGTGGTGAGCAGGATCGTCGTGCCCTCGGCGGACAGCTTGCGGATCAACTCCCAGAACTGACGCCGGGCCGCCGGGTCGAAACCGGTCGTCGGCTCGTCCAGGAGCAGCAGCTCGGGGCCTCCGATCACGCCCAGCGCCACGTCCAGGCGCCGCCGCTGACCGCCCGACAGGGCCTTGATCCGGCTGCCCGCCCTGGCCTCCAGACCCACCAGGGCGATGACCTCTTCGGGGTCCCGGGGCCGCGGGTAGTAGCGGGCGAAATGCCGCACGGTCTCCGCGACCGTCAACTCGGCGGGCGCGGATTCGTCCTGCCAGACGATTCCCACCCGGGATCGCCACACGCGCGTGCCGTGCGCCGGGTCCGCGCCGAGCACGGACACCTCGCCCGCGTCCCGGTCCCGGTTGCCCTGGAGGATCTCCACCGTGGTGCTCTTGCCCGCGCCATTGGGTCCGAGCAGGCCGAACACCTCGCCCGTGCGGATGCCGAGATCGATCCCGTCGACCGCGGTGACGTCGCCGTACCGCTTGCGCAGCCCTCGAACGTCCACAGCGAGTTCGTCCGCGTGTGTGGTCATGTCCACGAGGCTCGGCCGGAACCGAACGCTCGGGGACGACCGTGCGTACTTCCTTATGTCCACCGAACGGTGGACAAGCCTCCCCGTGCGGCACAATGGCCCCTGCCAGAAGAAGGTCCAACTCTCAAGCAGACGGATCGGCGTGATGAGCAAGACCACAGTGAAAGACGTCTCCACGGAGCCCGAGCCCTCGTCGCCGAGCGCCGACGCCGCGCCCCGGACGGTGGGCGGCAGCCGGGCCTTCGCGCTGCTGCTGGTGATCACCGGCGCCGCCGGACTGCTCGCCGCGTGGATCATCACGATCGACAAGTTCAAGATCCTCGAGGGCAAGGTCAGCGGCAAGACGTTCACGCCGAGCTGCTCCCTCAACCCGATCATCTCCTGCGGCAGCGTGATGGAGAGCAAGCAGGCCGCCGCCTTCGGGTTCCCCAACCCGATGCTGGGCCTGGTCGCCTACGGCATCGTGATCTGCGTCGGCATGAGCCTGCTGGCCCGCGCCACCTTCCCGCGCTGGTACTGGCTCACCTTCAACTTCGGCACGCTCTTCGGCGTGTGCTTCGTCACCTGGCTGCAGTTCCAGTCGCTGTACCGGATCAACGCGCTGTGCCTGTGGTGCTCGCTGGCCTGGGTCGCCACGATCACCATGTTCTGGTATGTCACCTCCTTCAACGTCCGCAACGGCTTCCTGCCGTCCCCGGGCTGGCTCAAGCGCTTTTTTGCCGAGTTCACCTGGGTCCTGCCGGTCACGCACTGCGGCATCATCGCGATGATGATCCTGACCCGCTGGGGCAGCAGCCTCTGGGCCTGACGGGCCCCCGACCGGCAGCCCGACGGTGTTGTCAGTGCGGTGACATAGGGTTTTGAACGTGGAGCCCGATCTGTTCACCGCGGCGGCGGAAGAGCGCCAGGAGAAGGACCCGGCCGGCAGCCCCCTGGCGGTCCGGATGCGCCCGCGCACCCTCGACGAGGTCGTGGGCCAGCAGCACCTGCTCAAGCCGGGCTCACCGCTGCGCCGGCTGGTCGGCGAGGGCAGCGGCGGTCCCGCCGGGCCCTCCTCGGTGATCCTCTGGGGCCCGCCCGGCACCGGCAAGACGACCCTGGCCTACGTTGTCTCCAAGGCGACCAACAAGCGTTTCGTGGAGCTCTCCGCGATCACCGCGGGCGTCAAGGAGGTCCGGGCGGTCATCGACGGCGCCCGCCGGGCCACCGGTGGCTTCGGCAAGGAGACCGTCCTCTTCCTCGACGAGATCCACCGCTTCAGCAAGGCCCAGCAGGACTCCCTGCTCCCCGCGGTCGAGAACCGCTGGGTGACCCTGATCGCGGCGACCACCGAGAACCCCTACTTCTCGGTCATCTCCCCGCTGCTGTCCCGCTCGCTGCTGCTGACCCTCGAACCCCTCACGGACGACGACCTCAGAGGGCTCCTGAAGCGGGCCCTGAGCGACGAGCGCGGCCTGAAGGACGCCGTCGCTCTCCCCGAGGACACCGAGGACCACCTCCTGCGGATCGCCGGGGGCGACGCCCGCCGCGCCCTGACCGCCCTGGAGGCGGCCGCCGGGGCCGCCCTCGACAAGGGTGAGCCGGAGATCTCCCTCACCACCCTGGAGGAGACGGTCGACCGCGCGGCCGTGAAGTACGACCGCGACGGCGACCAGCACTACGACGTCGCCAGCGCCCTCATCAAGTCCATCAGGGGCTCCGACGTCGACGCGGCCCTGCACTATCTGGCCCGCATGATCGAGGCCGGCGAGGACCCCCGCTTCATCGCCCGCCGCCTGATGATCTCCGCCAGCGAGGACATCGGCCTGGCCGACCCCCACGCCCTGCCGACAGCCGTGGCCGCCGCCCAGGCCGTCGCCATGATCGGCTTTCCCGAGGCCGCGCTGACGCTGAGCCACTGCACCATCGCCCTCGCCCTGGCCCCGAAGTCCAACGCCGCGACCACGGCGATCGGCGCCGCCATGGAGGACGTGCGCAAGGGGCTGGCCGGGCCGGTGCCGGCGCACCTGCGCGACGGGCACTACAAGGGCGCCGCCAAGCTCGGCCACGCGCAGGGGTACGTCTACCCGCACGACCTGCCCGAGGGCATCGCCGAGCAGCAGTACGCCCCGGACGCCATCAAGGACCGCGAGTACTACGAACCCACCCGCCACGGCGCCGAGGCCCGGTACGCGGACGCCGTGGAGTGGACCCGCAGGCACCTCGGTCGCAAGCGGTCCTGAGCAGCCTGTAGAATCCCCGAAGTGCTGTGTCCCGTGCTGTCAGAACGGGACGGTCAGCCGGAACCCCTCAGGGGGCTCCAGGAGCGTCGCGCACCGTTCGAATGGTGTCGCGGGCAACCCACCACCACTCGCCCCAGGGGGAGACCGGTCGGTGGGTCACTCGCGTGCTGCACGTATGTGCCCAGACCAGGGGAGCGGCTGCCCACCAGGTCCCACGTGGACCCGGCGGGTTTCCCCGGCTGCGGATGCGACCTCCCTCAACACCCTGACAAGCCGATAACCAGGAAAAGAGAAGCAGTGGCGAACCAGTCCCGCCCCAAGGTCAAGAAGTCGCGTGCCCTCGGCATCGCGCTGACCCCGAAGGCCGTCAAGTACTTCGAGGCCCGTCCCTACCCCCCGGGTGAGCACGGCCGTGGCCGCAAGCAGAACTCGGACTACAAGGTCCGTCTGCTGGAGAAGCAGCGTCTGCGTGCGCAGTACGACGTGTCCGAGCGTCAGCTCGTCCGCGCCTACGAGCGTGCCTCCAAGGTTCAGGGCAAGACCGGTGAGGCCCTGATCATCGAGCTCGAGCGTCGTCTCGACGCGCTGGTCCTGCGTTCGGGCATCGCCCGCACGATCTACCAGGCCCGCCAGATGGTCGTCCACGGCCACATCGAGGTCAACGGTCAGAAGGTCGACAAGCCGTCCTTCCGCGTCCGTCCCGACGACGTCGTGATGGTCCGCGAGCGCAGCCGCAGCAAGACGCTGTTCGAGGTCGCCCGTGCCGGTGGCTTCGCCCCCGACGGTGAGACCCCGCGCTACCTCCAGGTGAACCTCGGCGCCCTGGCGTTCCGCCTGGACCGTGAGCCGAACCGCAAGGAGATCCCGGTGATCTGCGACGAGCAGCTCGTCGTCGAGTACTACGCCCGCTGATCAACGGCAGGCCGTAGCACCCGCACCACCTCAGCCCGCCGTCTCCCCGCCCTTCCGGGTGGGCGAGGCGGCGGGCTGCTGCGTGCCGGGGGTCATTTCGCCGTGCCGGACGGAACCCCGCGGCGCCGGCAGCCCGTCGAGCGCCCGTGCGCGGCCCAGTGCCCGGGCCACCGCGGCCTCCCGCCCCAGCGCCCGTCCCCGTCGTACGCACTCCTCGTAGCGCTCGTCGCCCAGCCGGCCCCGGGCCGTCGCCTCGCACAGCGCGTGCGGGGCGTTGTAGTGGGCCGAACCGAACAGGGGCAGGCCCACCGACGGCCACAGCGAGGCCGCGGCACCTTGCAGCACGGCGGCCTCGGCCGCGTCGCCCCGGGCCACTGTGACCAGGGCGAGGAGTTCGATCGACAGCACCGAGCCCAGCAGGTCGTGGAAGGCGTGCGCGCAGCTCAGACAGTCGGTGAGCAGGTCATGCGCGCGTGCGGTGTCTCCCTCGCTCCAGGCCGCGTACGCCAGGACGTACAGCGCGTACGACCGCGCCCACCGCTCGCCGTGGTCCTCGCACACCCGGCGCACGTCCTCGCACCGGCGCACCGCCTCCGGCAGATCGCCCAGGAAGGCCCGGGCCATCGCCAGCTCGACCTGGGCCATCAGCACGTTGCTGTTGAGCTCGCCGATCTCCTGGTAGCGCGCCAGCGACGAGCGCAGCAGCCGCTCCGCGCGGGGCATGTCGTCCGAGACGAGCGCCAGACAGCCGGTGCGGTGCTCGGCGTACGCCAGGGCCGTCGCGTTCCGTGACCGTTCCGCCTCCTCGCGGCACTCGTGCAGCGCGGCGAGCGCCGCCACGGTGTCGCCCTGGAGGATCGCCACATAACCGAGGACCCACAGCGCCTTCAGCCGGGTGTGCTCATGGCCCGGCTCCAGTTCGACGCTGCGCTCCAGCCAGTGCCGCCCCTCCGAGAGCCGGCCGCAGCCCACCCAGCAGAACCAGAGGGAGCCCGCGAGATGCCGGGCCAGCTCCGCCCCGTCCGGTTCGGTCAGGCAGTACTCCAGGGCGCAGCGCAGGTTCGGCAATTCGGCCTCGATCCGCGCGGCCACCTCGTTCTGGCGCGGCGAGAACCAGTCCAGCTCGCACCAGGTCGCCAGGCCCACGTACCAGTCGCGGTGCCGCCTGCGCAGCCGGACCGCGTCGCCCGTCGCCTCCAGCCACTCGGCGCCGTAGGCCCGGACCGCGTCGAGCATCCGGTAGCGCACACCGGTCGCGGTCTCCTCGCGGGCCAGCACCGACTGGGCGAGCAGCGCGGACAGGACGTCGAGGACGTCGTCGCAGTGCAGACCGCCGCCGCTGCACACGTACTCGGCGGCCTCCAGGTCGAACTGCCCGGCGAACACCGACAGCCGCGACCACAGCAACCGCTCCTCGGGCGTGCACAGTTCATGGCTCCAGCCGATCGCCGTGCGCAGCGTCCGATGGCGGGGCAGGGTGTCCCGGCCGCCGCCCGTCAGCAGCCGGAACCGGTCGTCGAGCCGCTCCAGCAACTGGCCGGGGGACAGGGCCCCCAGTCGCCCCGCGGCCAGCTCGATCGCCAGCGGAATGCCGTCCAGGCGCCGGCACAGCTCCCGTACCTCCGGATCGTCGCCGGTGCTCACCCCCTGCCGCCCGGCCCGCTCCGCGAACAGTTCCACGGCCTCGTCCTCGCCCAGCGGGCCCAGCGCGAGGACCTGCTCGCCGGCCACGGCCAGCGGCCGGCGTCCCACGGCGAGAACGGCCAGAGTCGGCGCCCGCCCCAGCAGGTCGACGACGAGGGCCGCGCACGCGTCCACCAGATGTTCGAAGCCGTCGAGGACCAGCAGGATGTGACGGCCCGTCAGGTGAGCCAGAAGCGTCTCGCGCGGCGGCCGCGCGGTGTGGTCCGTCAGCCCCAGCGCCTCCATGACCGCGTAGTCCACCAACTCCGCATCGCGTACGGCGGCCAGCTCCACGCGCCACACCCCGTCCGGCGGCGCGCACCGGCCGCCCGCCGCCCGGGCCGCGAGCCGTGACTTGCCGATGCCGCCCGGGCCCGTCACCGTCACCAGCCGGGAGGTGCCGAGTGCCCGCGTCAGCCCCGAGAGTTCCGCGTGCCGGCCCACGAAGCCGTCGAGCGCCAGCGGGAGATTGCCGTGCACCTCGGTGCCGTCGGGCTGATGACTGCGCATGGAACACGGAGCGTACTGAAGTGTATGCACTGCGTACAATCGTCATGGACAACTCGGGTGCGGGCGAGGGGTGATCCGGTGCGGACCGCCGTTCCCGGCGCGATAGGCTCGGCGGAGACTTTTTCCATAGACAGCACGTATTCAGGGAGCGGGTGCACACAGTGTCCGGTGGAGAGGTTGCCGGGATCCTGGTGGCCGTCTTCTGGGCGATCCTGGTCTCCTTCCTCGCCGTCGCGCTGGCGAGGCTGGCCCAGACGCTGAAGGCGACCACCAAGCTCGTGGCGGACGTGACCGATCAGGCCGTCCCGCTGCTGGCCGAGGCCTCCACCGCGGTGCGCTCCGCGCAGACCCAGATCGAGCGGGTCGACGCGATCGCCTCGGACGTCCAGGAGGTCACGTCGAACGCCTCCGCGCTGTCCACCACCGTCGCCTCCACCTTCGGCGGCCCCCTGGTCAAGGTCGCGGCCTTCGGCTACGGAGTGCGCCGCGCGATCAGCGGCCGCAAGGACGACGACGTGCCCCCGAAATCCTCCCGGCGTACCGTGATCGTGGGCCGGACGGTTTCCCGGGGCCGAGGCAAGAAGGGCTGAGGCTCAAGAGATGTTCCGCCGTACTTTCTGGTTCTCCACGGGCGTGGCCGCGGGTGTCTGGGCCACCACCAAGGTGAACCGCAAGCTGAAGCAGCTGACCCCCGAGAACCTCGCCGTCACGGCGGCCAACAAGGCGATCGAGACGGGCGGCCGCCTCAAGGACCGCGCGGTCGGCTTCGCGCTCGACGTCCGCGACAACATGGCCCAGCGGGAGGCCGAGCTGACGGACGCCCTGGGAATCCGCGAGGATCCCGAGCTTCCCGCCCCCAGGCGCATCGCCGCCATCGAGAACACGACGTACACGACGAAGTCGTACAAGACGCATTCGTACAACCGGAATGAGGACCACTGATGGAGTCGGCCGAGATTCGCCGCCGCTGGCTGAGCTTCTTCGAGGAGCGCGGGCACACCGTCGTCCCTTCGGCGTCGCTCATCGCGGACGACCCGACTCTGCTCCTGGTCCCCGCCGGCATGGTGCCCTTCAAGCCCTACTTCCTGGGTGAGGTCAAGCCGCCCTTCGACCGTGCCACCAGTGTCCAGAAGTGCGTGCGCACGCCGGACATCGAAGAGGTCGGCAAGACCACCCGGCACGGCACGTTCTTCCAGATGTGCGGCAACTTCTCCTTCGGCGACTACTTCAAGGAAGGCGCCATCAAGTACGCCTGGGAGCTGCTCACCAGCCCCCAGGACAAGGGTGGTTACGGCCTGGAGCCGGAGCGGCTCTGGATCACCGTCTACAAGGACGACGACGAGGCCGAGCGCATCTGGCACGAGGTCGTCGGCGTGCCGAAGGAGCGCATCCAGCGCCTCGGCATGAAGGACAACTACTGGTCCATGGGCGTCCCCGGACCCTGCGGCCCCTGTTCCGAGATCAACTACGACCGCGGCCCCGAGTTCGGCGTCGAGGGCGGCCCGGCCGTCAACGACGAGCGGTACGTGGAGATCTGGAACCTCGTCTTCATGCAGTACGAGCGCGGCGAGGGCATCGGCAAGGACAACTTCGAGATCCTCGGCGAGCTCCCCAGCAAGAACATCGACACCGGCCTCGGACTCGAGCGCCTGGCGATGATCCTGCAGGGCGTGCAGAACATGTACGAGATCGACACCTCGATGGCCGTCATCAAGAAGGCCACCGAGCTGACCGGTGTCGCCTACGGCGACGCCCACGACTCGGACGTGTCCCTGCGTGTGGTCACCGACCACATGCGCACCTCCGTGATGCTCATCGGTGACGGTGTCACCCCGGGCAACGAGGGCCGAGGTTACGTCCTGCGCCGCATCATGCGCCGCGCCATCCGCAACATGCGCCTGCTCGGTGCCACCGGTCCGGTCGTGCTCGACCTGATCGACACCGTGATCGCCATGATGGGCCAGCAGTACCCCGAGCTGGTCACCGACCGCGAGCGCATCGAGAAGGTCGCCGTCGCCGAGGAGAACGCCTTCCTCAAGACGCTGAAGGCCGGCACCAACATCCTCGACACCGCGGTCACCGAGACCAAGGCCGCCGGCGGCAAGGTCCTCGCCGGCGACAAGGCGTTCCTGCTCCACGACACCTGGGGCTTCCCCATCGACCTCACCCTGGAGATGGCCGCCGAGCAGGGCCTGTCCGTGGACGAGGACGGTTTCCGCCGCCTGATGAAGGAGCAGCGGGAGCGCGCCAAGGCCGACGCCCAGGGCAAGAAGACCGGCCACGTCGGCGCGGGTGCCTACCGTGCCATCGCCGACCAGGCCGGCGAGACCGAGTTCCTCGGCTACTCCGACACCGAGAGCGAGTCCACGATCGTCGGCATCCTCGTCGACGGCGCCTCCTCCCCGGCCGCCACCGAGGGCGACGAGGTCGAGATCGTCCTGGACCGCACCCCGTTCTACGCCGAGGGCGGCGGCCAGATCGGCGACACCGGCCGGATCAAGGTCGACTCCGGTGCCGTCATCGAGATCCGCGACTGCCAGAAGCCGGTCCCGGGCGTCTACGTCCACAAGGGCGTCGTCCAGTTCGGCGAGGTGACCGTCGGGGCCAAGGCCCACGCCTCCATCGACAGCCGCCGCCGTACCGCCATCGCCCGCGCCCACTCGGCCACCCACCTCACCCACCAGGCCCTGCGCGACGCGCTCGGCCCGACGGCCGCCCAGGCCGGTTCCGAGAACCAGCCCGGCCGCTTCCGCTTCGACTTCGGTTCCCCGTCCGCGGTTCCCACGGCCGTGATGACCGACGTCGAGCAGAAGATCAACGAGGTGCTCGCCCGCGACCTCGACGTCCGCGCCGACGTCATGGGCATCGACGAGGCCAAGAAGCAGGGCGCCATCGCCGAGTTCGGCGAGAAGTACGGCGAGCGCGTCCGGGTCGTCACCATCGGCGACTTCTCCAAGGAGCTGTGCGGCGGCACCCACGTGCACAACACCTCGCAGCTCGGCCTGGTCAAGCTGCTCGGCGAGTCGTCGATCGGCTCCGGTGTCCGCCGTATCGAGGCGCTCGTCGGTGTCGACGCGTACAACTTCCTCGCCCGTGAGCACACGGTCGTCGCCCAGCTCCAGGAGCTGATCAAGGGCCGTCCGGAGGAGCTTCCGGAGAAGGTCTCCGCCATGCTCGGCAAGCTGAAGGACGCCGAGAAGGAGATCGAGAAGTTCCGCGCCGAGAAGGTCCTGCAGGCTGCCGCCGGTCTCGCCGAGTCCGCCAAGGACGTTCGCGGGATCGCCGTCGTCACCGGTCAGGTCCCGGACGGCACCACCCCGGACGACCTGCGCAAGCTGGTCCTCGACGTGCGCGGCCGCATCCAGGGCGGCCGGGCCGTCGTCGTGGCCCTCTTCACCGTCAACAACGGCAAGCCGCTGACGGTCATCGCCACCAACGAGGCCGCCCGCGAGCGCGGTCTCAAGGCCGGTGACCTGGTCCGTACGGCCGCCAAGACCCTCGGTGGCGGCGGTGGCGGCAAGCCGGACGTCGCCCAGGGCGGCGGCCAGAACCCGGCCGCGATCGGTGAGGCCGTGGACGCCGTGGAGCGCACGGTCGGGGAGACGGCCAAGTAATGCGCCGAGGCCGCAGACTCGCGATCGACGTCGGGGACGCCCGGATCGGGGTCGCCTCGTGCGACCCCGACGGGATCCTTGCCACCCCGGTCGAGACCGTCCCGGGCCGGGACGTCCCGGCGGCCCAGCGCCGGCTGAAGCAGCTGGTCGAGGAGTACGAACCGATCGAGGTCGTCGTCGGTCTCCCTCGCTCCCTCAAGGGGGGCGAGGGCCCGGCCGCCGTGAAGGTCCGCGGCTTCGTCCAGGAGCTCGCCCGGGGGATCGCGCCCGTACCGGTCAGGCTCGTCGACGAGCGGATGACGACCGTGACGGCGAGCCAGGGACTGCGCGCGTCCGGAGTGAAATCCAAAAAGGGCAGATCGGTCATCGACCAGGCAGCAGCCGTGATCATTCTCCAGCAGGCCCTGGAATCCGAACGGGTGTCAGGTAAAGCACCCGGCGAGGGCGTCGAAGTGGTCATCTGATCGCGATACGGTAACGTTCCGCGCGATGCGGCGACATTCGAACAGTCACCGCACAGAAAGAGGCGGAGCGGGAGCCGGATCGTGGAAGCAGGAGACCGCCGCCTCGCGGCTCTAGGGGATCGATGACTGAGTATGGCCGGGGCGAAGGCTCCGAACCGTGGAATCCCGAGGACCCGTTGTACGGGGACGGTGGATGGGAGGGACAGCAGGCCCACGCGGGTCAGCAGTCCCCCTACGGCGGCCAGCCGCAGCACTACCCGCAGCAGCCGCAGCAGCAGTACGACAACGGTGGCTGGGGCGACGCCCAGCAGGGTGCCTATGGCCAGGCGCAGCAGCAGTACCCGCAGCAGCACAACGGCCAGTACGACCAGCACCAGCAGTACCACCACCCGTACGACCAGCAGCAGTACGGTCAGCAGCAGTACGACCAGCAGGCGCACCAGGGTCAGCAGCACTCGTACGACAACAACGGCTGGGCGACCGGGACCCAGGCCCAGGTCCCCTACCCCGCCGACCCGCAGGACCCCTACGGTCAGCAGGCCGCCGCCTACAACGGCGAGCAGCAGGACTACTACGGCGGCCCGGACGCCTACCCGCCGCCGGAGCCCCCGAGCCGTCGGCGTGCCGAGCCGGAACCGCAGACCGACTGGGACCCGGGCCCCGACCAGGGCGAACACGCCTTCTTCGCGGGCGGTGACGACGAGCAGGACGAGTCGGGCGACCCGGAGAGCGGCCGCGGCGACCGGCGGGCCCGGGGCGGCAAAGGGACCAAGAAGCGCAAGAGCGGGTGCGCCTGTCTCGTGGTGCTGCTGGTGTTCGGCGGCGGCATCGCGGGCGTCGGCTACTTCGGGTACCAGTTCTACCAAAATCGTTTCGGCGCGGCTCCGGACTACGCCGGTGGCGGGACGAGCGAGATGGTCACCGTCCAGGTCCCCAAGGGCGCGGGCGGGTACGCGATCGGCCGGCTGCTGAAGGACGCGGGCGTCGTGAAGAGCGTCGACGCGTTCGTCTCCGCCCAGGAGCAGAACCCCAAGGGGAAGACGATCCAGGCCGGTGCCTATCTGCTGAAGAAGGAGATGTCCGCCGAGAGCGCCGTCGTGATGATGCTCGACCCGAAGAGCCAGAACAACGTGCTGGTCCGCCCGGGCGAACGCAACGTCACCGTCTACAAGGCGATCGACGAGAAACTCGATCTCGGTCCCGATACCACGAAGAAGATCGCCGAGCAGAAATACAAGAGTCTCGGCCTGCCGGACTGGGCGAACGACAACGAGGACATCAAGGATCCGCTGGAAGGATTCCTCTACCCGGGTACCTATCCGGCGGCCAAGGGCATGAAGCCCGAGGCCGTGCTCAAGGAAATGGTCACCCAGGCCGCGGAGCAGTACGCCAAGTACGACCTGGAGGCGAAGGCCAAGGCGCTGAAGCTGGACGGCCCGCTCCAGGTCATCACCGTCGCGAGTCTCGTCGAGGCGGAGGGAAAGACCGAGGACGACTACCGCAAGATGGCGGAAGTGGTCTACAACCGCCTCAACCTCGCGAACCCCGAGACCTATGGTCTGCTGCAGTTCGACTCGACCTTCAATTACCTGAAGGGCCAGAGCAACATCAACATCTCCGAATCGGAGATCAAGAGCAACAAGAACCCGTACAACACGTACACCAACAAGGGTCTGCCGCCCGGTCCGATCGACAACCCGGGTGCGACGGCGCTGAAGGCGGCGCTGAATCCGACGAAGGACGGCTGGTACTACTTCGTCGCGACCGACGGTGTGAACAAGACCGAATTCGCGAAGACCCACGCCGAATTCCTGCGGCTCAAGGACAAGTTCAATGAGAGCACGGGCAACTGACGCCCGCCGGGCGGCCGTTCTCGGCAAGCCCATCGCCCACTCCCTCTCGCCGGTCCTGCACCGGGCCGCCTACGAGGAACTGGGACTCACGGGCTGGTCGTACGACCGGTTCGAGCTCGACGAGGCGGCGCTGCCCGGATTCGTCGAGCAACTCGGTCCGGAGTGGGTCGGCCTGTCGGTGACCATGCCGCTCAAGCGGGCGGTCATCCCGCTGCTCGACGGGATCAGCGACACGGCCGCCTCGGTGGAGGCGGTCAACACGGTCGTGTGCACCGAGGACGGCCGCCGCCTCGGTGACAACACCGACATCCCGGGCATGGTCGCCGCCCTCCGGGAGCGGGGCATCGAGCAGGTCGACTCGGCGGCCATCCTCGGCGCCGGCGCCACCGCCTCCTCGGCCCTCGCCGCGCTCGCCCGGATCTGCACCGGCGAGGTCGTCGCCTACGTGCGCAGCGAGGCGCGGGCCGCCGAGATGCGGCAGTGGGGCGAGCGCCTCGGCGTCGAGGTCCGCACCGCGGGCTGGGCGGACGCGGCCGAGGCCCTGCGGGCCCCGCTCGTGATCGCCACCACCCCCGCCGGGGCGACGGACGCCCTCGCCCACGCCGTACCGGAGCGCCCCGCGGCCCTCTTCGACGTGCTCTACGACCCCTGGCCGACCGAACTGGCGGCCCGCTGGTCGATGACCGGCGGAGCCGTGATCAGCGGCCTCGACCTGCTGGTGCACCAGGCGGTGCTCCAGGTCGAGCAGATGACGGGCCTCCGGCCCGCGCCCGTGGACGCCATGCGCAAGGCGGGCGAGCACGCGCTGGCCGCACGCTGACGCGTGGTGAAGCAGTGGTGCGTGAGGGTCGCGTGAGAGCGCTGTACTGGCACGCCTGCCGCCGGCCCGGACAGATCATGGCCGCCGTGGCCCTGCTCAAGCGCACCACGAACCCCACGGACGCCGACATCGACGCGATCGCCGACGTCTGCCGGTGCGGCACGTACTTCCGCGTCCGGGAGGCGATCAAGAGCGCGGCGCAGCGGATGGCGTGACCGCCCGCCGGGCCCCTGACGTCCGTCTGCTGGACCTGTGACCGGCCGTCGCCGCCGAACGTGGGAGGATCGGAGGTGGCGGGCCGGGGCCGCGCACCTGGTCGCGCCGTTGCCGTACGCGAGGACGCGCGTAAGCAGGGCAGTACCAGGGCGCGAGCACTGAGGAGCACCGTTGAGCAGGTTGCGCTGGCTGACCGCGGGGGAGTCCCACGGTCCCGCACTCGTGGCGACGCTGGAGGGCCTTCCCGCCGGCGTGCCGATCACCACGGAGCTGGTGGCGGACCACCTGGCGAGGCGTCGGCTGGGCTACGGCCGCGGTGCCCGGATGAAGTTCGAGCAGGACCAGGTCACCTTCCTCGGCGGTGTCCGGCACGGTCTCTCGCTCGGTTCCCCGGTCGCGATCATGGTGGGCAACACCGAGTGGCCGAAGTGGGAGCAGGTCATGTCGGCCGACCCGATCGACCCGGAGATCCTGGCGGGCCTCGCGCGCAACGCCCCGCTGACCCGCCCGCGCCCCGGCCACGCCGACCTCGCGGGCATGCAGAAGTACGGCTTCGACGAGGCCCGGCCGATCCTGGAGCGCGCCTCCGCGCGGGAGACGGCGGCCCGGGTGGCGCTGGGCGCGGTGGCCCGGTCGTACCTGAAGGAGACGACCGGCATCGAGATCGTCAGCCATGTCGTCGAGCTGTGCTCGGTCAAGGCCCCCGCCGGGGTGTACCCGACTCCGGCCGACGTCGAGAAGCTGGACGCCGACCCGCTGCGCTGCCTGGACGCGGACACCTCGAAGGCGATGGTGGCCGAGGTCGACCAGGCCCACAAGGACGGCGACACCCTCGGCGGGGTCGTGGAGATCCTGGCGTACGGCGTGCCGGTCGGCCTGGGCTCGCACGTGCACTGGGACCGCAAGCTGGACGCCCGCCTCGCGGGAGCGCTGATGGGCATCCAGGCGATCAAGGGCGTCGAGCTCGGCGACGGTTTCGAACTGGCGCGGGTGCCGGGCTCCAAGGCGCACGACGAGATCGTGAACACCCCCGAGGGCATCCGGCGCGTCTCCGGCCGCTCCGGCGGTACCGAGGGCGGCCTGAGCACGGGTGAGCTCCTGCGGGTGCGGGCCGCGATGAAGCCCATCGCCACCGTCCCGCGGGCCCTGCAGACCGTGGACGTCACCACCGGCGAGGCCGCACAGGCCCACCACCAGCGCTCCGACGTGTCCGCGGTCCCGGCCGCCGGCATCGTCGCCGAGGCGATGGTCGCGCTGGTCCTGGCGGACGCGGTGGCGGAGAAGTTCGGCGGCGACAGCGTCCCCGAGACCCGCCGCAACGTGCGGTCCTACCTCGACAACCTGGCCATCCGATGAGCCCTGTGGTCGTCCTCGTCGGTCCGATGGGTGTGGGCAAGTCCACCGTCGGACGGCTGCTGGCCGAACGGCTCGGGGTGGGGTACCGGGACTCCGACGACGACATCGTCGCCGAGCAGGGCCGCGCGATCGCGGAGATCTTCGTCGACGAGGGCGAGACGGCCTTCCGGGCGATCGAGAAGCAGGCGGTGGCCCGCGCGCTGGCCTCGCACGAGGGGGTCCTCGCGCTCGGCGGCGGTGCCGTCCTGGACGCCGGCACCCGCGCGTCGCTGGCCGGCCTGCGGGTCGTCTACCTCTCCATGGACGTCGAGGAGGCGGTCAAGCGCACCGGCCTGAACGCCGCGCGTCCGCTGCTCGCGGTCAACCCGCGCAAGCAGTGGCGCGAGCTCATGGAGGCCCGCCGCCACCTGTACGAGGAGGTGGCCACGACGGTCGTGGCCACGGACGGCCGCACCCCCGAAGAAGTCACCGAAATCGCGCTGGACGCACTGGAGTTGAAGGAAGCATGAGCGAGGCAGTGACGCGCATCCAGGTCGGCGGCACCGCGGGCAGCGAGCCGTACGAGGTCCTGGTGGGACGTCAACTCCTGGGTGAGCTGGGCTCGTTGGTGGGGGAGAAGGCCCAGCGGGTCGCCGTCGTCCACCCCGAGGCGCTCGCCGACACCGGGGACGCGCTGCGCGCCGACCTCGCCGAGCAGGGCTTCGAGGCCGTCGCCATCCAGGTCCCCAACGCCGAGGAGGCCAAGACCGCCGAGGTCGCCGCCTACTGCTGGAAGGCACTGGGCCAGTCCGGCTTCACCCGCTCCGACGTCGTGGTCGGCGTCGGCGGCGGTGCGACCACCGACCTGGCCGGGTTCGTGGCCGCGACCTGGCTGCGCGGGGTGCGCTGGATCGCGATCCCGACCACCGTGCTGGCCATGGTCGACGCCGCGGTCGGCGGCAAGACCGGCATCAACACCGCCGAGGGCAAGAACCTGGTCGGCGCTTTCCACCCGCCCGCCGGCGTCCTGTGCGACCTGGCCGCACTCGACTCCCTGCCGGTCAACGACTACGTCTCCGGGCTCGCCGAGATCATCAAAGCCGGCTTCATCGCCGACCCGCAGATCCTGGAGCTCATCGAGTCCGACCCGGAGGCCGCGCGCACCCCGGCGGGCCCGCACACCGCCGAGCTCATCGAGCGCTCGATCCGGGTCAAGGCCGAGGTGGTCTCCTCCGACCTCAAGGAGTCGGGCCTCAGGGAGATCCTCAACTACGGCCACACGCTCGCCCATGCCATCGAGAAGAACGAGCGGTACAAGTGGCGGCACGGCGCCGCGGTCGCCGTGGGCATGCACTTCGCCGCCGAACTGGGCCGTCTGGCAGGGCGGTTGGACGACGCGACCGCCGACCGCCACCGTACGGTCCTGGAGTCGGTCGGCCTGCCGCTGCACTACCGCTACGACCAGTGGCCCAAGCTCCTGGAGACCATGAAGGTCGACAAGAAGTCCCGCGGCAACCTGCTGCGGTTCATCGTCCTCGACGGACTGGGCAAGCCCACCGTCCTGGAGGGCCCCGACCCGGCCGTTCTGCTCGCCGCGTACGGCGAGGTCGGCCAGTAAGTCCCGCGACGGGCGTTCCGCCTGATTCGCCTTGCGCCAGGGGCACTTCGGGGCGCCCCCGGCCGTTTCACCAAACGTGGGCCGGGGGCGGTACCGTTCGAGGGCGAACGGGGTATGCACCACCCCGTAACCAGCGCCGATCAGCCTGACGCGAGTGAGCCGGAGGGCGCGTCGCAGACGACGGTACGAGCGGGCAGGGTCTTCGGGCCGTGCCCGCCCGGACGTTCGACCGTGACGCGAGTGCCCCGGGGCGAGCGAGCCGAAAAAGACGAGACGGAGTGGCACCGGATGCAGCACGCAGTGGGTTCTCCGCTGCCGCCGCCCCATCAGCCGGGGCACGGACCGGCCGCCGGCTGGTCGCCGGCCGCACATCACCCGGGAGGGCATCACCCGGGTGCGCACCAGGGCTCCGCCCCGGTGCCCCCACCGCCGTCGGCACCGGGCTTCGTCCCGGCCGCCGTACCGCCGACGCCGCCGCACTCCCAGGTGCCGCCCGCCCCGCAGCACTCTCCGGGGCCGGGGCCGGTGCCGGACACCTCCGGCCATGTGC
>NZ_RSAJ01000590.1 GCF_003933965.1 Streptomyces sp. RP5T
GCTCGCCTCCGCCTCGCTCACGTTCCACTGGGTGAGCCGCCACAGTGCCCGGAACTCCGCGTTCAGCCGCCCGAGCCCGCGCCGCAGCACGGGATCGTCCCAGCGTCCGTTCTCCCTGGCCGTACGGGCGAGTTCACCCAGCACCCGCCGGCACGCGACGACCTCGCCCACGAAGGCGGTCCCGCGTTCGAAGGACAGCGTCACCATGGTCACGCGCCAGCCGTCGTTCTCCTCCCCCACCCGGTTCGCCACCGGCACCCGCACCTCGTCGAGGAACACCTCGGCGAACTCGGTGGATCCGGCGAGCGTGCGCAGGGGCCGCACCTCGACACCGGGAGCGGACATCGGCATCGCCAGCCAGGTGATCCCGCGGTGCTGGGGAGCGGCCGGGTCCGTCCGCACCAACAGCTCGCACCAGTCGGCGACTTCGGCGTGCGAGGTCCAGATCTTGGAGCCGGTCACGACATAGTCGTCGCCGTCCCTGCGGGCCCGGGTGCGCAAGGACGCGAGGTCGCTCCCGGCGTCCGGCTCGCTGAACCCCTGGCACCAGACCTCCTCGCCCCGCAGGATCGGCGGCAGCCAGCGGTCGCACTGCTCGGGCGTCCCCTCTGCGGCGATCGTGGGACCGGCGTGGAGCAGTCCGACGAATCCGGCGCCGACATAGGGCGCGCCCGCGGCCTCGGTCTCCTCCAGGAAGATCAGCCGGGTGGTGGGCGAGGCGTCCCAGTGCACGTGCGCGTACCCGGCGTCGTGGAGCATGCGCTGCCAGCCGAGGTCGTACGCCCTGCGTCCGGGCCAGTCCCGCGGGGACGGCTTCGGGGGCAGCGCGGGGAGCGCCTTGGCGAGCCACTCGCGCAGCCGCGCCCGGAACTCCTCCTCCTCCGGCGTGTACGCGAGGTCCATGACAGCCGCCCCTATCTGATGAACCGTCAGATCCTGGCAGGCTAAGTCCCGCACCCCTGGACCGACAAGGCGTCGCGCTCTACGCTCTGCCCACGATCTGACGAGCCGTCAGTTCCGTCGTGCCACAAGGGGGCTGCCGTGACCGACACCGCCCACGCGCTCAGCGCGTCCCGCACCCTGTGGGATCTGGTCGCCCGCCGCGCCGACCTGACCCCCGACCGCCCCGTCCTCCTCCAGGGCGACCGCACGCTCACCTTCGGCGAGCTGCGCGCGCGTGCCGAGCGCGTGGCGGCCGGCCTGCACGACCGGGGCGTACGACCCGGCACGGTCGTCGCCTGGCAGCTGCCCACCCGCATCGAGACGGCCCTGCTCTCCTTCGCCCTGGCGCGCCTGGGCGCCGTGCAGTCGCCGGTCATCCCCTTCTACCGGGACCGCGAGGTGGGCTTCGCCCTCAGGGAGTCGAAGGCGGAGTTCTTCGCGGTACCGGGCGTCTGGCGGGGCTTCGACCACACCGAGATGGCCCGGCGGCTCGGCGCCAAGGGCGTCTTCGAGGCGTACGACGACCTCCCGGACGGCGACCCGGCCGTCCTGCCCGCCCCGCCCGCCGACGGCACCTCCGTGCGGTGGATCTACTGGACCTCGGGCACCACCTCCGACCCCAAGGGCGTGCTCCACACCGACCGTTCGCTGATCGCGGGCGGCTCCTGCCTCGCGCACGCACTGCGCCTGACGGCCGACGACGTGGGCTCGATGGCCTTCCCGTACGCGCACATCGCGGGCCCCGACTACACCGTGATGCTGCTGCTGTACGGCTTCCCCGCGGTGATGTTCGAGCAGTTCGCCCTGCCGGACGCGCTGGACGAGTACCGCCGGCACCGGGTCACGGTGGCGGGCGGTTCGACGGCGTTCTACACGATGTTCCTGACCGAGCAGCGCAAGGAGCCCGGTGTCCCCGTGATTCCCTCGCTCCGGCTGCTCGCCGGCGGCGGGGCCCCCAAGCCGCCGGAGGTCTACCACGCGGTCGTACGGGAGATGGGCGTGCAGCTCACGCACGGGTACGGCATGACCGAGGTGCCGATGATCACCATGGGGGCGCCGGACGACACCGCGGAGAACCTGGCCACGACCGAGGGGCGGCCGCCGGAGGGCATGTCCGTGCGGATCGTGGACGGGGAGGTGCGGCTGAAGGGGGAGGCGGTGTGCCAGGGGTACCTGGACCCGGCGCAGACGGCGGCGGCCTTCGACGAGGAGGGCTACCTGCGCACGGGTGACCTCGGCCGTCTCACCGGGAGCGGCCATCTCGTGCTCACCGGCCGGCTCAAGGACGTGATCATCCGCAAGGGCGAGAACATCTCGGCGAAGGAGATCGAGGACCTGTTGGCCGCGCATCCGGACGTCGGCGACGTGGCGGTGATCGGGCTGCCGGACGCCGAGCGCGGGGAACGCGTGTGCGCGGTCGTGGAACAGCCCGCGGGCGCGGCCGAGTTGAGCCTGGACGTCGTGACCGGCCATCTGCGCGCGGAAGGGCTCTCGCCGCACAAGCTGCCGGAGCAGCTGGAGGTGGTGGACGCCCTTCCGCGCAACGAGACCCTGCGCAAGGTCCTGAAGTACAAGCTCAGGGAGCGCTATTCGGGGACGGTGAAGTAGCGCGCGAAGGCGGGCACGATCTCGGCCTCGCCGACCTTGCCGTCCCCGTCGGTGTCCAGGGTGGCCGCGGCCGCCCGCGCGACGTCCTCGCCGACGCCCAGGATGCGCAGCACGCGCGCGGTGTCCTCGACGGTGGCGCGTCCGTCCCCGTCCTGGTCGGCGACGGCGATCGCCGCGTGCAGGAAGGGGCGAGCGATCTCGGCGAACCGGTCCGGGTTGTCGCGCAGCCGCTTGAGCGCGCCGTTCACGAACTCCTCGCGGGTGATCCGCTGGTCGCCGTCCCGGTCGGCTATCCCGGCCATGCCCTGCCAGAACGCCTCGGCGCCCACGTACAGCGCCTGTCCCTTGTCGGAGCGTGCCGCCGCGCCGAACTCCGTGAGCAGCGCCTTGGCCGCCACGTTGAAGTCCTCGCGGTCGATGTAGCCGTTGCCGTCCTGGTCGAAGGTGGCGAACCGGTCGGCGATCCTGCGCTCGTACTCGCTGCTGACCATGTCTTCTGGGCCGCCTCACATCACGTCGGGTGCGTCTCGCACGGAGCGTACGACGCGAGCGGCACCCGGGGGGCCGGAAGGCGGCGCTTGTGCCAGGACCGGGGGAGATTCGGGACAAGGATGTGGCAGTCCACGTGCCCCGGATCACACCCGCCACGCCCGTGCGGACGGAAGGGGTTGCCGGTGCGGGGCTCAGGCGGACAGTGGTCCCGCCTCCTCGTCCGTCGCCGAGTCCAGGTCCGGGTGGACCTCGAACAGCCGGCGGACGCCCAGCGCGCCGAGGACCCGGTTGACGTGGGAGCCGTCGGCGGCACCCTGGGCCGGGAGTATCAGACGCAGCTCGCCCCGGCAGGAGCGGATCAGGCGGCGGGAGGCGATGAGGACGCCGACACCGCTGGAATCGCAGAAGTAGACCTCGGAGAGGTCGAGGACAAGACTGTGGCGGCCCTCGGCCACCGCGTCGTGCACCCGGGCGCGGAGCACCGGTGAGGTCACCAGGTCCAGCTCACCCGACACACGGAGCACAGTCCAGTCGCCCTGCTCGTCGCCGGTCACATTGAACGCCACCACCATGCCCTTCATTCGCCGGAAAGCAAACGGAAGCCTTTCCTACGCTTCCTTGCAGCGTGGCTGCCCAGCGGCCGTTCCCTGAAACACGGACCGGAAAACGGAAACCGTTCGAAAGAGGCTTGTTTTAGTCGGCTTCGATCCTGTTCGATCGGTTCTGATCAACACGTGCCCGAGGAGAGGAAGGTCCACTACCACCTGAGGCTCCCCGGGGGGCGCGCATTGGAACAAAGGGGCGTGCGCTGCCGGAGGTGCCGACTACATTCGAGGAGACGGTCGGCGCAGGCTTGACCCGGACACTTCCAGGGGTGAGGGGGCCGCATGACGAAGAAGGACGCACCACCCCGATGGGACCGAAAGATGCAGCAGCGACTCGCCCGCGGTGAGGCGGCCGCCCTCGGCGAGCTCTACGACCGTTTCGCTTCACTCGTGCACGGTCTCGCCCACCGCGTGCTCGGAGATGAGCACGCCGCCGACGGCATCACCCGTGACGTCTTCGCCCACGTCTGGGAGCACCCCGAGACCTACGACCCCAAACAGGGGCCCCTGCGCTCCTGGGTCGCGGGCCTGACCCACCGGCTGGCCGTGCAGCGGCTGCGCGCCACCGAGACCGCCGCGCTCGACCGGGCCGGCGAGGGCTCCACCGAGGACCTGGAGCGCAAGGTGCGCCGCGCCTCGGTCGCCGCCCGCGCCGACTACATCGTCCAGTCCATGCCCACCCCGCTGCGGGCCGCCCTGGAGCTGGCCTACTTCCAGCGCCGCGACTACCGCCAGGCCGCCGCCGACCTCGCCATCACCGAGGACGAGGCCCGCCGCCGCCTCCGCCTGGGCCTCCAGCTGCTGTCCACGGCCCACGACACCGGAGCGCCCGGCGCGCCGCCGGGATACGGGGGCGCGGTATGAGCGGAGCGGACGGTTTCGAGGCGTACGACGACCAGGACGAGCCCGGGCACGGCGACGGCGGCGACGGTGGCGGTAGCGACCGGGACGGTGACGGGACCAGCGGGCCGGGCGGTCCTGGCAACACGGGCCGGGCGCCCCGCATACCGCTGCCCCGCGCCTCAGTCGAGGACACCGGCCGCCCCCTGCCCGCACTGGACGAGCCGGACCCGCCCGCTCCCCTGGTCCTGGAGCACCGCGTACTGAAGTCGCTGCTCGGGGCGTGGGCGCTCGCCGCGTGCTCCGCCGAGGAGACGGCCGCCGTGGAGGACCACCTCGGCACATGCGGCGCCTGCGCCGAGGAGGCGCTGCGGCTGCGCGGCGCGGTGGGCCTGCTGCAACGGCCGGAGAGCCTCGACCTGGACCCCGGCCTGCGCACCCGCGTCCTCGACCGCTGTCTCGACCGGCGCCCGCCGCGCATCCCGATCCCCGGCTGGGCCGCCCCGTACGACGCCGAGACCGCCCGTCTCGACGCCCTGCTCCAGGACTTCGGCGACGCCGAGTGGCACGCCCC
>NZ_RSAJ01000591.1 GCF_003933965.1 Streptomyces sp. RP5T
CCGTACGCCCGCGAGTGAATGTCCCGCGCGGGCGGCGGCGAACGCGGCCCCGGGGGTCAGGTCGAGCAGCAGGGTCCCGCCGATGAGCACGGCGGTGGCGGCCCGCGCGTCGGCGCCGAGCGCGGTGGCGCAGGAGGCGCAGGGGCAGAAGGGCCGGGGGAGGCCGGCGGGGGCGCCGGTGCCGAGCAGTGTCAGTTCCACGAGACCGATTCTCGCCGGTGGTTGTCGATCCAGCGCGCGCAGAGGCGCTTTCACGGGGCGCGGGGCACCGCGCGAGCAACCCCCACCGGCCCGCGGTCCGCGAACTACCGCTTAGGGTGCTCTTCGTAACGGATCAAACACGGGAGGCTCACATGGCGACATGGACCTGGCGATTCGAGAAGGCCGACGGCGCGGAGACCGAGCCAGCCGTAGAGCCGGAGGAGTTCACCACCCAGGGCGACGCCGAGTCCTGGCTCGGTGAGTACTGGAAGCCCCTGCTCGCGGGCGGCGCGGAACAGGTGCGGCTGTTCGAGGACGCCACCGAGATCTACGGTCCGATGAGCCTGAAGGCGGCAGAGGAAGCGTGACAGGGCGGGGCGAGGGCCATGACGGAGTCCTCGCCCGTCCCCCTCACTGCTCGCCCAGCGTCACGTCCACCGTCCTCGCGCTGCCGTCCCGCGTGAAGGTCACCGAGGTCCGCTGACCCGGCTTGTCGGCGGCCAGCGCCTCGGCCAGCGACGTGATCGTGGTGATCGGGGTGTCGCCCAACTGCGTGATGACGTCACCCTCCTGGATGCCCGCCTTGTCCGCGGCCCCGCCGCTCTTGACCTGGACGACCGCGACCCCGGCGGGCTGGAGGCTGTCGTCGAGGACCGTCCGGCCGGCGATGCCGAGCGCGGCCCGGCCCGAGTCGGTGACCTTGCCGTCCTTGATGATCTGGTCGGCGACCGTCCGCACCATCGACGCGGGGATCGCGAACCCGATCCCGGGGGCCGCGCTGTTGCCGAGGTTGGGGTCGATCGCCGCGAGCGTCGGAATGCCGATGACGTGACTGTCCAGATCGACGAGGGCGCCACCGCTGTTGCCCGGGTTGATGGCCGCCGAGGTCTGCACCATGTTCGGGATCGTCGTCGTGGCCTCGCCGTCACCGCCGCCCTCGCTGACGGTCCGTCCGGTCGCCGAGACGATGCCCTGGGTCACGCTGGACGACAGCCCGAGCGGCGACCCCATGGCGAGCACGATCTGCCCGACCCGCACCTTGGCGGAGTCCCCGAAGACCGCCGCCCGCAGCCCGTTCGGCACCTTGTCCAGCTTGATGACGGCGAGATCCTGCTGGGGGTAGGAGTACACGAGCGTCGCGGTCAGCGGGCTCTCGCTGTTCGCCGTCGTCACCTTGAGGGTCTTCGCGTCCCCGACCACATGCGCGTTGGTGACGATGTGCCCCTTGCCGTCGTACACCACCCCGGACCCCAGATCGCCGCCGGCCTCGATCTGCACGACCGACGGCAGCACGTCCTTGATCACCTTCTGGTAGTCGAGCTGCAGGTCGCCGCCGTCGGCGGCGGGCGCGACCGCCTGCACGGCCTGCGTGGCCGTGGCCTCCGCGCGCCCGGAGGAACCGGAGCCGGCGGACCCGGACCCGGAGCACCCGGACAGGAGCACGACGGAACACACGAGCGCCGCCCACGGCAGCCGCGAAGCACGGGTACGCGAAGCGTTCATGCCCCGAGTCTCACGTCGGGGCGGATGCCGGGGCCTGCGCTGTTCGCCCGAACGGGCTCAGCCCCGCACCCCGCACAGATGCAGCAGCGCGGCGATGCCGCGGTAGGGATCCGTCCGCCCGGCCCGCTCCTCGCAGGCCAGCAGCGCCTCCACGTCGGCCGGCAGGGCGGTGTCGTCCGCCGCCGTGTCCGTGAACACCCGCACCCCGTACCAGGCCTGGAGCGGCGCCCCGATACCGGCGAGCGTCGCGGTCAGCGTGCTCAGCCGGTCGGCCCGCACGTCCAGGCCCAGCCGGTTGCGGTACGCGGTGGAGTCGAAGGCGTCCAGCGCGCCGGCCCAGTCCGCGGCCAGTCCCGGCCGCATCGCCAGCGCGTCACCGTTGCGCACGAGCAACGACAGCAGTCCGCCCGGGGCCAGCATCCGCGCCAGGCCGGCCAGCAGCGGGTCCGGCTCCTCGACGTACATGAGCACGCCGTGGCACAGCACCACGTCGAAGCTGCCCGGCAGGAAGTGCACGCCGGTGTCCCGGCCGTCGCCCTCGATGATCCGCATCCGCTCCCGGATGCCCTCGGGCTCGGCGGACAGGGACTGCCTGGCCGCCGCGAGCATGGTGGCGTCCTGTTCGAGCCCGGTCACCTGATGACCGGCCCGGGCCAGCCGCAGCGCCTGCGTGCCCTGGCCCATCCCCACGTCGAGCACCCGCAGCCGCTGCCCGACCGGGTACCGGCCGACTATCTGCTCGTCGAGCTGCCGGGCCACCAGCTCCTGTCGTACGACATTCCGCAGCCCACCCAGCCTGCCCAGCCAGGCATCCGCCGCGCCCCCGGAGAAAGCTGTCGTACTCAGGGCCGCTCTCCGCGCTTGACCTGCGGCTTCGGCAGCCGGAGGCGACGCATCTGGAGGGAGCGCATCAGGGCGTAGGCGACCGCGCCCTTGCGGTTCTGGTCCGGGAAGCGCTCGGTGAGCCGCTTCCGCAGCCGGAAACCGGTCAGGATCGAGTCGAGCACGATCAGCACGATCACGACGAGCCACAGCAGCAGCGCGATGCTCTGGAGCGCGCCCACCTGCACCACGCTCAGCACGAGGATGACCACGGCCATCGGCAGGAAGAACTCCGCCACGTTGAACCGCGAGTCGATGAAGTCGCGGGCGAACCTGCGCACCGGGCCCTTGTCCCGCGCGGGCAGGTACCGCTCGTCACCGCCGGCCAGCGCCTGGCGCTGCCTCTCCAGCGCCGCCCGGCGCTCCTCGCGCTGGCGCTTGGCGGCGTCCTTGCGGGTCAGCGACGTGTTGGCGACGCTGCGGCGCTGGGACTGGGCCTCACTGCGCTTGGGCGTGGGCCGGCCCTTGGGGGCCTGCGGGTCGCGGGGCTGCTTGGAGTCGGTCAGCTGCGCCTTGTCGGCGACGGCGGCCTTCTCTTCCTTGGTGGCACGGCTACGGAACACAAAACCCAAGGGTAAGGGGTGTCCGGGGTTGGACCCCAGCCCGGTGGGGAACGATCCGGCAACACCAGTCGTCATGTAGGGGGACAGAGGGGACGTCCGGTGACTTGCTCACCCTGAAGGTCACCTACTCCTCACGCCGGAGCAGGGGATCGGTCAGTCGTCCTTGGGGATGAGCGCATCCGTCCCGGAACAGTGCGTCAATGGATGCAGGGCCCGTACTGTGGGTTCTGTCGCAGAGCTGAGCTGGAAGTCCGTCAGAAGGGGGCGCGCGAAGCCCATGAGCGGTGTCATGAAGCGTATGGGGATGATCTTCCGCGCGAAGGCGAACAAGGCCCTTGACCGGGCCGAGGACCCGCGCGAAACCCTCGATTACTCGTATCAGAAGCAGCTGGAGCTGCTCCAGAAGGTGCGCCGGGGCGTGGCCGACGTGGCGACCTCCCGCAAGCGCCTGGAGCTCCAGCTGAACCAGCTCCAGTCGCAGTCCTCGAAGCTGGAGGACCAGGGCCGCAAGGCGCTCGCGCTCGGCCGTGAGGACCTCGCCCGTGAGGCGCTGTCCCGCCGTGCCGCGCTCCAGCAGCAGGTGACCGACCTGGAGACCCAGCACTCCACGCTCCAGGGCGAGGAGGAGAAGCTCACCCTTGCGGCCCAGCGCCTCCAGGCCAAGGTGGACGCCTTCCGCACCAAGAAGGAGACCATCAAGGCGACCTACACCGCGGCCCAGGCACAGACCCGGATCGGCGAGGCCTTCTCCGGCATCTCGGAGGAGATGGGCGACGTGGGCCTGGCGATTCAGCGGGCCGAGGACAAGACCGCCCAGCTCCAGGCCCGGGCCGGCGCGATCGACGAACTGCTCGCCTCCGGTGCCCTCGACGACCAGTCGGGCATGCACAAGGACGACATCCAGGCCGAGCTGGACCGGCTCTCCGGTGGTACGGATGTAGAGCTGGAACTGCAGCGCATGAAGGCGGAGCTGGCGGGCGGCTCGTCCTCGCAGCAGCAGGCGATCGAGGGCGGCACCGGCCAGTCGCAGTCCCAGCAGCCGCAGGACACCCCGCGCTTCGACAAGCAGTAGGTCCCACGCCGAGGAGGGCGACATGATCGTACGGATCATGGGGGAGGGGCAGGTGAGGCTGGCCGCGAGCCACCTCGCCGACCTGAACAAGCTCGACGACGAACTGTTGGCCGAGGTGGAGAAGGGCGACGGCCCCGGCTTCCGCCGCACCCTCCAGGCCCTCCTCGCCCGGGTCCGGGAACTGGGCGTGCCGCTCCCGGACGACTCCCTGGAACCCTCGGAACTGATCCTCCCGTCCCCGGACGCCACCCTGGAGGAGGTCCGGGACCTGCTGAGCGACGACGGCTTGATCCCGGGCTGACGGTGCTTCCTGGACGCCGGTTCAGGACACACAGCCCGTCCGGCGTTTGAGGACGAGGCCCTTCGGGCCGACGGGGGTCTGGGGGGCGCAGCCCCCAGGGACGCGCGCCCACCACCGGCCGCAAGCCGGAAGGTCCAGGCAGCCCCCGGTCCAAGCGACGCAGGACCCCGTACCGTTGGCAGACGTGACCCCCCGGGACCGAGTACTCCGCCACCTCAAAGCACACCCCGTGGCGGCGGACGCCGTCCTCGCCACGGGCGTCCTCGTCTGCATGGTGGCCGGCTCCTTCGTGGACGCCCACGGCAACCACGACGTCAGCTGGAGCATCCGCACCCCGGCCCCCCTCAGCCTCGTCCTCATCGCGCTCGCCGCCGCGGCCCTGGTCTTCCGCCGCCGCGCCCCCCGCACCGTCCTCGCCCTCACCGGCACGGCCGCTGTCGTCGAGTCCGTCACCGGCGACCCCCGGGCCCCCGTCGCCATGGCCGCCGTGATCGCCCTCTTCACGGTCGCCTCCAC
>NZ_RSAJ01000592.1 GCF_003933965.1 Streptomyces sp. RP5T
GGCCGGGGGTGTCGTCGGCTCGCCGGGGCCGGACGGCACGGGGGCCGTGCCGTAGCCGCTGATGGTGACGACGGCGCCGGCCGGTGCGATCGCCACGCGCGCGCTCCAGGCGCCGGAGGGCTCGCGCAGATGGTCGACGTACACCTTGATCGTGAGCGACTCGCCGGGCTTCAGGGTTCCCGAGGAGCGGCTCAGGTAGAGCCAGGTGGCGGCCGTGGTGGCCGACCAGCGGACCGGGGCGTCGCCGGTCGCGGTGAGGGTGATCAGCGTGGTGTCGCCGTCGTGGCCGGCGCCGACGTCGAGGTGCCCGGCGCCCTTGTGGCCGGCCCCCGAGACGCTCACGACCTCCACCGAGACGTCGGGCCGGCCGTCCTTGGTGAAGCGGCTGCCGGGTTTCGTGCTCGCGTTGCCCGCGTTCTGGTAGCCGCCGCCGTCCGCCATGCCGTCCAGGCTGTCGGGGCCGTGTGCCCCGCTGGCGCTGGTGGCGTGGCCGTCGGCCTCCTCACCGGGGCCGCCCCGGTAGGCGGCCCACAGGGCGAGCACGGGGGCGGCGACGACGGTGGCGACGACGGTCGTGGTGACGGCACGCGCGCGCAGGCGGTCGCGGCGGGCGGCCCGGTCCTTGGGGTCCATCGGGAAGCCGCGCCGGTCGAAGCGGGGCACGGCGGCGCCACGCGCGCGGGGCGGGTGCGCCGTCGCCCTGTGCAGGGCCGCGCGGGGCGCCTCCAGCACGGGCAGCTCGGCGGGCGTGGTCATGACCCCGGGCCAGCGGCCGGGGATCGCGCGCTCGGCACCGCGACGGCAGCGCGGACAGTCGTCGACGTGGCGCACGAGTTCGCGGCGCAGGGCGGCGCTGAGCACGAACTGGCTGTCGCCGGTGAGCCGCGCCACGCTCGGGCAGTCACCGGTCTCGACGACGGCGAGGGCCGCGCGCGTGCGCTCGACCTCGCAGGCGGCGGAGGCGAGCAGTTCGCGGGCGCCGGCGAGGTCCATGCCGAGGACGGCGGCGACCTCGTGGGCGGCGAGGTGGTGGCGTACGGCGAGTTCGAGCGCCTCGCGCTGCTCGGGGGTCGTACCGGCCGCCTCCGGCCAGGCCAGCAGGGCCAGTTCGCGGCGCCGGGCCTCCTGGACGTCCTCGGCGACCGGGGGTTCGGCGGGCGGGGAGGCTCCGTGACGGCCCGCCGCGTGGGTGCTCTGACGTTTCTGCTTGGCCTCGGCCAGCTTGCGCAGACAGGCCCAGCGGGCCAGCGCGTACAGCCAGGCCCTGCGGTCGCCGGCCGCGTCCGGGCCGCCGCGCTTCTCGGCGAACACCAGGACGTCACCGAGGGCGGCGGTCGCCGCGTCGTGATCGCACAGGACGGACATGCAGTAGGTGAACAGGCCGTCCAGGTACGGCTCGTAGCGCGCGGGCGGCCGCTGTGCCGGCGTGCGCGCCGCACCGCGGTCGCGCTCCTGCCGTTGCGCCCGGTGCGCGCCGGTGGTGCGGGTCGAGGTCTGCGGACTGCTGCTCATCATCCGTGGACCGTAGGGCGCGAAAGATGGCCCCTTCCTGCGCCTTGAACAGTTTTACTCCGTACGGGTGAAACGATCCCTCAATAGGGGACAGGAACCCCCGATTCCATGGCTTGTTCCTGTCAGGACGTGGCCGATACATGGCCCCTTCACATGCTCGGCCGGGGGCGCCGGCGGATGCCGGGGCGCGGGCCGTCCCGCGGGCGGGGGGCGGCGTTGTCAGTGGCGGCGGTTACGGTTCGTGCATGGCCACCCGTACGAAGTCCGCCAAGGAGCGCCCGTCCTACCGCTGCACCGAGTGCGGCTGGCAGACGGCCAAGTGGCTCGGCCGCTGCCCCGAGTGCCAGGCCTGGGGGACGATCGAGGAGTACGGCGCACCCGCGGTGCGTACGACGGCACCCGGCCGCGTCACCACCTCCGCCGTGCCCATCGGCCAGGTCGACGGCCGCCAGGCCGCCGCCCGCTCCACCGGCGTGCCCGAGCTGGACCGGGTGCTCGGCGGCGGTCTCGTGCCCGGCGCGGTGGTGCTCCTGGCGGGCGAGCCCGGCGTCGGCAAGTCCACGCTGCTGCTGGACGTGGCGGCCAAGTCGGCGAGCGACGAGCACCGCACGCTCTATGTGACCGGTGAGGAGTCCGCGAGCCAGGTCCGGCTGCGCGCCGACCGCATCGGCGCGATCGACGACCACCTGTATCTCGCCGCCGAGACCGACCTGTCCGCGGTGCTCGGGCACCTGGACGCGGTGAAGCCGTCGCTGCTGATCCTGGACTCGGTGCAGACGGTGGCCTCCCCGGAGATCGACGGCGCCCCGGGCGGCATGGCCCAGGTGCGCGAGGTGGCCGGGGCGCTGATCCGGGCCTCCAAGGAGCGCGGGATGTCGACCCTCCTGGTGGGCCATGTCACCAAGGACGGCGCGATCGCCGGCCCCCGCCTGCTGGAGCACCTGGTGGACGTGGTCCTGAGCTTCGAGGGTGACCGCCACGCGCGCCTCAGGCTCGTACGGGGCGTCAAGAACCGCTACGGCGCCACCGACGAGGTCGGCTGCTTCGAGCTGCACGACGAGGGCATCACGGGCCTGGCGGACCCAAGCGGACTTTTCCTGACACGTCGTGACGAACCGGTCCCCGGCACCTGTCTCACCGTCACCCTGGAGGGCCGCCGCCCCCTGGTGGCCGAGGTGCAGGCGCTCACCGTCGACTCCCAGATCCCCTCGCCCCGGCGCACCACCTCCGGCCTGGAGACCTCCCGCGTCTCGATGATGCTCGCCGTCCTGGAGCAGCGCGGCCGGATCAGCGCGCTCGGCAAGCGGGACATCTACTCCGCGACGGTCGGCGGGGTAAAGCTTTCGGAACCTGCCGCGGACCTGGCGGTCGCCCTCGCCCTGGCGTCGGCGGCGAGTGACACCCCGCTGCCCAAGAACCTCGTCGCGATCGGCGAAGTGGGCCTCGCGGGCGAGGTCAGACGGGTCACGGGCGTCCAGCGCAGGCTCTCCGAGGCACACCGTCTGGGCTTCACGCACGCGCTCGTACCGGGCGATCCCGGCAAGATCCCGGCCGGTATGAAGGTCCTGGAAGTGGCGGACATAGGGGACGCCCTGAGGGTCCTTCCGCGCTCCCGTCGGCGAGAGGCCCCACGGGACGCGGAGGACCGCCGGTAGACTTTGCCCTGGTCTCGCCCGTCCGTACGAACCGAATGTGCGACACGGGAGCGCCCAAGACCCCGCGACCGGAGGAGAGCAGTGGCAGCCAACGACCGGGCAGCAGCTCCCGGAAAGTCCGGTGGGAGTGCCGGTTCCGATGGCCTGATGCGCGCCTCCCTGAGCGCCGTGGCCCCCGGCACCGCCCTGCGCGACGGCCTTGAGCGGGTGCTGCGCGGCAACACCGGCGGACTCATCGTGCTCGGCTTCGACAAGACGGTGGAGACGATGTGCACGGGCGGTTTCGTCCTGGACGTCGAGTTCGCGGCCACGCGTCTGCGTGAGCTGTGCAAGCTGGACGGCGGCATCGTGCTCTCGTCCGACCTGTCGAAGATCCTGCGGGCGGGCGTGCAGTTCGTGCCCGACGCCACGATCCCGACGGAGGAGACGGGCACCCGGCACCGCACCGCGGACCGGGTGAGCAAGCAGGTCGGCTTCCCGGTCGTCTCGGTCTCCCAGTCGATGCGCCTCATCGCGCTGTACGTCGACGGCCAGCGCCGCGTCCTGGAGGACTCGGCCGCGATCCTGTCCCGCGCGAACCAGGCCCTGGCGACCCTGGAGCGCTACAAGCTGCGCCTCGACGAGGTCGCCGGGACCCTCTCCGCGCTGGAGATCGAGGACCTCGTGACCGTCAGGGACGTCTCGGCGGTGGCCCAGCGCCTGGAGATGGTCCGCCGGATCGCGACCGAGATCGCCGAGTACGTCGTCGAACTCGGCACGGACGGACGCCTCCTCGCCCTCCAGCTCGACGAGTTGATCGCGGGCGTGGAGCCGGAGCGCGAACTGGTGGTCCGGGACTACGTCCCCGAGCCCACCGCCAAGCGCTCCCGCACGGTCGACGAGGCGCTGCACGAACTGGACGCCCTGACCCACGCGGAGCTCCTCGAACTCCCCACCGTGGCCCGCGCCCTGGGCTACACCGGCTCCCCCGAGGCGATCGACTCGGGCGTCTCCCCGCGCGGCTTCCGCCTCCTGGCCAAGGTGCCCCGTCTGCCGGGCGCGATCATCGACCGCCTGGTGGAGCACTTCGGCGGCCTCCAGAAGCTCCTGGCGGCCAGCGTCGACGACCTCCAGACCGTGGACGGAGTCGGCGAGGCAAGGGCCCGCAGCGTCCGCGAGGGCCTGTCGAGGCTGGCGGAGAGCTCAATCCTGGAACGGTACGTGTAGGAGCCTTCGAGGGGCGCGGGGAACTGCGCGACGAGCCCTCACCGTGCCGCAGACGACGAACAACCGTCAGCGGGCACCCCGTAGTCGTTCAGTCGTTCTCCAGCACGAACGAAGCCTGCAGCGTGCCGTACCCGGGTGTCTTGACCTCCACCAGGTACGTCCCGGCACCCGCCGACCCCGCGGGCGGCGTCACGCACTGCGGAGCGCTCGGCTTGCGGTCCCACTTCACGGTGTACGTAATGCTGCTCCCGGCCGGAACCCGGTAGACCAGGTGGCCCGCGGTCCGGGGACAGTCGGCGGACGACCAGTACGCGTCGTCCGCGTCGGCCTGAGTGATCGTCAACACCGCGTTCTTCGGCCCGAGATCGACCTTGCAGTCACCGCCGGAGGAGTTCACGGCGGTCAGCAGCAGCGTGGGGGTCTGGTCGGGGTCGTAGGCGTTCTTCAGGCTCCGTACGCTCAACTTGACCGCGCCCGCCGTGCAGTTGGGCAGCGAGGAACCGGCCGGCAGGGTGTCGCCCTGTCCGACCCCGATGCCCGTACCGCCGCTCCCGGCGCTGCCCGCGGAACCGCCCGCCCCTGCGGAGCCGCCCGTGCCGGCCGCACCGCCGGCACCCGAGCCGCCTCCCGCCGCCGCGCCCGCGCCGGCGGTGCGGCCGGCACG
>NZ_RSAJ01000593.1 GCF_003933965.1 Streptomyces sp. RP5T
CCCGAAGGGAACGGGGGACGCGGGTCCAGAGGCTGCGCAGGGTTCGCAGGGTGGCGGCGGCACGGTCGCACAGCCGCCCGGACCGGGCCCCGCGGAGCCTGTCGTGGCACGCCCTGTGCCCTTGCAGCAAGCCCCGTTGGGCAATCTTGTAACGAAGTAGTGCCGGTTGGTCCGGCCGCCTGGATTCGCCCCGTGGTGTGCCGGTTAAACTCCCTCCGCTGTAAGAAAGATCATGTTGACGGGGTGAATTACTTCCATGAGCGACGCCAGCACGAAGCAGTCGACGGCCGACGTCCAGGAGTCCACGGGCCACGGTAAGCACCGGGGTCCGGTCTCGGTCCAGGACAGCGACACGGCCCCGCGTGGCCGTCACCGCAAGTCGGTCGAGCAGACCGAGGCCGCGGCCTGAGGCGGACGACGACACACGGCCCCGCCCTTCTCGTGAGGGGGCGGGGCCGTTTCGCGTCTACTCCCGTTTGAGGCCGAGCACTTCGGCCGCCGCGAAGGTCTCCCCGGCCGGCCGCCGCGCGTAGTGCGGGGTGAGCAGCGCGTCCAGTTCGTCGTAGGTGAAGGTGTCCTGCTTGCTGTCGAACTTGGCCTGCACCCGCGGTCGTTCGACGACGACGACCATCCCTCCGTGTACGACGAGCAGCTGGCCGTTGACACGCTCGGCGGCGGGCGAGGCCAAGTAGCCGACGAGCGGGGCGACATGCTCGGGGGCGAGGGGGTCGAGTCCCGAGTCGGGCTGTTCGAGGCCGGCGAAGACGTCCTCGGTCATCCGGGTGCGGGCGCGGGGGCAGATGGCGTTCGTGGTGACGCCGTACTTGGCGAGGGCGAGGGCCGTCGAGGTGGTGAGTCCGACGATTCCGCCCTTGGCCGCCGCATAGTTGGGCTGTCCGGCGGACCCGGCGAGGAACGCCTCCGAGGAGGTGTTGACGATACGGCCGTACACCGGCCCGCCCGCCGCCTTGGACCGTTCGCGCCAGTGGGCCGCCGCGAACCGGGTGGTGTTGAAGTGGCCCTTGAGATGGACCCGGATCACCGCGTCCCACTCGCCCTCGGTCATGGAGAACACCATGCGGTCGCGCAGGATGCCCGCGTTGTTGACGAGGATGTCGAGCCTGCCGAACTCGGCGATCGCCAACTCCGTCAGTTCGCCGGCCTGTTGGTGGTCGGCCACGTCCCCGGTGTGGGCGACGGCCTGTCCGCCCGCGGCCCGGATCTCGTCGGCGACCTGTTCGGCGGGGCCCGCGGAGGCCTCGCCGGAGCCGTCCCGGCCCGGTTGTCCGTAGTCGTTGACGACGACGGCCGCGCCGAGCCGGGCCAGTTCCAGCGCCTCCGCGCGGCCGAGCCCCCGGCCGGCGCCGGTGACGATCGCCGCGAGCCCTTCGAGCGGCCGTGCCCCTGGCTGTGTCATACGGGGGCCTCAGATCTCGATGCAGGTACGGAGTGAGGTCCCCGTGCGCATCTGGTCGAGCGCCTCGTTGATCCCGCTCAGGGGCACCCGGTGGGTGATCAGGCCGTTCAGGTCGACGCGGCCGGCCCGCCACAGGGCGATGGTCCGCTCGTAGGAGCGCAGGACGTCCCCGCCGCCGTACAGGGACGGCAGGATGCGCTTCTCGTCGAAGAACAGCTCGAACATGTTGAGCTGGAGGTTGTCGTCCATGGCGCCCGCGCCGACGATCACGAGGGTGCCGCCGCGCCGGGTCGTCTCGTACGCGGTCCTGGCGGTCGCCGACCTGCCGACGACCTCGAAGACGTAGTCGAAGCCCTCGCCGGCGGTCACCTGCTGCTTGGCGTCGGCGAGTTCGTCCGGGGAGACGGCCCGGGTGGCGCCGAACCGAAGGGCGGCCTCACGGCGCGCGGCGACCGGGTCCACCGCGACGATCTCGGCGGCGCCCTTGAGACGGGCGCCCTGGACGGCGGAGATGCCGACCCCGCCGCAGCCGATGACGGCGACCGACGAACCGGCCTCCAGGTCAGCGGTGTTGAGGGCGGCCCCGAGTCCGGTGGTGACCCCGCAGCCGATCAGTGCCGCGATGTCGAAGGGCACGTCGTCGGGTATCGGCACCGCGCAGCCGGCGTCGACGACGACCTCCTCGGCGAAGGTGCCGGTGCCCGCGAAGCCGAACACATCGCCGCCGGGGCGACGGAAGTTGGGGGTGCCCGCGTTCATGAACCCGGCCAGGCACAGCTCGGTCTGACCGCGCTTGCAGGCGGGACAGGCGCCGCAGGCGGGAAGCCAGCACACGACGACCCGGTCGCCCGCCTTCAAGTGGCTGACGCCCTCCCCTACTTCGACGATCTCGCCCGCGCCCTCGTGGCCGGGCACGAAGGGCGCCGGCTGGGGGAGGACCCCGGACATCGCGGACAGGTCCGAGTGGCACAGTCCGGTGGCCCTGATCCGGATCCGCACCCTGCCGGGCCCGAAGCCCACCGCCTCGACGTCGTCGTGGACTTCGAGCTTTTCCTGGCCGATCTCGTGCAGTACGGCTGCGCGCATGGTGCGGCTCCCCTCGTACGGCGTGGTGGGTTCCAGTTCAGGAGTGTTCGACGACGGTGTCGGCGAGGACGGGCGCGTCGCCGCGCTCCACGGCACCGACGGCGACCCGGGTGGACCGCGGTGTGTGCCACATACGGATCCGCAGGGTCTCCCCCGGGTACACGACCCCGGCGAACCGGGTGACGTACGAGCGCACCCGGGTCACGTCCCCGCCGAGCAGTGTGTCGACGACCGCCTTGAGGGTCATGCCGTAGGTGCACAGCCCGTGCAGGATGGGCCGTTCGAACCCGGCGACCTTGGCGAACTCCGGGTCGGCGTGCAGCGGGTTCCAGTCGCCGGACAGGCGGTAGAGCAGGGCCTGGTCCTCGCGGATCGGGCGCTCCACGGTCCGGTCGGGCTCGCCGGCGGGGGGTTCGAGGCGGGCGGAGGGGCCCCGGTCGCCGCCCCAGCCGCCCTCCCCCCGTACGAAGATCTGGGCGTCGTTGGTCCACAACGGGCCCTCGGTGTCGGCGACTTCGGTCCGCAGGACCAGGACGGCCGCCTTGCCCTTGTCATAGATGGCGGCGATGCGGTGGGTCGCGGTCGCGGTGCCCTGCGCGGGGAGCGGGCGGTGGACGAGCAGCGACTGCCCGCCGTGCAGGACCTTGGCGAGATCGACCTCGATGCCGGGCATGGACAGACCGCTGATCACGCCCGGCGCTCCCGAGCCCGCCACGGTGGCGAAGCTCGGCAGGACGTGCAGCCGGGATTCGAGGGTGTAGCGCAGTTCGTCGGGGTCGGTGGCGGGGCTGTCCTTGTCGGGACGCGAGCCCGCCCCGATGCCCAGGTGGTAGAGCTGGACGTCCTTGGAGTTCCAGGAGATCTCGCCGGTCCGGGGTTCGGCGGCGAGGGCCTTGGCTGCGTCGATGGGCATACGGCTCCTGACAGGGGCTCGGTCAAGACCTCGGTACGGCCGTCCGCACCGTCGGCCGCACCGAGGTCGTCGCGGGGCCGATCTAGAACGCGTTCCAGTCCGGCGCCCTCTGTATAGCCGAGCCCGACGCAGTTGTGAAGGCTCCTGACGGTGTGTCAGGTAAGGCCGGTCCCCTCGCCCGGGTCCCGGCACCCGTGACATTTGTCCTGCCGGATTCCGTACACGCGCATCTGCCGGGCGGGCGGGCCGAATTCGTAACGTCGTGGTCGTGAGTCGCTTCGTACGCTGTCCTGTCGTCCCGTCGCCGCGCGGGAACCTCTGAGCGGAGGAACCGTCATGTCCTTGTCGCACAAGCTCTCGTGCCGCGTGGACGGGATCCGCGCGGAGTTCCGCGAGGCGCGGGAGCACCAGCGGTACTACCGGGAGAACAGGCAGCGCCTCAGGGCCGAGTACAGGGCCGCGCAGTGCGCCGGGGAGGTCCCCACCCGAGCGGGGCTGGGCAGTGGGTTCGGTCTGCTGCCGTGGCTGCTGCTGGGGATGGGCGCCTTCTCCAACCTCTTCCAGGGCGAGACCCCGAACCCCTGGGTCGGCGGCCTCGGCCTGCTCACCTTCAACTCGCTGTACATCTACGTCGCCTTCCGCGCCTTCCGCGAGGAGACCCGGAACGCGCTCTCCACGCGGGTGGCGCTGGTGCTCCTGGGCCTGGTGACCTGCGGTCTGGCGATGGGGTACGGCGGCAACTGGCTGCTGTTCTTCCCCCTGTTCGGGCTCGCCACGGGCGCGGTCGTGCGGCTGCCGCACCTGCGGTGGGTGGGAGCGGTCGTGACCGTGGTCGCCGGGGCGGCCTCCGTCCTGCGCGACGGCTGGGGCGGACTCGACACCGCGTACGCCACCTGGATCTCCACGATGGTGACGGCCGCGATCATGTCCCTTTCCGAGGCGGTAAGGCAGTTGCGGGAGGCCCGTGAGGAACTGGCCCGGCGCGCGGTCGAGGAGGAGCGGCTGCGGTTCTCCCGCGATCTGCACGATCTGCTCGGGCACACGCTGTCGGTGATCGTGGTGAAGTCGGAGGCTGCCCGGCGTCTGGCCCCGCGCGACCTGGACGCGGCGCTCCTCCAGGTACGCGACATCGAGTCGGTCGGCCGGCAGGCGCTCACCGAGATCCGCGAGGCGGTGACCGGTTACCGGGAGGGCAGCCTCGGCACGGACCTCGACGGGGCCGTCTCGGCGCTGCGCGCCGCGGGCATCGTCCCGGTCGTCCAGCGCTCCGGCCCACCGCTCACCGCCCGGACCGAGGTCCTGCTGGGCTGGGTGGTCCGCGAGGCGGTGACCAACGTGGTCCGGCACAGCGGGGCGCAGCGCTGCGAGATCTCCGTACGGGGCTCGGCGGAACGGGTACGGCTGCGCGTCCGGGACGACGGCCGGGGCACGACCGCGGAACCGCCCCTCCCCTGGAACGACGCCCCGGCCGACCCTGCGTCGGCGCAGAGCACCCCGCTCATCGGCGGCACCGGCCTGAAGGGCCTCACGGAACGCCTGGCAGCGGCGGGAGGATGCCTGGAAACCGGACCGGGCCCCCGGGGCGGCTTCACGGTATGCG
>NZ_RSAJ01000594.1 GCF_003933965.1 Streptomyces sp. RP5T
GCAGGACGACGTCCGTGCCCTCGGCGGAGCCGCCGCCGGAAGCGGCCTCGGCGGTGGGAGCGGGCGCCGGGGCGGCCTGCTCGGTGGACGGCGCGGCCGCGGCCGGCTCGGGGGCGGGCTCGGCGACCGGCTCGGCGGCCGGAGCCGGGGCAGCGGCCGGGGCGCCGGTGCCGTCGTCGATCACGGCCAGCTCGGCGCCGACCTCGACCGTCTCGTCCTCGGCGACCTTGATGGACGCGAGGACGCCGGCGGCGGGGGAGGGGATCTCGGTGTCGACCTTGTCGGTCGAGACCTCGAGCAGCGGCTCGTCGGCCTCTACACGCTCACCCTCGGCCTTCAGCCAGCGGGTGACGGTGCCCTCGGTGACGCTCTCGCCGAGCGCCGGAAGGGTTACGGAAACCGCCATGGTTTCTGTTGCTCCTTACGAATTGCGGAAGTCTGGATCGTCGCTTCGTCGACCGAGGGTCAGTCGTGCGAGTGCAGCGGCTTGCCGGCCAGGGCCAGGTGGGCCTCGCCGAGCGCCTCGCTCTGCGTCGGGTGGGCGTGGATGAGCTGGGCGACCTCGGCCGGCAGCGCTTCCCAGTTGTAGATCAGCTGGGCCTCGCCGACCTGCTCGCCCATGCGGTCGCCGACCATGTGGACGCCGACCACGGCACCGTCCTTCACCTGGACGAGCTTGATCTCGCCCGCGGTGTTCAGGATCTTGCTCTTGCCGTTGCCCGCCAGGTTGTACTTCAGAGCGACGACCTTGTCCGCACCGTAGATCTCCTTGGCCTTGGCCTCGGTGATGCCCACGGAGGCGACCTCGGGGTGGCAGTACGTCACCCGCGGCACGCCGTCGTAGTCGATCGGGACGGTCTTGAGACCGGCCAGACGCTCCGCCACCAGGATGCCCTCGGCGAAGCCGACGTGCGCGAGCTGGAGCGTGGGCACCAGGTCACCGACGGCGGAGATGGTCGGGACGTTGGTGCGCATGTACTCGTCGACCAGGACGTAGCCGCGGTCCATCGCGACGCCCTGCTCCTCGTAGCCGAGACCGGCGGAGACGGGCCCGCGGCCGACGGCCACCAGCAGCAGCTCGGCCTCGAACTCCTTGCCGTCGGCGAGCGTGACCTTGACACCGTCCTGGGTGTACTCGGCCTTCTGGAAGAAGGTGCCCAGGTTGAACTTGATGCCGCGCTTGCGGAACGCGCGCTCAAGAAGCTTGGAGGAGTTCTCGTCCTCGAGGGGGGCGAGGTGCTTGAGGCCCTCGATGATGGTGATGTCGGTCCCGAAGGACTTCCAGGCGGAGGCGAACTCGACGCCGATGACACCGCCGCCGAGGACGATCGCCGACTTCGGCACCCGGTCCAGGACGAGGGCGTGGTCGGAGGAGATGATCCGGTTGCCGTCGATCTCCAGGCCCGGCAGCGACTTCGGCACGGAGCCGGTCGCGAGCAGGATGTGGCGGCCCTGGATGCGCTGGCCGTTGACATCGACGGAGGTCGGCGACGACAGCCGGCCCTCACCCTCGATGTAGTGCACCTTCCGGGAGGCGACGAGCCCCTGGAGGCCCTTGTACAGACCGGCGATCACGCCGTCCTTGTACTTGTGCACCCCGGCGATGTCGATGCCCTCGAAGGTGGTCTTCACACCGAACTGCTCGCTCTCGCGGGCCTGGTCGGCGATCTCGCCCGCGTGCAGCAGGGCCTTGGTGGGGATGCACCCCCGGTGCAGGCAGGTACCGCCGACCTTGTCCTTCTCGATCAGGGCGACGTCAAGCCCCAGCTGCGCCCCGCGCAGGGCCGCGGCGTAACCGCCACTACCACCGCCGAGGATCACTAGGTCGAAAACGGTGCTGGCGTCGTTCGCCACGTCACGTCCTCCATGCATGTGCGCCGTACGCCGGTCTCCAGTGACCGCGCGGCGGCTGGTGTCCGGCCGCTCTTTCTTCGGCCCTGTGGTGGGGGCCCTGTCCTGCCGAGCCCCATCTTCGCACTTGTCAGCACCGAACGAGACGCCGGGCCGGGGTGTGAGACACCACACGCTCACATGAGAGGAGAAGCTCCGGTGAGACTCCGACCGGGGTCGCGGTGACCCACAGAGGGGCGCGGGGCTGTGCAGATCTGCGGCTCCGCCGCGCGGGCGCGACCATCTCCGATGCTCAGGGCGGACATGGGGCGCGGTGACCCACCCCAGGGGCGCGGGGAACTGCGCGACCGGCCACAACCGGCCCGCAGCCGCCCACGCCCCTCGGGAGCCGAACTCCTAGGCGGACATCAGCCCAGGTCACCCGAGGCGGTGAGCTCCGCGAGCCGCACCAGCGTACGGACCGCGGACCCCGTCCCGCCCTTCGGCGTGTACCCGAACGGCCCGCCGTCGTTGAACGCCGGTCCCGCGATGTCGAGGTGCGCCCACGGGATGCCCTCGCCCACGAACTCCCGCAGGAACAGACCAGCGACCAGCCCGCCGCCCATCCGCTCACCCATGTTCGCGATGTCGGCGGTCGGGGAGTCCATCCCCTTGCGCAGGTGCTCCGGCAGCGGCATGGGCCACGCCGGCTCCCCGACCTCCTCGGCGGCCTCGTGCACCGCCGTACGGAAGGCGTCGTCGTTGGCCATGATCCCGAAGGTCCGGCTGCCCAGCGCCAGCATCATCGCCCCGGTCAGCGTCGCCACGTCCACGATCGCGTCCGGCTTCTCCGCCGACGCCGCCCACAGCGCGTCCGCGAGCACCAGCCGGCCCTCGGCGTCGGTGTTGAGCACCTCCACCGTCTTGCCGCTGTACATCCGCAGCACGTCACCGGGCCGCGTGGCGGACCCCGACGGCATGTTCTCGGCCAGCGCCAGCCAGCCGGTCACGTTGACCTCGAGACCCAGCCGCGCGGCCGAGACCACGGCCGCGAACACCGCCGCCGCCCCGCTCATGTCGCACTTCATCGTCTCGTTGTGGCCCGCCGGCTTCAGCGAGATGCCGCCCGAGTCGTACGTGATGCCCTTGCCGACCAGCGCGAGGTGCTTCTTCGCCTTGGACGAGGTGTACGACAGCTTCACCAGCCGCGGCCCCGACGCCGACCCGGCCCCCACGCCGAGGATGCCGCCGTAGCCGCCCTTCTCCAGGGCCTTCACGTCGAGCACCTGCACCTTGATGCCGTGTTCCTTGCCCGCCGCCTGCACGACCGCGGCGAAGGCCTCGGGGTTCAGGTCGTTGGGCGGCATGTTGATGAGGTCGCGCGCGCGGTTGAGCTCCTCGGAGACCGCGACGGCACGGGCGAGCGCGGCCTTGTACGCGGCGTCTCGGGGCTTGCCGCCCAGCAGCGTCGCCTCGGCCAGCGGCGCCTTGCCGTTCTTGGCCTTGGGGTCCTTGCCGTGCTCCTTGTAGGCGTCGAAGGAGTACGCCCCGAGCAGCACGCCCTCGGCGACCGCGCCGAGATCGGCGGCGTCGCCCAGCGGCAGCACGAACGCGGCCTTCTTCGAGCCGGTCAGCGCGCGGGCGGCGACACCGGCTGCCTTGCGCAGCGCCTCCGGGGCGAAGGAGGAGTCCTTCTCGGGCTCGGCGCCCAGGCCGACCGCCACCACGAGAGGCGCCTTGACGCCGGAGGGCGCGGGCAGTTTCGTCACCTCGCCCTCGGCGCCGGAGGCACCGAGGGTCTCCAGGACGCCGGCGAGCCTGCCGTCGTAGGCCTTGTCCACGGCCTCGGCGCCCGGTGCGACGACCGGGCCCTTCGCGCCCTTGGCGACACCGATCACGATCGCGTCGGCCCGCAGGCCGGGCGCCGCGGAGGTGCTGAGAGTGAGAGCAGTCACGGTGGTGAATTCTCGCTTCCGATGTGAAGTTGCGTGAGTCGAGCGGGTGGGTCGACCGGGCCCGACGGCCGACCCTATTTCGTGTCCGAACACGGGCCCCGATCGGGGCCTTCACCCCTGTCGGCGACCACCCGGGAAGAGCCTACGCTCGGGTCGGCCGCCGATCCTTCCGCCTGCCCTGGAGCCACCCCTTGAAGCGCCCTCTCCTGCTCGTCATCCTGCTCCTCCTCGTGACGGGCTGCTCGACCACGCCGGACGCCGAGCCGGGCGCCGGGCCCGACGGTTCCCGCTGGCGGCCCCGCCCCGGCATCGCCTGGCAGTGGCAGCTGACCGGCCGCGTCGACACGTCCGTGGACGCGCCGGTGTACGACATCGACGGCTTCGACCAGTCCGCGGCCGTGGTGTCCGCACTGCACGCCAAGGGCCGCAAGGTCATCTGCTACCTCTCCACGGGCGCGTGGGAGGACTGGCGCCCCGACGCCGACGAGTTCCCCGAGTCGGTGATCGGGCGCGGCAACGGCTGGGAGGGCGAGCGCTGGCTCGACATCCGCGCCACCGACGTCCTCGAACCCCTGATGGCGGCCCGCCTCGACATGTGCCGCAAGAAGGGCTTCGACGCGGTGGAGCCGGACAACATGGACGGCTACCGCAACCGCACCGGCTTCCCGCTGACCGCGGCCGACCAGCTCCGCTACAACCGCCTGCTCGCCGAACTCGCCCACGAGCGCGGCATGTCGGTCGGCCTCAAGAACGACCTCGACCAGATACCGCAGCTCGTGGGGGACTTCGACTTCGCGGTCAACGAACAGTGCGCGCAGTACGGCGAGTGCGGGGACATGCGGCCCTTCATCAAGGCCGGCAAGGCGGTCTTCCACGTCGAGTACGAACTCCCCACCAGCCGCTTCTGTGCCGAGTCCCGGCGGCTGAGGCTGAGTTCGATGCTCAAGAAGTACGAGCTCGGGGTGTGGCGCGAGGCCTGCTAGAAGTTCAGTGACAGCACCACGAGCGCGGTGGTCGCCGCCGTCTCCGCCAGCCCGCCGAACACGTCCCCGGTCACCCCGCCGAAGCGGCGCGTGCAGTGGCGCAGGACGAGCTCGGCCGTCCCCACGGCGGCGGCGACCGCGAGCACCGAGCGGACGACGTCGTACGACCCGAGGAGCGCCCCCGCCCCGGCCGCACCCAGCGTCACGGCGGCGGCCGCCAGTACCGCCCCGCGGACCGGGACGACCC
>NZ_RSAJ01000595.1 GCF_003933965.1 Streptomyces sp. RP5T
CTCCTCCCCTTGACCGACCGTCCCGCTCCCGCTTTTCACCACGGCGGATCCGCTGTTTGACGCACTGTTGGTCGATCGCGGAGGCGGGGGCCTGACCTGGGCGGCCCCCGAAGGAGGAATATCTTCCGCTTCCTTCGGGACCACCCGTACAGGTGCATGCGATCTCCTGACCCCCGAACCCTCGGACGGGTGAATCGCATGCGATGGCCGCAAGGCCTGCGACGGCTTCGACGACTTCACCTGAAAGCCGTGCGACTGGGCCTCATGGGTCATGCACTCGACGAAATAGGCACCCCAGGTCGTCAGACCGGCTCTGTTACGCCGCAAAACCCTGAGGGCCGCGCCCACTTGTCGGCCGCACTCGTGCAGCCGCGCCTCCGCCGCACGGGCCGGTGCGCCGTCGAGTGTGTGGTAGACGCGCGCCCAGTAGTCGAGCAACCCGAGGTGGGCATGTGCTCCGGTGAGGACCGCGCTCAGCGGGCGGGGGTCGGGGCGCCAGCCCACCGAGTGGTGCGTCGAGTCGTCCGGGTCGGTCAGGTCGACCAGATCGGTCAGGGCCGCCAGAGCTATGTGGCTCGTCTCGTGGAGCACGGTCTCGGCCAGCCGCACCGGATCCTGCCCGGGCGCGACCGCCACCGCACCGTACGCCTCACGCGTGGACGAGCTGCGCCCCCGCCCGGACGGACCGGGTCGCAGCGGGACCAGGGACGACCACAGGGCGGCGCTGTCCGCGGCCCGCTCCGGCATCAGGTCGGTCAGCAGCCTCCAGGCCTGTTCCAGCACCGTGTGCCAGGCGGCCCGTTGCGCCGCCGTCTGCCGGGGCTGGACCGGGAAGCCGTGGACATCCCGGTAGGGATCGGCGTCCTCCACCACCACGGACAACCGGGGCAGGGCCGCTGCCGAAGTGACCGCCAGACGGTGGGGCGGGAGCCGGCGCGCCCGGGCACCCCGCTGTCCGTACCCACGAAGATCCACCTCCGCGTCCGGGAGCACCGCTGTCCAGCCGTCCAGCCGGACGGTTCCCACGCCCGCCGGGAGCCGGATCCCGCCCAGGGTGGGCAGCCAGAGCAGCCCGTCGTGGGCGGGCAGGGCAAGGCGTGGCCGCAGACCGCCCCGTAACGCGGCGGCGTGTCCGAACGTCCCCAGTCGGACGAGGTCGACCGCGAGGTCCTGGTCCGGGCCGGTGCCGTGCAGGGCGCGTAAGCACCGTCTGAGCCAGACCCCGGCATGCGGGTGCAGCACCACCTGTTCCAGGGCGCGTGGATTCGCCGCGTACACCTGGACGCACAGGTCCCAGCCGACGGACGCGCCCTGCGCCCAGAGTCCGGGAACCGTCCGGCGGGCGGCGTCGGCCAGGCCCTTCAGAAGTAACAGGCGGTGGCTGATCTGCCCTTTGCGGAGCACCGCCAACGCCGGGGCGGCAGGACGGCATCGGGCCAGGGCGCCCAGGTCCTCCGCCGTCATCCGTAACGCCATGGGTTCGGTCATGAGGCCCTCCCCAGCCACTCCCGGACATCGGCGACCACCCGGTCCCTGATGTGCGTGGTGAGCAGGCGGAGATCGGCGCAGTAGACGCTGGGGTTGTCGAATCCGTTGCGGGGATGGAAGCGGTGCGCCCGCAGCCCCCCGCCGCACAGACCGACCACGGGACAGGCGAGGCAGTCGGCGGCGAGCGGGGCACGCCCCGCACCGCGGGCCGTCACCACCCTCGGGTGCCGGGCCACCGTGTCGAAGTCGTGGTCGAGCAGGTTCAGTCCGGTCGCCGCGGCACCGTCGTACGCCGCTTTCAGGTTGTCCGGGAGCTCCACGGACAGGTCGCTCTCCACCACGATGAAATCGGAGACCGTGGCTTCAGGGGACCGCGAGGAGATCCGGTCGCCGAGCGCGCGCTCCATGATCTCCTCGAAGCGACGGATCCGCGTCTCCTGCACCGGTGCGCTGTACCAGCGCTCGAAGACCGCCAGCAGCCAGTCGGCGTAAGCCGTCCCCAGGGGGTCGCGGCCGGGCGGTGGGTGCTCCCAGGTGCTGTGCGGCAGCAGGAAGTCGATCATCGGGGGCTGGTGGGAGATCAATTCCTCGTACGTGGCCACCGGATCGGACGTGACGTCGACCGTGCAGAGCAGACCGCTGTACAGCGCTCTGTTCTCCGGTTGCCTCAACAGTTCCAGCCCCTTCAGAACGGCGGCGTAGCTGCTCCTGCCGTTCCTGGAACGCCGATGACGATCGTTCGCCGTGCGGTCACCGTCGAGGCTGACCCCCACCGACACCCCGTACCGGCGGAACAGATCCAACCAGTCAGGATCGAGGAGTGTCCCATTGCTCTGTACTGAAATATCACAGGCGGCGACGCTGCGTAACTCGTCTGTCAAGACCGACACGATGCGTTCGATTCTCTGTTTCCCAGCGAGCAGCGGTTCCCCACCGTGCAGGACGACGCGGACCTCGGGCAGGGCGTGCGCCCGGGCATGCTCCGCGATCCTCCTGGCGAGGGAGGTGACCGACTCCTCCGGGATCACCGCGGGCTTACGCCGCCAGCTGGAGTCCTGAAGTTCGTAGACGTAGCAGTGATCGCAGGCGAGGTTGCACTGCTGAGCGACCTTGATCACCCATTCACGAAAAGGCCGTACCTTCCGCATGTGCCACCTCCCGGGACCCGGCACGCAGCCGTGTCGGGTGCGAGGCGGTGTCCGGCGGCAACGCTGAATCGAACGCGGACGCAGTGGCGTTCGGGTCCCCGTGGCCGTACACGACTCGCATCACGGTCTGACCGAGTGGGCCGGGGGGCAGGGCACCGAGATCCCGCTCCGACTGTCCGGCCAGATCCGGCATCCCCAGATCCACATCGGTCGCTGGCTTCTCCACGAACCCCCCGTGCTCACTCGTACCGCCACACCCGGCGGTTGTTCCGGGCAGGGCGGTGTGGATGTGGTCGTTGCGGGCGTGCGTCGGACCGCAACTCGGTTCGGAGCACTCCGAGTTGCGGGCAGAGTTATGCGGTTCTGCCTTCAGGGAAGCACATTGATCGCCATGCGGCCAGAAACCCGTGACCGCGCTCCCCGGCCAGCGGCCGGATCTCGCCATGATGCCCACCAAGGCCCCCTCGACAACGCGGTGTTGGCACCCGCACGACTCCGAGTCACCATGAGTCTTCCCCTCTTCTTGGCGAGGTGACCCATGGCGGCATCAACACCTGGGCAAAACGTTCCAGGGCCGCGCGCGACGATAGGAAGCGACGATCTGCCGCCGTTGTTCCGCTCCAACGACCGGTGGGCACTGAACCGTCAGAGCGAGGCTTTCCGGGCGACCATGGCCCAGCTGACGCTGCTGCTGGTGGCCACCGTCTTCGCCACCATGGCCGATCACTTCGGCAGCCATGTCCTCACGGCCCTGTCGGCCCTGCTGTACGGCCTCACCGTCGTCACCGGTGTCGTCATCCAGCGCCGCCGGGCCCGCGCCCACTGGCAGGCGCACCGCGACGCCGCTGAGACGGTCAAGTCCCTGGCGTGGCAGTACATGGTGCACGGAGGTCCCTTCCACTCCAAGGTGCCCGACCCGGACGGGCTGTTCAAACAGCAACTGGAGGAACACCTGCGAGGACTGCGCCGCATCGGCTGGCAGGAGCCCTCCCACGAACCCGGCGTCACCCCGGCCGCCGGGTCGGTGCGGTCGATGCCGGGATACGTCCCGGTCCGCAACACCCTCTGGGACCCGGCCAGTCGCCACGAACCCGACGATCCGCGCCATCCCCAGATCACCCGCGCCATGCGGGCCGTACGCGAGAAGCCGTTCACCGTCCGCAAGGACATCTACCTGCGCGACCGGGTCCTCGACCAACTCAGCTGGTACGGCGGCCGGGCCGTCCAGGCACGCCGGTCCGCCGCCGTCTGGTCCGCGCTGACCGCGCTGCTGACCCTGCTGGCCCTGACCGCGGCGGTGGTCAGAAGCGCCGGCATCGCCTCCGGCTGGGACCTCAGCGGTCTGCTCGCCGCCTCCGCCGCGACCGGCGTCGCGTGGCTGGAGACCCGCCGCCACCATCCCCTCTCCTACGCCCATGCCCTGGTCCGCGAAGGCCTGGAGACCCAACGGGCGGTCCTGGCCCAGAGCGTCAACGAGGACCGCTGGCCCCAGGCGGTCGCCGACACGGAACACCTGATGCTGCCGCAGCACACGGACTGGCTGGCGAGGTTCGGGGGGTGAGCTGCCAGGGATTACTGGGGGCGGGCTTTCTCGACTCAGGGGCGTCGCGCTCCCGGCCGCCACAGCACCCGCACCGGTACGCCCACCCGGCTCGCGTACGCCACGATGTCCCCGGTGCCGCCGAGGCCCCTCGCCGGTTCGCCGTCCCAGACCGCCACCAGCCGGTCCGTGTGGTCCACGATCCAGCGGCCGGCCGCCGCGTACGCCTCCTCGCGTGTGCGTTCCACCGGCAGGTCGACCCGCTCGGCGCAGACGTGCAGCAGACGGCGGAAGGCCCTGCGGGTCTCCGGTCCGCCCAGGTGGCGTTCGTAGTCCGTGCCGGGGATCACCGCGGTGAGGGGGATCCCGCTGCGCACCGCGAGGTCGGCGAAGAGCTGATCGGCGCCGGCGGCCAGGGAACTGAACGCCTCCACGGGTCCGCCCTCCGTCCGGAGCCTGAACTCGTCGAGAATCCCCTCGCTCACGCACTCCAACACCGGCTCGGGGATGTCCCGGTGACCGGTGACTCCGATCCGAGTCGTACGCTCCACGCTCGCCGCCACCCTCGTGAGAACCGGTCGGGATGCCCTGCTCCCTACCCAGTCCCACCACGGAAGCCACACATGGCCCTCACCCCCGGGCGCGCAAAAGGGGCGCCCCGCCGAGGGACGCCCCTTCACTCATACCGTTCACGCGGTGGGTGTGGGATTTGAACCCACGGTGACTCGCGCCACGACGGTTTTCAAGACCGTTCCCTTAGGCCGCTCGGGCAACCCACCCCGCGCCGCGGGTGACCTTGGCGCGGGGACCAGAGTAACGG
>NZ_RSAJ01000596.1 GCF_003933965.1 Streptomyces sp. RP5T
ACCCAGGCCCTCCCAAGGAGCTGCTCGTGAAGGACGCCTTCGGCATCCCCCAGTCCCTGCTCGTCCTCGGCGGCACGTCCGGGATCGCGCTGGCCACCGTCCGCCGTCTCGTCGTCCGGCGCACCCGCACGGTGTGGCTGGCGGGGCGCCCCTCCCCCGGCCTGGAGTCGGCCGCCGCGGAACTGCGCACCCTGGGAGCCGATGTCCACACCGTCGCCTTCGACGCGCTGGACCCCGAGTCGCACGAGGCGGTGCTCGGCAAGGTGTTCGCCGAGGGCGACGTCGACATGGTGCTGCTCGCCTTCGGGATCCTCGGCGACCAGGCCCACGACGAGCGCGAGCCGGTCGCCGCGGTACGGGTGGCGCAGACCAACTACACGGGTGCCGTCTCGGCGGGCCTGGTGTCCGCGCGCGCGTTGCAGGCCCAGGGGCACGGCTCGCTCGTCGTGCTCTCCTCGGTCGCCGGTGAGCGCGCCCGCCGCGCCGACTTCATCTACGGCTCCAGCAAGGCCGGGCTCGACGTCTTCACCCAGGGGCTCGGGGATGCCCTGCACGGCACGGGCGTGCACGTGATGGTCGTCCGGCCGGGGTTCGTGCGGTCGAGGGTGGCTGCCGGTCTGGAGGAAGCACTCCTTGCGACCACTCCGGAGGCCGTCGCGACGGCGATCGAACTGGGTCTGCGGCGCCGCTCGGAGACGGTGTGGGTGCCGGGAGCGCTGCGGGTGGTGATGTCGGTGCTGCGGCACGTCCCGCGGGCGGTGTTCCGGCGGCTGCCGCTGTGATCGTAGGCAGGACCGCTGTGATCGGAGGCAGGACCGCTGTAACTGCGGTTACAACGGCTGTACCAGGAGTTACAGCTGGCTCGTGGGCAGGGAGCCGCGCTCCACATGGCCCGCCTGAGGCGGCACGACCGAGCCTCCGAAGGTGAACTCACGCAGCTTGCGCCACACCCCGTCGGCGCCCTGTTCATAGAGCGCGAAGCCGGTGCACGGCCACTCGGCCTCGAAGTCGGCGAGCTCCTCGAAGGCGCGGTCCATGGCCGCCTCCTCGATGCCGTGGGCCACCGTGACGTGCGGGTGGTACGGGAACTGGAGTTCCCGCGCGACCGGGCCGGAGGCGTCACGTACCTGCTTCTGGAGCCAGGTGCAGGCTTCGGCGCCCTGGGCGACCTGGACGAACACGACGGGTGACAGCGGCCGGAAGGTGCCGGTGCCGGCCAGCTTCATCGGGAACGGCCGGCCCGCCGCGGCGACCTCGGTGAGGTGCGCCTCGATGGCGTTCAGCGCGGTGTCCGCGACCTCTGTGGGCGGCAGCAGGGTGACATGGGTGGGGATGCCGTGAGCCGCGGCGTCGCCGAAGCCCGCGCGCCGCTCCTGGAGCAGGCTGCCGTGAGGCTCCGGGACCGCGATCGACACACCGATCGTTACGGTCCCCACGTCGTCTCCTGTTCGTCCCTGTCGTCCTGTCGGATTCGTTACCGGCCGTCCGGCTATCGACTGTACGGCCACGGCTGTGCTGTGGGCAGGCGCAGGCATAGTGATGTGCAGCGCTCTGCCCGGTGGTGCTGGTGTGCGGTGGTACGCCCGGAGCCCGTCGGCCGAGGCCGGAGGGCCGGGACGGCGATCAGTGCTTGGCGGGCAGGAAGCCGACCTTCTCGTACGTCTGGGAGAGCGTCTCCGCGGCGACCGCGCGGGCCTTCTCCGCGCCCTTGGCCAGGATCGAGTCCAGCGTCTCCGGGTCGTCCAGGTACTGCTGGGTCCTCTCCCGGAAGGGCGTGACGAACTCGACGACGACCTCGGCGAGGTCCGTCTTGAGCGCGCCGTAGAGCTTGCCCTCGTACTGCTGCTCCAGCTCGGCGATGCCGGTGCCGGTCAGGGTCGAGTAGATGGTGAGCAGGTTGCTGACGCCCGGCTTGTTCTCGGTGTCGTAGCGGATGACGGTGTCGGTGTCCGTGACCGCGCTCTTGACCTTCTTCGCGGTGGCCTTCGGCTCGTCGAGGAGGTTGATGAGGCCCTTCGGCGTGGACGCCGACTTGCTCATCTTGATCGACGGGTCCTGGAGGTCGTAGATCTTCGCCGTCTCCTTGAGGATGTACGGCTTGGGGATGGTGAAGGTCTCGCCGAAGCGGCCGTTGAAGCGGGTGGCGAGGTCGCGGGTCAGCTCGACGTGCTGGCGCTGGTCCTCGCCCACCGGGACCTCGTTGGCCTGGTAGAGCAGGATGTCCGCGACCTGGAGGATCGGGTACGTGAACAGGCCGACGCTCGCGCTGTCGGCGCCCTGCCGGGCGGACTTGTCCTTGAACTGGGTCATGCGGCTGGCCTCGCCGAAACCGGTGAGGCAGTTCATGACCCAGGCGAGCTGGGCGTGCTCGGGGACGTGGCTCTGGACGAAGAGCGTGCAGCGCTCGGGGTCGAGGCCCGCGGCGAGGAGCTGGGCGGCGGCCAGGCGGGTGTTGGCCGTGAGCTCCTTCGGGTCCTGCGGAACCGTGATCGCGTGCAGGTCGACGACCATGTAGAACGCGTCGTGGGACTCCTGCAGGGCCACCCACTGGCGGACGGCGCCGAGGTAGTTGCCGAGGTGGAACGAGCCTGCGGTGGGCTGGATTCCGGAGAGCACGCGGGGTCGGTCAGAGGCCATGCTCACCATTCTCTCAGGTGTCGGGGGCCGATCCGGAACCAGTCCGAAACAGATGGGCCACGGGTGGGAACCGATTCGGTCCGGGCGGTGTACCCATCGTGTGAGGACGCGGGAGGGGGGCCGCATCGTCGATGAGGCCGCGGTGATCGCACGCGTACGCGCCGGAGACCAGGAGGCGTACGCGGAGCTGGTGCGGGCCCATACAGGCCTGGCCATGCGAGCGGCCGCGGCGCTCGGGGCGGGTGCGGACGCGGAGGACGTGGTGCAGCAGGCCTTCGTCAAGGCGTACTGCTCGCTGGGCCGCTTCAAGGAGGGCTCGGCGTTCAAGCCGTGGTTCATGTCGATCGTGGCCAATGAGACGAGGAACACAGTGCGGACGGCGGCCCGTCAGCGCACGCTCGCGGGCCGGGAGGCGGCCTTCGCGGAGGCCGAGCCGCTGATACCGGAATCGGCGGACCCGGCCATGGCGGCCGTGGAGATAGAGCGCCGCGCCGCGCTGGGGGCCGCGCTGGAGAGGCTGAGCGAGGAGCACCGTCTGGTCGTCACCTACCGCTATCTGCTGGAGATGGACGAGTCGGAGACGGCCCAGGCCCTGGGCTGGCCCCGCGGGACGGTGAAGTCCCGGCTGAACCGCGCCCTGCGCAGGCTCGGCAAGCTGCTGCCCGACTTCGAGCCCCGGGAAGGGGGTGATGAGCGTGAGTGAGTCCTACGGCGGTGAGGGCACCGGCGACGGCGGGCGGGAGCGGGCGTCCCGGCTGCCCGAGGAGCTGCGGGCACTCGGGCGCTCGCTGGACGCGCCGGGCGCGGGCGGATCCGAGTCGATGGTGGAGCGGGTGCTGCAGCAGATACTCGACGAGCGGCTGCCGGTGCCGGTGGACCGGGCGCCGGGTCCGGGAGACCGGTTGCGGGCGGTCGGGCGGTGGACACGGGTGCGGTGGCGTTCGCTGACCGCGACACTGTGCGGGCTGCTGACCGTCCTCGCGCTCACGGCTCCGGTACGGGCGGCGGTCCTGGACTGGTTCGACTTCGGCGGGGTCGAGGTGCGGTACGACCCGTCGGCGGTGCCCTCGCCGGGGGCCGAGGTGCCCGGCTGCGGGCGCTCGGTGTCGCTCGCGCAGGCCGAGCGGCGGGCCGGGTTCGAGCCGCTGGTGCCGCAGGCGCTCGGCCCTCCGGGCACGGTGACGGTGTCGGCCGAGCCGCGGGGGCGGTTCCTGGTGAGCCTGTGCTGGCGTGAGGGCGGGCGGACGGTCCGGCTGGACGAGTTCCCGCAGCGCCTCGACCCCGCTTTCACCAAGAGCCTGCGCGAACCGCCGGAGTGGATCGCGCTGGGCGGGGTCGCGGCCGACGGGGTGCGGGACTACGCGCTGTGGTTCCCGCGCCCGCATGTGCTCGGTCTGTGGCTGGTCGACGACGAGGGTGACCGCTTCACCCGCACGGAGCGGACCGCCGGGCCGACGCTGCTGTGGATCCATCGCGGCGGCGGGGCGAGCGTGACGCTTCGGCTGGAGGGCGTGGCATCGAAGGAGCGGGCGCTGAGGATCGCGAAGTCGCTGGGCGGGCCGACGAAGGGGCCTGCCGGGAGTTCCCCGAAATAGTGCGCGTGGGGTGGGAACCCCGGCGGGCCGGGCGGTGTACCAGAAGTGACAAGCGGCTCGGGGACGGAGCCGGGATCGCGGCGGGAGTGCGATGTGTGACGAAGGGAGGTCCTCGCGAGCTGGAGATAGCGAGGCTTTGTCGATCGAGGGGGAGATGACAGTGCGGAGCAGACGCACAGCAGCAAGGCGCGGACCGCGCGGGGCGTTATCGGCGCTGGCGCCGGTGGCCGTGATCGTGATGGTGGCCGGGGCGCCGGCGGCAGACGCGGCGACACGGACGGCGCGGGAAGCAGGTACCGACGGACCCGACCTGGCGATGGTCGTCACGGGTGGCACCGGCCGGGCGGAGGCCGTGCGGTCCGACGAGCCGTACTTCACTCGCCTGTGGCAGCTGCTTCGACCTACGTACACGGGCACGGAGCGGGTGTCGGACACCTGGGAGGAGGGCCGCTATCCGCCGGTGCGGATGACCGTGACGTGGGGGCTGACGGGTGTCGGCGGCTGGCCGCAGACGGACTCGGCGCCCGGGGGCGACGTGGCCGTGGAGCGGCAGGACCAGCTCTTCCTGACCGGGGACGGCACCCCGTGGGTGCGCACGGATCCCGCGCCGGAGCGGGAGGACGACGACATCCGCTGGCACCGGGCGTCACGGACGGCCTTCGATCAGCTGGACCGGGCGGGACTGTTGGGCGGTGCCGGCGAGGGGGGACTCCGGGGCGAGGACGGCACGGAGGGTGGCGGCGCGGAGGAAGCC
>NZ_RSAJ01000597.1 GCF_003933965.1 Streptomyces sp. RP5T
CCCCGCAGCCCACCCTCGACCGGCTCGACGCGCTGGTGGAGAACACCCGGGCGGCCGGACTGGCCGTCGAGGTCGACGTGCGAGGCGTCCGCAGGCCGCTGCCGTCCGGCGTGGACCTCTCGGCGTACCGGATCGTGCAGGAGGCGCTGAGCAACGTCCTGCGCCACGCGCCCGGCTCGACCGTCTCCGTCGCGCTCGTCCACTACCTGCACGGCGTGGACGTGCGGGTCGTCAACTCACGGCCCACCCGCAGCGTGCCGTCCTCCCCGGGTGCCGGGCACGGCCTGCTCGGCATGCGGGAGCGGGCCGCGATGCTCGGCGGCACCCTTCGGGCCGGCCCTCGGCCCGGCGGCGGCTACGAGGTCGCCGCGTATCTTCCGACGGCACCCCCGGGCGCCCCCGACCAGGTCACCGACTCCAAGGACGGCACCGCATGACGAGCGGCACGGGCGGAGACATCCGCGTACTCATCGCCGACGACCAGCAGATGGTCCGGCAGGGCTTCAGCGTGCTGCTGGGCGCCCAGCCCGGCATAGAGGTGGTCGGGCAGGCGGTCGACGGCCTGGACGCCATCGCCAAGGTCGACGAACTCGTCCCGGACGTCGTCCTGATGGACATCCGCATGCCCGAGCTGGGCGGCATCGAGGCCACCCGCCGCATCACCGGCGAGCGCCCCGAGATCAGGGTCCTGGTGCTGACCACCTTCGACCTCGACGAGTACGTCTACGAGGCGCTGCGGGCCGGTGCGTCCGGGTTCCTGCTCAAGGACGCCTCCGCGGAACAGCTCGCCGAGGCCGTGCGCGTGGTGGCGGCCGGGGACGCGCTCCTCGCGCCCGGCATCACCCGGCGGCTGATCGCCGAGTTCTCCCGCCTCGACAAGCGGCCCCGCGCCCCCCTCAGGAGCCGGGTCGGCGAGCTGACCGAACGCGAGACGGAGGTCCTCGCGCTGATCGCCCAGGGGCTGTCGAACGCCGAGATCGCCGAGCGGCTCGTCGTGGCCGAGCAGACCGTGAAGACGCATGTGGGCCGCATCCTGGTGAAGCTGGGCCTCAGGGACCGTACGCAGGCGGCGGTGTTCGCGTACGAGTCGGGGCTGGTGCGGCCCTCGGGCTACTGACCGGCCGTCCTCCGGTACCCGTAGTACCTGAGAGGGACGCCGAAGGACCCGTCTCACTGGTGACGACGGGGACCCCGGTGCCCGCCTACCGTTTCGAACGTGACCGACACGACCGAGACGCACATGACGCCGCCGCACGGCAGCGGCGGACACGACGCGTACAAGTTCCGCAGCCCGGAGTTCCGAGCCGCCGTGGAGGCCCTGCGCGGCCTGCGGCACGACCTGATCAGTGACGCCCTCGCCTACCGTCCGCTGCCTCCGACCCCCGTCGGCAGGGGCCTTCCCCGTCTGCTGCACGGCCGCCCGCGGGAGTACGCGGTCTGGACGCCGCACGCGCTGATCACCGCGGCCGGTCTGCTCGCGATGCTCATCGGGGCGGACAACAGCGGCCGCGGTGCGACCACCAACCTCTTCGTCGGCCTGTGCGCCCTGGTCCCGGTCCTGCTGACCATGGTGCGGCCGGTCATGGCCTTCTGGCTGTCGCTGGCCGCGACCGCGGTCACCTATCCGGTGGCCTTCGTCAACTCCTGGCAGCAGGACTGGCCGTGGCTGCCGGGCAGCTTCGCCTGCCACCTCGTGGTGCTCACCGTGGTGGCGATACGCACCAGGCCGCGTACGGCGGCCTGGATGTGGCTGCTGACCGGGGCCTACGGGGTGCTGTGGCAGGGGGCCCTCGGCGCCGGTCACTACTACCGCTCGAACACCGTGGAGATGCTCTTCGTCTCCGCCCTGGCCCTGCTCGCCGTGACCGTCTGGCACATCCGCCGGGACGCCCAGCAGACGGTGACCGCCCAGCAGACGGTGACCGCCCACGAGCGCTCCCGCCGCACCCTCCTGGAGGAGCGCACCACCATCGCCCGCGAGCTGCACGACGTGGTCGCCCACCACATGTCGGTCGTCGCCATCCAGGCCGAGGCGGCCCCCTACCGGGTGGAGAACCCACCCCCGGAGCTGGAGAAGGCCTTCGCCACCATCCGGGAGAACGCGGTGGCGGCCCTCACCGAGCTGCGCCGGGTCCTCGGCGTGGTCCGCGCGGAGGACTACGAGGCGCCGGACGCCCCGCAGCCCACCCTCGCCGACCTCGACGGGCTGATAGCCAATGTGCGGGAGGCGGGCCTGAGCGTCGACAAGGTGGTCACCGGGGCGGTGCGCGAACTCCCGCAGGGCGTCGAGCTGTCGGCGTACCGGATCGTGCAGGAGGCGCTGAGCAACACCCTGCGCCACGCCCCGGGGGCGAGCGCCCGGGTCGAGATCGGATATGTCCTGGGCGGCCTGGGCCTGCGCGTGGTCAACGGCCCGCGGCCCGAGCTGTCGCTGCTGAAGCCCTCGCCCGGAGCGGGGCACGGCATCACCGGCATGCGGGAGCGGGTCTCCATGCTGGACGGCGAGATGACGGCGGGCGCCACGGACGAGGGCGGGTACGAGGTGGCGGTGTTCCTGCCGGTGCCGCTCAGGGACGAGGGTGTGGCATGACGATCCGGGTCCTGGTCGCGGACGACCAGATGATGGTCCGCGAGGGCTTCTCGGTGCTGCTGAACGCGATGCCGGACATCGAGGTGGTCGGCGAGGCCGTCAACGGCCGCGAGGCGGTGGACCGGGTCCGTGAACTCGCCCCCGACGTGGTCCTGATGGACATCCGGATGCCGGAGCTGAACGGCATCGAGGCGACCAGGGAGATCGTCGCGGCCGACGGCACGGCGAAGGTCCTGGTTTTGACGACCTTCGACCTCGACGAGTACGTCTACCAGGCCCTGCGGGCGGGAGCCTCGGGCTTCCTCCTCAAGGACGCCTCGGCCCGCCAGCTCGCCGAGGGGGTGAGGGTGGTGGCCTCCGGGGAGGCCCTCCTGGCCCCGTCGGTCACCAGGCGCCTGATCACGGAGTTCTCCAAGCTCTCCGAGTCCCCGCGGCTGATGGCCTCGGCCCACACGGCCTACGGCGACCTCACCGACCGGGAGACGGAAGTACTGATCCTCATCGCCCAGGGCCTGTCCAACTCGGAGATGTCCGAGCGCCTGATGGTGGCCGAGTCGACGATCAAGACCCACGTCAGCCGCATCCTGGTGAAGCTGGGCCTCAGGGACCGCACCCAGGCGGCGGTGTTCGCGTACGAGGCGCGGCTGGTGACGCCGGGCTGACGACACCTGTCACCACCGGCGAAGCGTACGGGGGACACGAGCGCCTTCCATGCGCGTCGTGTGGTCTTCTCGAGTTCGGCTCGGATGGCTTCAACGGCCTCCAGCGTTCCGCGTCCGAGGGCGAGGCAGCGGGTACGGGCCTCACGCGTGATCTCGGCGACGGCAGAGGCCGGCTCACGCGGCGGCCAGTTCGCACCAGACGTACTTGCCGCGGTTGCCGTTCCTGGACAGCGGCTGCCAGCCCCACAGGTCGGCGCAGGCACGCACCAGGGCCAGGCCGCGGCCGTTCTCGACGTCGGTGAGCTGGGCCAGGGCCCCGGGTGGCTCGGGTGGCTCGGGATCCGCGTCCCACGCGCCGAGGCGGAGCGTTCCCGGCGGCGACCAGCGCACACGCAGGGCGGCGGGCCCCTTGGTGTGCAGCACGGCGTTGGAGACGAGTTCGGTGGCGAGCAGCTCCGCGGTGTCGACCAGGGTGATCAGGCCGTGCATCGTCAGGATGAGGCGGAGGGTCCGGCGGCTGACGGTGACGGCGCGAGGGTCGTTGGGGATGTGGAGCACGTACTCCCAGGGTTCGGGCATGCGGGAACTCCGTTCGGGTCGTGGGGGGTTGCGGTCGGCGGGCGGTGGCAGTGCCGCGCCCGTCATGGCAGGACGGCGCGGTGCGCTTCCGGTGTCCCGGGGTTCCGCAGCGTGTGCGTCGCGTCACCGACGGTACTTCCTAAAGTTAGGGAGGGGCAAGTTGTTGTCGTATTCTGGAACTCGAACGAGCTATGCCCACAGGGAAGTTGGGAGGTGCCGTGCCGCCGAAGAGGCATCTCACCGCTCGCAGGGTGCGTCTGGGTTCTGAGCTGCGCAAACTGCGGGAGGCCACAGGCATGAAGGCCCGTGAGGCTGCGGAGTTGCTCGGGGCGGACTCGGTTCAGATGAGTCAGATCGAGTCAGGCGTCGCAGGGGTGAGCGCTGAGCGGGTTCGCCGTCTGACAGCTCACTATGCCTGCGCTGACGAGGCGTTGGTCGACGCTCTGGTCGCGATGGCGGTCGACCGCACGCGAGGGTGGTGGGAGGAGTACCGAGGCGTGCTGCCCCCCGTGTTCCTGGACGTCGCTGAGGTCGAGTACCACGCGATGTTCCTTCGCGAGGTCGTGATCACACACGTGCCGGGACTGTTGCAGACCGCCGACTACGCGCGTGCGGTGTTCGGTTATATGCGCCCCGAGCTGCCCGACAGCGAGGTGGCGCCTCGTGTGGAGCATCGGATGCGGCGGCGCGTCGTCATCGAGGGGGACGCTCCGACCCCGTACGAAACCATCGTCCACGAGTTCGCTCTGCGGGTCCGCGTGGCCGATCGCCGGGCCTCGCTGGCTCAACTCCGTTTCATCCTGGCGAAGATCGATGCCGGGCACGCCTCAGTACGCGTCATCCCCATCGATCAGGACGGTTTCGGCGGTACCGGTGCCTCGATGATGTACCTGGGAGGACCGGTGCCCAAGTTGGACACCGGGCTGCGTGATGCGCCGACGGGCACCGCGTTCATCGATGCGCAGCCCCAGTTGGAGCATCTGCGCACGCTCCTCCGTAGGGTGGAGAAGGCCTCACTGGATCCGGTGGCGTCGCGGGACTTCGTCCACCGGTTGACCAAGGAACTCTGATGAACTGGCGGAAGTCCTCCTACTCCGACGGCGGCGATGGAAACACCTGCGTCGAGATCGCCCCCCTCCCCGACCACATAGCCG
>NZ_RSAJ01000598.1 GCF_003933965.1 Streptomyces sp. RP5T
GAGTGGCAGTGCGCCACCCTCAAAGCCCCCCTCGACTGGGCCGAGCCCAAGGGCGACACGATCGGCATCGCGCTGATCCGGGCCAGGGCCAGCGGTGCCGAGGACAAGCGGATCGGCTCCCTGGTCTTCAACTTCGGCGGCCCCGGCGGTTCGGGCGTCACGACGCTGCCCGCCTTCGGCTCGGACTACGCGAAACTGCGCACCCGCTACGACCTGGTGAGCTTCGACCCCCGTGGGGTCGGCCGCAGCGCCCCGGTGGAGTGCCTGAACGACCTTCAGCTCGACGTGTACTTCGAGCAGGACGCGACCCCCGACGACTCCGCCGAACGCGCCACGCTGCTGAACAACACCAAGGACTTCAACGCGGCCTGCGAGGACAACTCCGAGAAGATGCTGCCGCATGTGCGCACGACGGACGCCGCCCGCGACATGGACCTGATGCGCCAGGTCCTGGGCGACGACAAGCTGTACTACTTCGGCATCTCGTACGGCACCGAACTCGGCGGCGTCTACGCCCACCTGTTTCCCAAGCGCGTGGGCCGCGCGGTCTTCGACGCGGTCGTCGACCCGACGCAGAACAGCGAACAGGGGTCGCTCGGACAGGCCGAGGGCTTCCAGCTCGCGCTCGACAACTACGCCGAGAACTGCACCTCGCAGCCCACCGACTGCCCCGTCGGCGACACCGCGCAGGACGTCAGGAACCGCATCGCGAAACTGCTGGCCGACCTGGACCGGAATCCGATCCCCGGCATCGGGCAGCGGGTCCTGACCCAGACCGCCGCGACCAACGGCATCGCACAGGCCCTGTACTCGAAGGACTTCTGGGAGTACCTGACCGAGGGCCTGCAGCAGGCGTACGACGGTGACGGCAGCGTTCTGATGCTGCTCTCCGACTCGATGAACGGGCGCAGCGAGAACGGCGAGTACAGCAACATCGCCGCGGCCAACATCTCCATCAACTGCGCCGACGACAAGCCCCGGTACACCCCCGCGCAGGTCGAGCGGAAGCTGCCCGAGTTCCGTGCCGCCTCGCCGCTGTTCGGCGACTTCATGGCCTGGTCGATGGTCACCTGCACCGACTGGGCCGTGCCGGGAGCCTCCGACCATCCCGACGTGAGCGCCCCCGGCTCGGCACCGATCCTGGTCGTGGGCAACACCGGGGACCCGGCGACCCCGTACGAGGGCGCGCGGAAGATGGTGCAGGCCCTCGGCGCGGGCGTCGGCGTCGAGCTGACGTACAAGGGGCAGGGGCACGGGGCGTACGACAGCAAGAACAAGTGCGTCCGGGACGCCGTGGACGGCTATCTCCTCAACGGGAAGGTACCGGCGGCCGGGACCGTCTGCTCGTAGCGCACGGCCGCCCCACATTCCGTTGAAACCTGCTGGTCAGAGGGTTATCCACAGGGGCGGACGGGTGTCGTGCGATCGGCCTACCATGGCCGGACCGACGTTCGTGGCCCGTCACGGACGGCTGGGGAGGGGGACCGGAATGGGGCGTTTCGTACAGTGGGCGGCCGTGACCGCCGCGGCCGCGCTGCTGGCGGCCGGATGCAGTGGCGGTTCGTCCGGGGACGGCGGGGGCGAGAAGCGATCGGGCAGCGCCAGGCCGACCGCGACCGGCGCGAAGGCGCTGCCGGCGTCGCTCACTGCGCAGAAGCTCGACTGGGAGCGCTGCAAGGCCACCGCGGACTCCTCCGCGCCCGGCAGCGACTGGCAGTGCGCGACGTTGAAGGTGCCGCTCGACTGGTCGAGGCCTGGCGGCGACACGATCGACCTCGCGCTGATCCGTTCCCGGGCGCGCGGCGGCGACCGCATCGGCTCGCTCCTGTTCAACTTCGGCGGCCCCGGCGCTTCGGGCATCGCCGGCCTGCCCGGGTACGCCGCCACTGTTTCCCTGCTGCGCGAGCGGTACGACCTGGTGAGCTGGGACCCGCGCGGGGTCGGCGCCAGCGAGGGCGTCCGGTGCCGCGGCGACCGGCAGACGCAGGCGGCCGAGGCGGTGGACGCCACCCCGGACACCCCGGCCGAGGAACGCGCGTACCTCAAGGACGCCACCGACTTCGCCCGGGGCTGCGAGAAGGACGCGGGCCGGCTGCTGGCACACGTCTCGACCACCGACACCGCGCGCGACATGGACCTGATGCGCCAGGTCCTCGGCGACACCGAGCTGCACTACTTCGGCATCTCGTACGGCACCGAACTCGGCGGGGTCTACGCCCACCTGTTCCCGGAGAACGTGGGGCGGCTGGTGCTCGACGCGGTCGTCGACCCGAGTGCCGACGCGGTGGCGCACCGCGAGAACCAGGCCCGGGGCTTCCAACGCGCGCTCGACAACTACCTCACCGCCACCGGCCAGGACCCCGAGAAGGGCACCCGGAGGATCACGAACCTGCTGGACCGGATCGACGCGGAACCGCTGGACACGTACTCCGGCAGGAAGCTGACCCAGGTGCTCGCGTTCACCGGCATCGTCTGGCCGTTGTACCGCGAGGACAGCTGGCCGTCCCTGACCAGCGCTCTCGACACGGCCGAGCAGGGGGACGGCTCCGAACTGCTGGCGCTCGCCGACGAATACAACGAACGGGACCCCTCGGGGCGCTACGGCCTGCTCCCGCAGGCACAACGAGTCATATCGTGCTTGGACGACAAGCAGCGGCCCACACTCGCGCAGGCGAAGAGGCTGCTGCCCGAGTTCGAGAGGATCTCCCCCGTGTTCGGGCCCTTCCTCGGCTGGGACGCGGCGGGCTGGTGCCACGACTGGCCGGTCCCCGGGCAGTACGAGACACCGGAGGTGAGCGCGCCCGGTGCGGCACCGGTGCTGGTGATCGGCAACACGGGCGACCCGGCGACCCCCTACGAGGGCGCCCGGCGGATGGCGGACGAGCTGGGCAAGGGGGTCGGGGTGGAGCTCACCTGGAAGGGCGAGGGACACGGGGCGTACGGCAACGGGAGCGACTGCGTGGACTCCACGGTGAACGCGTACCTGCTGAAGGGCACGGTGCCGAAGGACGGCAAGGTCTGCGCCCGGCGCCGGTGACGGAAAGGGGCCCGGCACACGAGGTGCCGAGCCCCTTCCGGGAAGGCGTGCGCCTAGTAGACCGGCTTGTGCGGCTCGATCTGGTTGACCCAGCCGATCACACCGCCACCGACGTGCACGGCGTCGGAGAAGCCCGCGGACTTCAGGACGGCGAGGACTTCCGCACTGCGGACACCCGTCTTGCAGTGCAGGACGATCTTCTTGTCCTGCGGGAGGCCCTCCAGGGCGGTGCCCATGAGGAACTCGTTCTTCGGGATCAGCCTGGCGCCCGGGATGGAGACGATCTCGTACTCGTTGATCTCGCGGACGTCGATGATCTCGATGTTCTCGCCGTCGTCGATCCACTCCTTGAGCTGCTTGGGAGTGATCGTCGCGCCGGCGGCCGCCTCCTGGGCCTCCTCGGACACGACACCGCAGAAGGCCTCGTAGTCGATGAGCTCGGTGACGGTCGGGTTCTCGCCGCAGACCGCGCAGTTCGGGTCCTTGCGGACCTTGACCTGGCGGTACTGCATCTCCAGGGCGTCGTAGATCATCAGACGGCCGACCAGGGGCTCACCCGTGCCGGTGAGGACCTTGATGGCCTCGGTGACCTGGATGGAACCGATGGACGCGCACAGCACGCCCAGCACGCCGCCCTCGGCGCAGGAGGGGACCATGCCCGGCGGCGGGGGCTCCGGGTAGAGGCAGCGGTAGCAGGGACCGTGCTCGGACCAGAAGACGGAGGCCTGGCCGTCGAAGCGGTAGATCGAGCCCCACACGTACGGCTTGTTGAGCAGCACGCACGCGTCGTTGACCAGGTAGCGGGTCGCGAAGTTGTCGGTGCCGTCGACGATCAGGTCGTACTGGCTGAAGATGTCCATCACGTTGTCGGCCTCGAGCCGCTCCTCGTGAAGGATCACGTTCACGTACGGGTTGATGCCGAGGACGGAGTCGCGCGCGGACTCGGCCTTGGAGCGGCCGATGTCGGCCTGGCTGTGGATGATCTGGCGCTGCAGGTTCGACTCGTCGACCTCGTCGAACTCCACGATGCCGAGCGTGCCGACGCCCGCCGCGGCCAGGTACATCAGCGCCGGCGAACCCAGGCCGCCGGCGCCCACACAGAGCACCTTGGCGTTCTTCAGCCGCTTCTGCCCGTCCATCCCCACGTCGGGGATGATCAGGTGGCGGGAGTACCTGCGGACCTCGTCTACGGTGAGCTCAGAGGCTGGCTCGACCAGGGGTGGCAGCGACACGGGGACTCCGTTGGTCGGTCAATCACTACGGTTGTTCTCCTCGTAACACTGCCATGGGCTTCTTCATTCCGAGACACCCGTTCCGATCCGCGAGACGATTTCGTCCCAGTAGCCGGGCATGGTCTCCCAGGGGTCGATGCGGCCGCCGCGATCCGTGCGGTCGGTGAACCAGATCGTGGCGGCGCCCTGCCAGCGGGCGATCCGCAGCGCCTCCTCCAGGTGCGGGCCGGGCACACCGTGGACGAGGTGGCAGAAGCGGTCGGGCGGGTAGTCGGCGGTCCACTCGGCCACCTGCGACCAGCGGTAGTCGCTCCAGGGGCCGGAGAAGGTGACCAGCTGGTCGGCGTTCTCGGCGTAGCCCGGGTAGGGGTGGGCGCCGTGGCCGAGGACGATGTGGGCATCGTCACGCAGCGCGCGGAGCGTGGTGACGGTGCGGCGGACCCCGGGCAGTGCGGCGCGTTCGGTCGGGCAGCGGTCCAGGAGGAAGCCGTCGACCTGGTACCAGTCGATGTAGCGCTGGGCGTCGGAGACCGTCTCGCCGCAGGTGCGGGTCTCGTGGGAGCGGGTCCCGTACAGGGCGTCGAGGCGGCCGAGGACGCGGATGCCCGCGTTGCGCAGGCGGCCGGCCGCTTCGAGGCAGTGCGGGTCGGGGCGGGCGCCGGGACCGTCGGCGACGTCGAGGACGGCCCAGTGCACGGG
>NZ_RSAJ01000599.1 GCF_003933965.1 Streptomyces sp. RP5T
CGCGGGGGCCGCCGCGAGGGGGGCGAGCGGGCCCGGGGCGGACCCGGGGAGGTCGGGGAGGTGGCGGTCGTAGAAGCCGGTGTCCATGCGGGCCGTGGTGAACTCCTTGTGGCGCAGCGAGTTCAGCAGCAGGTCCAGGTTGGTGGTGGGGCCGTGGATCGTGGCCCTCTCCAGGGCTCCGGCCAGTTTGCGGACCGCCTCGGCGCGGGTGGGGGCGTGGGCGATCACCTTGGCGAGCATCGGGTCGTAGTGGACGCCCACGTCGTCGCCGCTCTCGTAGCCCGTGTCCAGGCGGACGGAGGCGGGGACCGACAGGCGGTGCAGGGTGCCGGTCTGCGGGGCCCAGTCCCGGGACGGGTCCTCGGCGTACAGACGGGCCTCGACGGCGTGCCCCCGCGCGGGTGGGGGCTCGTCGGGCAGCGGGGCCCCTTCCGCGACGCGGAGCTGCTGTGCCACCAGGTCGAGGCCGAACACCGCCTCCGTCACCGGGTGTTCGACCTGGAGGCGGGTGTTCATCTCCAGGAAGTGCGCGTCGGTGCCGGAGACCAGGAACTCGACGGTGCCCGCGCCCACGTAGTCCACCGCGCGTGCCGCCCGTACCGCCAGCTCGTGCAGCCTCGCCCTGAGGTCCTCCGGCAGGCCGGGGGCCGGGGCCTCCTCGATCACCTTCTGGTGGCGGCGCTGGAGGGAGCAGTCGCGGGTGCCCAGGGCCCAGACCGTGCCGTGGGTGTCGGCGAGGATCTGGACCTCGACGTGGCGGCCGTCCTCGACGTAGGGCTCGACGAAGACCTCGCCGTCGCCGAAGGCGCTCGCGGCCTCGGCGCGTGCGCTCTCCAGGGCGGCCGCCAGGTCCTCCGTGCGGCGCACGATCCGCATGCCGCGGCCTCCGCCGCCCGCGGCCGCCTTCACCAGCACCGGCAGATCGGCCGGTGTCACGTCCCGCAGGGGCGCCAGGCCCATCAGTTCCTTGGCGCGCGTCTTGGACGCCATCGCCTCGATCGCGGACGGCGGCGGGCCGATCCAGACCAGGCCCGCGTCCAGGACGGCCCGGGCGAAGTCGGCGTTCTCGGAGAGGAAGCCGTAGCCGGGGTGCACGGCGTCGGCGCCGGAGGCGAGCGCCGCCTTCACGATCAGGTCGGCGCGCAGGTAGGTGTCGGCGGGGGCCGCGCCCGGCAGGCGTACCGCCGCGTCCGCCATGCGGGTGTGCAGGGCGTTCGCGTCGGGGTCCGAGTGCACCGCGACCGTCCGGATGCCCAGCTCATGGCAGGTGCGGAAGATCCGGCAGGCGATCTCGCCCCGGTTGGCGACGAGCACAGAAGTGATCACTGAAGGGTTCCCTCACATCCGGAAGACGCCGAAGCCGCCGCGTGCGCCCTCGTAGGGGGCGGTGTGGATGGCGGACAGGCACATGCCGAGGACTGTCCGGGTGTCGCGGGGGTCGATGACGCCGTCGTCGTAGAGCCGCCCGGACAGGAACATGGGCAGCGACTCGGACTCGATCTGCTGCTCCACCATGGCCCGCAGGGCGGCGTCGCCCTCCTCGTCGTAGGGCAGGCCCTTCGCCGCGGCCGACTGGCGGGCCACGATGGAGAGCACGCCGGCGAGCTGCTGGGGGCCCATGACGGCCGACTTGGCGCTGGGCCAGGCGAACAGGAAGCGGGGGTCGTAGGCCCGGCCGCACATGCCGTAGTGGCCGGCGCCGTAGGAGGCACCCATGAGGACGGACAGGTGCGGGACCCTGGAGTTGCTGACCGCGTTGATCATCATCGCGCCGTGCTTGATGATGCCGCCCTGCTCGTACTCCTTGCCGACCATGTAGCCGGTGGTGTTGTGCAGGAAGAGCAGCGGGATGTCGCGCTGGTTGGCGAGCTGGATGAACTGGGCCGCCTTCTGGGACTCCGCGGAGAACAGGACTCCCTGGGCGTTGGCCAGCACACCGACCGGATAGCCGTGGAGCGCCGCCCATCCCGTCACCAGGCTCGTCCCGTACAGCGGCTTGAACTCGTCGAAGTCGGAGGCGTCGACGATCCGGGCGATGACCTCGCGCGGGTCGAAGGGGGCCTTGAGGTCGCCGGGGACGACGCCCAGCAGTTCGTCGGGGTCGTACTTGGGCGGTTCGGCCGGGCCCGGATCACCGTACGCCTTGCGGTGGTTGAGGCGGGCCACGACCCTGCGGGCCTGCCTGAGGGCGTCCCGCTCGTCCACGGCGAAGTAGTCGGCGAGGCCGGACACGCGCGCGTGCATCTCGGCACCGCCGAGGGACTCGTCGTCGCTCTCCTCGCCGGTGGCCATCTTGACCAGGGGCGGACCGCCGAGGAACACCTTGGCCCGCTCCTTGACCATGATCACGTGGTCGGACATGCCGGGGACGTAGGCGCCGCCGGCCGTCGAGTTGCCGAAGACGACGGCGAGGGTCGGTATCCCGGCCGCGGACAGCCGCGTCAGGTCCCGGAAGATGGCCCCGCCCGGGATGAAGATCTCCTTCTGGGAGGGCAGGTCCGCGCCGCCGGACTCCACCAGGCTGATGCAGGGCAGCCGGTTGGCGAGGGCGATGTCGTTGGCCCGCAGGGCCTTCTTCAGCGACCACGGGTTGCTCGCGCCGCCGCGCACGGTCGGGTCGTTGGCGGTGATCAGGCACTCCACGCCCTCGACGACACCGATGCCGGTGACGAGGGAGGCGCCGACCGTGTAGTCGCTGCCCCAGGCGGCCAGCGGGGAGAGTTCCAGGAAGGGCGTGTCGGGGTCCAGGAGCAGCTCGATGCGCTCGCGCGCGAGCAGCTTGCCGCGTTTGCGGTGCCGTTGGACGTACTTCTCGCCGCCGCCCGCGAGCGCCTTGGCGTGCTCGGCCTCCAGCTCGGTGAGCTTGGCGAGCATGGAGTCGCGGTGGTCCCGGTAGTCGGGGCCGGTGGTGTCGAGGGTGGACTGAAGGATCGTCACAGCAGGGCCTCCGGGATGTCCAGGTGGCGGGAGCGCAGCCATTCGCCGAGGGCCTTGGCCTGCGGGTCGAAGCGGTGCTGGGCGGCGACGCCCTCGCCGAGGATCCCCTCGACGACGAAGTTCAGGGCGCGCAGGTGCGGGAGGTCGTGCCGGCTGACGGTCAAGTCGGCCGTCTCCGGGAGGAGTTCCCGCAACCGGTCGACGGTGAGGGTGTGTGCGAGCCACCGCCAGGCCTCGTCCGTGCGGACCCACACGCCCACGTTGGCGTTCCCGCCCTTGTCGCCGCTGCGGGCTCCGGCGACGAGCCCGAGAGGGGCGCGCCGGGTCGGGCCGGGCGGCAGGGGCTCGGGCAGGGGTCGCGGAGGGCTGTCGAGTACGGCGGTCTCCTGGGCCGGCGCCACGGGGATCCGCCGCCCGTCATCGAGGACGGCCACATGGTCCACGGACCCATGGGGGACGTACACATCCTCGAAGACCCCATAGGGCGAGCCCTTCCCCGGTGGCGCCAGCACATGGAAGCCGGGGTAGCTCGCGAGTGCCAGTTCCACGGCGGCCCCGCTGAGCGCCCGCCCCACCGCCTCCTGGTCCGCGTCACGGACGACCAGCCGCAGCAGCGCGCTGGCGGTCTCCTCGGTCCCGGCGTCCGGGCGGTCCGTGCGGGCCAGGTCCCAGCGCACATCGGTGACCTTGGCCAGCTGTGGCTCCAGCTGCTCCCGCACCAGCGCGGCCTTGGCCTCGATGTCAAGGCCGGTCAGCACGAAGACGACCTCGTTGCGGAAGCCGCCGAGGCGGTTGAGGCCGACCTTGAGGGTGGGAGGCGGGGCCTCGCCGCGTGTGCCGGAGATCCGGACGCGGTCGGGGCCGTCCTGGGCGAGCCGGACGGTGTCGAGGCGGGCGGTGACGTCGGGGCCCGCGTACCGGGCGCCCTGGGTCTCGTACAGCAGCTGGGCCGTGACGGTGCCTACGTCCACGAAGCCGCCGGTGCCGGGGTGCTTGGTGATCACGGCGGTGCCGTCCTCGTGGAGTTCGGCGAGGGGGAAGCCGGGCCGTCGCAGATCGTGCCCGCCCTCCGCGAAGAAGGCGTAGTTGCCGCCGGTCGCCTGGGTGCCGCACTCCAGCACGTGCCCGGCGACGACCGCTCCCGCGAGGCGGTCGTACTCCCCCGGCCCCCAGCCGAAGTGGGCGGCGGCGGGCCCGGTGACCAGGGCCGCGTCCGTCACCCGCCCGGTCACGACCACGTCCGCGCCCTCGCGCAGACAGGCCGCGATGCCGAAGCCGCCGAGGTAGGCGTGGGCGGCGAGGCTGCCGGGGTGGCGGGCGGTGAGGTCGTCGCCCTCGACATGCGCGACACGTATGTCCAGGCCGAGCCGGCCGGCCAACTCCCTGATCCGTGCGGCGAGTCCGGCCGGATTGAGGCCGCCCGCGTTCGCGACGATCCGGACCCCGCGCTCCCGCGCCAGGCCGAGGCCCTCCTCCAACTGCCGCAGGAAGGTGCGGGCGTATCCGGCCTCCGGGTCCTTCAGCCGGTCCCGGCCCAGGATGAGCATGGTCAGCTCGGCGAGATAGTCACCGGTGACGACGTCGAGTTCACCACCGGTGAGCATCTCGCGCAGGGCGTCGAACCGGTCACCGTAGAACCCGGAGGCATTGCCGATACGAAGCGTCTTCACCGGGCCACCCCCTCCGCCGCGCGCTGCGCACCGCCCGGGCTCGCGCAGCCCGCCGGACCGCTGTGAAGCCGGCACCCGGCATCCACGCCCCCGGCGTGCCGACGGCCACGGCCGAAGCCGAGCGCATGACCGATACGAACACTCACCCGGCCCCCCTTCGCCACGTGCCCCTCACCAAGCGGGCCCGCGCAGCCCGCCGGACCGCTGCAGAGCCGGCGCCCGGCATCCACGCCCCCGGCCTGCCGACGGCCGCCACGCAAGACGGGCACGCTGCCGGAACAAGGACTCGAAACCCCGCGCCTCGCACCGTGCTGCCCGACATCAGCC
>NZ_RSAJ01000059.1 GCF_003933965.1 Streptomyces sp. RP5T
CCGGGGTGGGGCGCTGTGGGTTCAGTCGCTGTCGGCGAGTTCGGCCAGACCCCGCCAGATCTCTGCCGTGACCCGGACCGCCTCGTCCGTGTCACCGGCCGCGCAGGCCTCGATCAGCCGGTCGTGCAGACCGGCCGAACGGCAGGCGCCGCCCTCGCCGAAGCGTCTGCGCTCCAGCCGGCGGATCAGGGGGGTGTAGCGGGCGGCGGTGGCGGCGGCCGCGCGGTTGCCGCTCACCCGGACGAGGACGTCGTGCAGGTCGTCGTCGGCGCGCACGGCCTCGTCCACGTCACCGGCGGTGACGGCGGCCGCGAACCGTGTGTTGGCCGCGCGCATCAGCTCGATGTCGGCCGCGAACAGCCGGGGCACCGCGACCCGCGTGACCAGCTCGTGCATGGCCCCGACCACGGCGGCGGCGTCCCGCACCTCGGCGGCGACGACCTGGGTCACCCGGGTGTAGCTCTGCGGCTTGCTCTCCAGCAGCCCCTCGTCGACCAGCCGCGCGAAGGCCTCGCGCACCGGCGCCCGGGACAGCCCGAGCCGTTCGGCGAGCTCGGCGTCCCGCACCACCGCCCCGGGCTCGATCTCCCCGGCCACGATGGCGTCCCGGATGGACGCGTAGGCACGGTCCCGCAGAAGGGTGCGGCCGAGCGGCCGGATGGCTTCCATGAACTGAAATGTTAGATGTCAGTCAGGAACCAGACAAGGACTTGCAGACAGACACCGCTTACAGATCAGTCGGCCGTACTCCGGCCTCCGACGGGGCTCCGGCCGGCACCGAAGCAACACCACGGGAACCCTCGACGGCGCGGTTTTCGAGCCAGACCTCCTGATACCGGCGGCTCTGCTTCCGGCGCACCGGTTGCACGCGCGGGTTGTTCAGGTGTTGGTAATTGGGCGTCAAGGCGTGGCAGTTCGGACACAGCAGACGCACGTCCTCCGGACGGTTCTTCGTCCGGTCACCGCCAATATGGTCCACATGCAACGGCACTCGCCCCGACGCCGGGTTGACTTCGGCCCACCCGCACTTCTCGCAACGCTGCCCTCTGAGGAGAACAAGCCCCTGACGCACTCCCCAATCCGGCTTGCCGTCTTCTCTGGTGCCGCTGACCTCACCTGCCTGCCACGCCGCCAGCCAACGCGCGAAAGTGCCCGTGCGCTCGTAGCGGTCGTTGTTGAAACACTCCCAGGAGCAATACGGACCGGCGGAGCGGGGGTGCCTTTCCGTGGTTCCGCAGTGAAGGCACGGCGTGGGTTTTCCACGACGTGCCTCCGCCGCTTGCCTGCGCGTCGCATTGGCGCAGGTACGGCCGCAATGGACCGCTCCACGCGTCAGGACGGAACTTCCACACTGAGGACACTGAGGACACTGAGGCTTGGGCTTCTTGTTTGATTCAGCCCTCTGTCGTGCCGCCCCCTGAAGACTGCAACGGTTACTGCAGTAGCGCCTACGCGCATTCCTCACCGGCACGCCGCACTGCTCGCACAACTTGGACATGCCGGAAAGCTATGTCCAACACGCCAAGTCTTCAGCCGATTCGCACGGGCCCACCCGGACGAGTGACCCTTTGTTCTAGCGACGCTGCCGCTTCCACGGCCCCGTGATCGCCAGCATGATTCCCGGGGTCTGGATGTTGGCGTACAGGGTCTTTCCGTCGGGCGAGAAGGTCACACCGGTGAACTCGCTGTACTCGGGCTCCTCTTCGGTGCCGATGTTGAGTTCGTTGCGGGCGATGGGGTAGGTGCGGCCGCTCTCGGTGGCGCCGAACAGGTGCTGGACGCCCTCGCCGTCCTCGGCGATGACGAGGCCGCCGTACGGGGAGACGGTGATGTTGTCGGGGCCGTCGAAGGCGCCGTCCGCGGACGGGTCCGGGTTCACGCCGAGGAGGACCTTGAGCGTGAGGGTGCGGCGCTTGGGGTCGTAGAACCAGACCTGGCCGTCGTGCTGGACGGGGCTCTCCTCACGGGCGTACGAGGAGACGACGTACGCGCCGCCGTCACCCCACCACATGCCCTCCAGCTTGCGGGCGCGGGTGACCTGGCCGTCGGTGAACTGCTTGCGCACGGAGGTCGTCCTCGCGTCGCGGTCGGGGACGTCCACCCAGTCCACGCCGTACACCGTGCCGATCTTCGTGGCGCGGGAGAGGTCGTCGACGAACTTGCCGCCGGAGTCGAAGCACTTGAAGGCCTGCAGGACGCCCGCGTCGTCGGCGAGGGTGCGCAGCTTGCCGCGGCCGTGGTGGAAACCGGTCGGCGGGGTCCAGCGGAAGAGCAGGCCGTTGGGGCCCGAGGCGTCCTCGGTCAGGTAGGCGTGGCCACGCTTGGGGTCGATGACGACCGCCTCGTGGGCGTACCGGCCGAACGCCTTGACGGGCTTGGGGTCGCGGTTGGCGCGGCGGTCCTCGGGGTCGACCTCGAAGATGTAGCCGTGGTCCTTGGTCATGCCGTTCTGGCCGGCCTTGTCCTCGGTCTCCTCGCCGGTGAGCCAGGTGCCCCACGGGGTGGTGCCGCCGGCGCAGTTGGTGGAGGTGCCGGCGATGCCGACCCACTCGGCGACATGCCCGTGGCGGACCTCGACGACCGTGCAGCCACCGGAGGCGGCGGGGTCGTAGACGAGGCCCTCGGTGAGCGGCACGGGGTGGGGCCAGTTGGCCCGCGGGCCCTTGAGCTCGTGGTTGTTGACCAGGAGCGTCGCACCGCGGGGACCGCAGAAGGTGGCCGTGCCGTCGTGGTTGGAGGGCGTGAACTCGCCCGACTCCAGCTTGGTCTTCCCGCTGTAGGTGATGACCTTGTACGAGAACCCGGCGGGCAGCGCGAGCAGGCCGTCGGGGTCGGCGATCAGCGGGCCGTAGCCGACGCCGTGGTGGGCGCCCGCGGACTCGGCGCCCTCGCTCTCGACGTCGGTGGCGGCGAGCGCGTTCGGCGCGGTGGCGAGGGCGCCGACGGTGCCCGCCAGCGCGACCCCGGCGCCGGTGAGCGCGGTCTTCGCGGCAAAGTCCCTGCGGGTGAGCGACATGGTGTCTCCTGAGACGGTGGGTGAACGCCGTGGAGGGTGGGGGACCTCGGGTCGGCGCAACCGTCTCGCCCATGTCTGAACACGAGTTGAACTGCGAGAGGACTCCGCGGAGCAGCTTTGATGAATCAACACAGGCTGACGGGCGTGCTTTCAGGGGCGCGGGGGACGGGGCGACCAGCCACGATCCGCCGCACCCGCGACACGACCTCAGCCCCCCTGCTGTGAACGCGCCTTGAACGCGGCCTTCCGTGCCTCCTTGGCCACCTTCTTGTCGGGGTGCAGCCGCCCCATCGCCTCCAGCACGTCCGCCGTGGCCGGATGGTCGACCTTCCAGGCCGCCGCGAAGAAGCCGCCGTGCTGCTGGGCCAGCCCCTCCACCAGCCCCTGGAGCTCCTCGGAGTTGCCCTCCGCCGCCAGCTGCGCGGCCACCGTGTCGACGGTCAGCCAGAACACCATGTCCTCGGAGGGCGCGGGCACGTCCCCGAAGCCCCGCTCGACCAGCCAGACCCGGGCGAGTCCTCCCAGTTCGGGGTCGTCGAGGACCTCCCGCAGCGCCGGTTCGGCGACCGGGCCGACCAGCGACAGGGCCTGCTGGCAGCGCAGCCTGCGCAGCGGGGCGCCCGGGTCGTTCCCCCGGGCCGCCGCCAGCAACTCCCGCGTGGCGTCCAGGGGTTCGCGCCGGTCGAGCCACTGCTCGGTCTCGGCCTGGGCGGCCGAGGGAGGAAAGACGGCGGTCCCGTCGAGCAGCGCGTCCGCCCCCTTGTCGGCGAGGTCGCCGACGGCCGGTGCCGGGATGCCCGCCTCCAGCAGCCGCGACCGCAGTCCGTACAGGCCGAGCGGGGTCAGGCGGACCATGCCGTAGCGGGAGACGTCGGTCTCGTCGACGGCCGCGGCGGGCTCCTCGTCGGCGTCGGCCATCAGCGCCTCGTCGACCGGCTGGTACTCGACGAGCCCCACCGGCTCCAGGATCCGGAACTGGTCGTCCAGCCGCATCATCGCGTCGGACACCTGCTCCAGGACGTCGTTGGTGGGCTCGCCCATGTCGCTCGGCACGATCATCGACGCGGCGAGGGCGGGCAGCGGCACGGGTCCGTCGCCGGGGCCGTCCTCGCTGACGGTGAGGAGGTAGAGGTTGCCGAGCACGCCGTCGAGGAACTCCTGCTCGGCCTCCGGGTCCCAGTCCAGGGAGGCGAAGTCGACCTCGCCGCTCTCGTCCATGGCGTCGACCAGGTCGTCGAGGTCCGGCACGCTCGCGTCGGCCAGCGCCTTCTCCAGGGCGGTCAGCCACACGCCGAGCACGTCCTGCGGGGAGCCGGACAGCAGGGCCAGGTCCTCCCCGGTCGCGACCGTGCCCTCCTCCTCGTCGACGATCTCGACGAGTCCGGTGTCGACGGCGACCCGCCAGGCCTCGCTCGCGTGGGCCGCGGCCTCGTCCCCGGTCAGTCCGAGGTGCGCGGCGGCCGCGGGCAGCTGCTCCTCGACGAGTCCGCCCCCGGCGTCGACCCGCGTGTCCTCGCCGGCCCAGCGGGCGAGCCGGGCGGCCCGCGCGAGCAGCGGCGTGGACAGGGCGTCGCGCGCCAGCTCCGCTTCGGGGTGCAGCCGCACCGGCGGCAGGGGGGAGCTGTCTGACATCGGCTGGTTCTCCTCGGACGCGTCGTGCCACTCAGCCGCTCAGCGTAGACGGATATCCACCCATGCCGCCCGGTTCATCTCCCCGACGGGGTCCGTACATGGCTGAAACCTTGACAACTGGGCTGACCAGGCAGGAGATTGACGCGCGTAGAAATCCGGCGGACATCTGTTCACTGTAATTTCTACGCGCGTCGCCACCGCCCCACAGGTCGCGGCTCCCACCGTTCCACGTTCACCCTCGTCCCGGCGTCTACGTTCGTCCCCGGAGGGATCCCCGTTGCCGAGCAAGAAGTCCGCGCGTCTCGCCGCGCTCACCGTCGCCGCGATCTCCGCGGCCTCCACCGTCGTCCTCGTCTCGCCCGCGCACGCGGCCGCCGTGAGCATCCATGACATCCAGGGCGCGCCCCGGATGTCCCCGTACGCCGGTCAGAAGGTCACGGATGTGGCCGGAATCGTCACCGGCGTGCGCACGTACGGCTCCTCCAAGGGGTTCTGGATCCAGGATCCGAGTCCCGATGCCGACCCGGCCACCAGTGAGGGCGTCTTCGTCTTCACCAGCTCCGCCCCGAAGGTGGCCGTCGGTGACGCCGTCACGGTGACCGGCACGGTCTCGGAGTACGTCCCGGGCGGCACATCGTCCGGAAACCAGTCGGTGACCGAGATCACCAAGCCGACGGTCACGGTCGTCTCCAGCGGCAACGCGGTTCCCGCCGCCACGGTGATCGACGCGAAATCGGTGCCGGCCGCGTACGTCCCGGCCGGCGACCCCGCCGCCGGCAACTCGATCAACGGCCTGACGCTGGAGCCGAAGAAGTACGCCCTGGACTACTACGAGTCCCTGGAGGGCATGAACGTCCAGGTCGCCGACACCCGCGTGGTCGGCGCGACCGACCCGTACACCGAGCTGTGGGTGACGGTGAAGCCGCGCGAGAACACCACCCGGCGGGGCGGCACGCTCTACGGCTCCTACGGTTCGCAGAACACCGGCCGGCTGCAGATACAGTCGCTCGGCGCGACCTCCGCCTTCCCTGTCGCGAACGTCGGCGACGTGCTCACCGGCTCCACCGCGGGCCCGCTGGACTACAACCAGTTCGGCGGCTACACCCTGGTCGCCAACGAGATCGGCACGCTGAAGAGCGCCGGTCTGGCGCGGGAGACCACGCAGAAGCAGAAGAACGGGGAGCTCGCGGTCGCGACGTACAACGTCGAGAACCTCGACCCGTCCGACGCCACCTTCGAGGAGCACGCCTCCGCGATCGTGAACAACCTGAAGTCGCCCGACATCGTGTCCCTGGAGGAGATCCAGGACAACACCGGCGCGAAGGACGACGGCACGACCGCCGCCGACGTCACGGTGAACAAGCTGATCGACGCGATCGTGGCGGCGGGCGGCCCGCGGTACGACTGGCGCTCGATCGACCCGGCCGACGACGCCGACGGCGGCCAGCCGGGCGGCAACATCCGCCAGGTGTTCCTCTTCAACCCCGAGCGGGTCTCCTTCACCGACCGCGCGGGCGGCGACGCCACCACCGCGGTGGGCGTCACCAGGGTCCACGGCAAGGCGCAGCTGACGGCCTCCCCGGGCCGGATCGCCCCCACCGACGCGGCCTGGGAGGCCAGCCGCAAGCCGCTGGCCGGCGAGTTCGTCTTCCGCGGCCGCACGGTCTTCGTGATCGCCAACCACTTCAACTCCAAGGGCGGCGACTTCGGTCTGACCTCGGCGACCCAGCCGGCGCCGCGCAGCTCGGAGGTCCAGCGCCACCAGCAGGCGACCCTGGTCAACGCCTTCGTCAAGGACATCCTCGACACCCAGAAGAACGCGGACGTCGTCGCTCTCGGTGACATCAACGACTTCGAGTTCTCCGACACGGCGAAGATCCTGGAGGGTGACGGCGAGCTCTGGTCGGCGATCAAGTCGCTGCCGAAGAGCGAGCGTTACACCTACGACTACCAGGGCAACCAGCAGGTCCTGGACCAGATCCTGGTCAGCCCGTCGATCCGGCGCGGCTGCGACCTCGCGTACGACAGCGTGCACATCAACTCGGAGTTCCACGACCAGATCAGCGACCACGACCCGCAGGTGCTGCGCTTCAAGCCGTAACCGGCAGCCGGTCAGGCCTGGTTGAACACTCCGTTCAGCCAGGTCTGCCACGCGCCCTCGCACTCCTTGATGTCGGAGTCGGGGGCGAAGTCGTGCAGGGAGATGCCGACCGGGTGGCCCCAGTGGTTGCGCCCGAAGACCCGGGTGAGACCCCGGTCGGTGCGCAGTCCGATGAACCAGGGGTTGCGGAAGTCGACGACGGCCTCGAAGGTGTCCGGGCCGTGGACCGTCACCCGCGTGCCCGCGGCCACGTCCTCGCCGACGCCGAGGGCCCGTCCCACGGCGGCGAGGGCCTCGGGCGCCTTGGACGCCTCGGGTCCGTCGAAGGTCGCGAAGGCGGCCGGGCGGGGCGCGAAGTGGGTCAGGTACTCGCGCAGGGTGTGCAGGTAGAAGTCGGTGTGCTTGGCGGCTCCGTCGTACTGGTTGTCCCAGTCGTCGACGAAGATCCCGCTGTGGACGTAGCGCACCCAGGCCCGGCGGCCCTCGTCGCGGGGTTCGACGGTGTAGTCGAGCTGGTTGAGGGTCTGCTGGGAGATGCCGTCGACGTTCTCGACGCGGTTGGTGTAGCGGTGCGGCGGGTCCCAGGCGGTGACCTCGGACCCGAAGGGGCCGGTGCCGCCGACGCGGGGCTCGGGCGGCTCCATCGGCCACAGGTAGCCGCCGGTTCCGGTGGTGATCGCCTCCCAGACCTGCTCGGGGGTGGCGTCGACCTCGAACTCGCGCGCGATCTCGAACTCTTTGGACATGATCTACTCCAACTCGGTCTTCTTGAGCGTGGGATGGACGGCCACCACGATCCGGTGATCCCTGCCGCCGTCGGCGTCCGGGGCGTCGTACTTGCCGATCAGCGCAGTGACGCCGGCCGTCAACTCCTGCACGAAGGCGGCTCGTTCGGCGGCGGTGGCGAAACGCACCTCGCCGTCCAGCGCGTACGTCGCGAGCCTCTTGCGCTCCTTCGCGGCTCCGGTGATCAGCCGGCCCACGTCCCGCACGAGACGGGCGCCCAGCGCCAGCAGCCAGCGCGCGGAGAGCTGGTCGCGGAAGCGGTCCGGGTCGGGCTGCACGGAGGCGAGGGCGAGCGGCGAGATCACGTACGAGGCCGCGGTCGCCCGCATCAGCCGCTCGGTGACGTTGCCCTTGCGGCGCTCTTCCGCGAGCTCGACCAGGCCGTGCTGCTCCAGGGCCTTGAGGTGGTAGTTCACCTTCTGGCGGGGCAGCCCGACCTTGCCGGCCAGCATGGCGGCAGACGCGGGACCGGCCGCCAGCTCGGCGAGCAGCCTCGCCCGTATGGGGTCCAGGGAGACGGCTGCGGCCTCGGGGTCCTCGATCACGGTGACGTCCAGCATGGGTCCACCGTCTCACCGAACACTTTTTTTGTCCAGACGGTTCGAGTTTTCGGTGAACCCGAAGACAGAAGACGGTGACCTCGAAGACAGAGGACAGAGGACAGACGGTCGGCTCAGCCGGGCAGGAGCCCCAGGGCGTGGTCGTACCGGCTGACCACGCTGCTCTTCAGCCCCGGCCAGGTCTGCACGCGCTCCCACTGCTCCGAGGCCGAACCGATCCCGTCCCCCGGGGCCGCGAGCGCGTCGAGGTGGGCCTGGGCGCTCTCCCACTCGGCGTAGTTGAGCACCCGGGTGCCGTCGGCGCTGAGGTGGAAGTGGGCGCCGATGCCGCCGGGGTGCGGGGCGGGCTCGCTCTCCAGTGCGTCGACGACGGCGTCCACCCAGGCCCGCTGCCGGTCCGGGTCGGGGCCCTCGAACTCGATGTCCACGACCACCACGCAGCCCGGAACCCGCTGGTCGCCCTCCCGGACGACACTGCGGTAGCGCCGGTAGCGGCCGAGCCCCACCCGCTCGATGTGGGGCACGGCGGTGTCGATCTCGTCTACGCGCTCCAGCCGCTGGGTGCGCGCGAAGGCCTCGTACGCCTGCTCGTCGGACCACTGCGAGTAGTGCAGGAGGCTCGCGGTGTCGTGCCCGGTGTAGACGTGGTAGCCGAGCAGCCCGTCGGCGGGCCACGGCCGGCGTTCCCAGGCCCCGGCGATGGCGTCGACGGTCTGCCGCTGCCGCAGCGGGTTGCCCACCCGCCAGGTGCTGAACAGGGACGCGCCCACCTCGGGCCGGGTGAGGTCGGGATGGGTGTCGGTACGGCGGGTCATGCGCGCGGCCTCCTCGGATCGCTGATCGCTGCCTTCGTCCGCCACTCTCCGACCTCAACCGCGATTCAGGTCAAGTCGGCGGTTCGGAAGGGGGTTTCGGGAGACCCGCCAGGACATGGACGAGCAGGCCGGCGAGCAGCCCAGCAGCCCCTGCCAGTTGCCCGCGCGATCATGGCGTGCGGCACTGCGGCGCACGGGGAAGGAGTAGCTGGACGACGAACTCGCCGATCGCGCGGCGGCGTTGACGTACTACGGCGTCCTGTCGCTGTTTCCCGCCCTGCTGGTGCCGGCCTCCCTGCTGGGCGTGGTGGGGCAGCGCGCCACGGACCGGATCCTGGACAACATCGGGGACCTCGCGCCGGGTCCGGCCCGGGACATCCTGCGGGACGCGGTGGTCCAGCTCGGCGACAGCGGCGGCACGGGCAGCGTCCTGGCGGTCCTCGGACTGCTCGCCGCGCTGTGGTCCGCCTCCGGTTACGTGGCCGCGTTCATCCGCACGTCCAACGCGGTCTACGACCTTCCCGAGGGGCGCCCGGTGTGGAAGCTGACACCGCTGCGGCTGGCACTGACCGTGACGCTGATGCTGATGCTGGCGGTGAGCGCGCTGATCGTGGTGTTCACGGGTTCGCTGGCAGAGCGCGCGGGCAGGGCCGTGGGGTTCGGTGACGCGGCGATCGCGCTCTGGGGCGTGGCCAAGTGGCCGGTGCTGCTGTTCCTGGTCGTCATGATGATCGGGCTGCTGTACTGGGCCGCCCCCAACGTCCGTGGCCGCGGCTTCCGTTGGATCTCCCCCGGCAGTGTGCTCGCCACCCTGGTCTGGCTCGCCGCCTCCGGGGGCTTCGCCCTCTACGCGGCCAACTTCGGCTCGTACGACAAGACGTACGGCACCCTCGCCGGGGCCATCGTGTTCCTGGTGTGGCTCTGGCTGACGAACCTGGCGATCCTGCTGGGCCTGGAGTTCGACGCGGAACTGGCCCGGGAGCGGGCGATCGTCTCCGGCACGGCCGAGCCGACGGAGGAGCCGTATGTCGAGCCCCGGGACACCCGGAAGTGGCCGCCACGGCTGCGGGCGTCCCGCGGGAAGTGAGCCACCGCGGCGGCCGTCCGGCGCGCACCCGCACGCACGGACGTGGGCGGCACCCGTGCTTCCGGGTGCCGCCCACGTACTCCGGGTACCGCGGCCTACTTCTTCGGGTACCGCCAGGACACGACGACGATCGCGGCCAGCGCCACGCCGACGATCAGCACCGGCCGCGGATGCCGTATCGCCGCCAGGACCAGGGGCCGGGCCGGCTGCGGCACGCTGTGCTCCGCCCTGCGCTCCAGCGCCGCACTCGTCTCCGAGGCCTTGCCCTGGGTGAGACGACCCGCCCGCTGCGTCCGGTCCTGCACCTTGTGGCCGGCCTGGGTGGCCCGGTCCTGGACCAGATGCCCGGCCTGCGTGGCCTTGTCGTGCACGGTGTGACCGGCCTGCGCCGCGCTGCTGCGCAGCTGGACGGTCATCGCGCCCGCCTTGTCCCTGAGGTCTGCCGCACGGGCCCGTGCGCGGCCCTTCACGTCCATCTTTCCTGCCAACTCCTCAACCGTGTCGCCGAGTTCGCTGCGCGTCTGCTCGATCTGCTGCCGCAGTTCCTCGGGCCCCTTGGCCCCCGTCACGGGGGGCTCGCTTCCCGTCCTGTCCGTCATCGGTGCGCCCTTTCCCTGATCTCCTCGACGTCCGCCTTGACGCTGCCGAGGGCCTCCTCGGGCGTCGGGGGTGTGGCACGACGCAGCTGGGAGCGGCCGAGGGCGGCCAGCACCCCTGCGATCACGAACAGCACCGCCGTCACGATCAGTGCCGAGGCCCACACCGACAGCACCAGTGAGAGCGCGGCGGTGGCCGTTCCGGCCAGGGCGAGCAGTCCCGCGTAGGCGAAGGCGCCGGCCGCGCCGAGCAGCCCGCCGCCCTTCCCGGCCCGCCGGCCCTTCTCGGCCAGCTCCTCCTTCGCGAGTGCGACTTCCTGCCGCACCAGCCTGGAGACCTGTTCGGTGGCCTGTCCGACGAGTTCGCCCACCGAGTGATGTTCGTCGTGCGCCGGCCTGGGGGCCGTGGTTCCGGTCACGGTGTTCCGCCTCCTCTCGGTCGGAACACCCGGGTACCCGGCCCGGCCCCGGCTACCCCACCTGGGGACCGTCGTCGGGGCCGCGCTGTCCGAGGCGGGCCAACTGGCTCTGGAACCAGTCGAGCCTCGCCTGCAGCAGGGCCGCCTCCGCGGCGAGTTCGGGCACCCCGAGCTCCTCGGGCAGCCCGGGGTCGCCCGGCGCGAGGGCGGCGGCGGGCTGTGCCACCACCCGTAGCCCGTCACCGGCCAGCCGGGCGAATCCGGCGAGCGAGAGGGCCGTACGTCCGCGCAGGCAGGCCGCGCAGGAGGGAGCCAGGGCCCGCCAGCCGGGCCGGCCCCAGCCGGCGTCGGCGAGGGCCGAGGCGACCGTGCCGCAGGCGCAGGGGCTCACGGTGGCGGTCCGCACCCGCTGGCGGGCGTAGCGGAAGCCGAGTTCGAAGCGCAGGTAGCGGCCGAGGACCAGGACGTCGAGGAGGACGGCCGTGCGGTGCTCGGCCGTGCACAGCAGCGCCTCGGCCGCCGCGCGGTCGTGCACGCAGTGGAAGCCGCAGTCGCAGCGGCGGCTCGGTGCCCGGTGCCGCAGGCCGTAGACGCAGGACGCGTCGGCCAGGACGCCGTACGGCAGCGCACCGCCGAGCGAGACACCGATGAACCCGGCCCGGGTGCCGTCCTGGGACAGCACCGGGTGGGCGATCTTGTATCCGGTCGGCGGCTCCGCAGGGCGTTCCTCCGGAAGCCGCAGCCTCATCGGGCCGCCGGGACCTCTTCGGGAGCCTTCAGTTCCGCGATCTCCTCGGGGAGCTCGAGCTCCTCCTCGTGGACCTCCGGCCGCTCTTCCGCGACTCCGGTGGCGAGTGCCTTGCCGAGCTTCATGACGCCTCCAGGACCAGTGGTCGTGCACCGTCCTGACCATGGTGACCCATACGGGCCCGTTTTGGACATAGGACATCGTCGCAGCATCCCTTACCGATACACCGTAGGAGAATTAAGTGGAGCTTCACGGTCGGCTCGCCGAGACTACGCACATGACGACCACCGCCCCGCCCTTCGGCCGCGCCCTCTGTGCCATGATCACGCCCTTCGACGCGTCCGGTGCCCTGGATCTCGACGGCGCGCAGACACTCGCCGACCACCTGGTGGCGCAGGGCTGCGACGGGCTCGTCCTGTCCGGCACGACGGGCGAGTCGCCGACCACGACGGACGCGGAGAAGTCCGCGCTCGTGCGGGCGGTGCGGGAGGCGGTCGGTCCGCGGGCCACGGTCGTGGCCGGGGTGGGCACCTTCGACACCCGGCACACCGTGGAGCTGGCCCTCGCCGCCGAAAAGGCGGGCGCGGACGGGGTGTTGGTGGTCAGCCCGTACTACAGCAGGCCGCCGCAGGACGCGTTGGAGGAACACTTCCGTGAGATCGCGGACGCCTGCGGACTGCCCGTCATGCTCTACGACATCCCGGGCCGCACCGGCACCCGCATCGAACCGGAGACGATGATCCGGCTCGCCGACCATCCTCGGATCGTCGCGGTCAAGGACTGCTCCTACGACCTCCTGGGCACCCAGAAGGTCCTGCACCGCACGGAGTTGGCGTACTACGCGGGGTGCGACGAGCACATCCTCGCCCTGTACGCGGTGGGTGCGACGGGATACGTCAGCACGGTGGCCAACGTGGTCCCGGACAGGCTCCGGGCGATCCTCGACACGTTCGAGGCGGGCGACACCCCCGTGTCCGCCCGCCTCCAACAACGGGCCACGCCGCTGATCGAGGCGATGATGTCGGCGGGCCTGCCCGGCACGGTCACTGCCAAGGCCCTCCTGCACGCGCTCGGTCTGCCCGCGGGCCCGGTCCGCGCCCCGCTGCGGCCCGCCGACCGGGAGGCGGCCGACGGGCTGCTGGCGGAGTACGAACGCCTCGTGGCCGCCTGATCAGGGCTGGGCGAAGAGCGGCTCCCAGCGCGCGGCGTCACCGTCGTTGCCCGCCCGGAAGCCGCTGAGCGGGACCTCCTTGTCGCTGCCGAGGGTGACCAGGACGAGCCGGTTGTGGTACTCGTTCTTGTCGTTCTTGCCGATGTCCCAGGCGATCAGCTGCTTGTTGCCCACCCAGGCGAGCAGTTGCTGGCCGCGCTCCTCGGTGTGCGCACCGGTCTCGGCGTCGAGGACGTACGAGGACGTCTTCCACTTCTCGCCCGCGAAGTCACCGGCCATGAGCGTGCCGTCGGGCGACCTGCCCGCCTCGACGAACCACGACAGGTACCGGTAACCCGCCGGCACGGGGACCTTCTTGCCCGAGAGGTCGTAGAACACGTAGCCCGGTTCCATGGGGCGGCCCTCCCAGACGTACCTGCCGTCGTCGGTGAGAGAGAAGTCCTGGCGGCCGTTGACCATGCTGCGGCCCACGGGGTTGACGGAGTCCTTCCCAAGCTTGATCTCGGTCCAGGCGCCGTCCCCGGAGGCCACGTCGAGGACGAAGTAACCGGTGCGGCTCGATTCCCGAGGCTGGCTCCACTCGGGGTCACCCTCCACCTTGACCAGCCGGTCGGGGTTCTGGCTGTACGTCGTAGCGACCAGCTTGCGGCCGTCGCGGGAGAAGACGAGCCCGCCGACACCGTGATCGACCTGGATCCACCGCTCGACCTTGCCGGTGGTCAGATCGAGCAGGCCGATCCGCGAGGCGGGCAGGTTCCGTTCGAGGACGGCCGCTGTCTTCCCGCCGGGGGCGACGGCGACCCAGGACCACTCCGCGGCCTTGGTGTACTTGCCGCTCTTCGGGTCCAGCAGGTGGTAGGTGCGCTGCACGACGGCGCTGTCCGCGCTCTCCTCGACCGTGTCCGAGACGGAGTACCCCACCATGGTCGTGCCCCCGACGGAGATCTCGTCTCGTGGCGGTGACTGGTCGGGGTGGGCCCTGATCTTCTTCTCCACCACGATGCCGCCCCCCGCGGGCCGCACGTCCTTCTTGCCGGAGTCCAGCAGCGGCACCGCCACCCCGACGGCGAGCACGGCAGCCACGGTCACGGCTGCGGCCGTGATCCTCCGGGTACGCCGGCGGCGCCGGACGGCCAGCACCCGGTCGGCGAACCCCGTTGTCGCCGGGGGCTGTTCGGCGGCCTGCTCACGCAGGGCGTCGCGCACGATGTCGTCGACGTTCACGGACGCACCTCCACGGGCGAGTAGTCGCGGGCGCCGGACCGCTCCGCCTCCGCGAGGCCGAGCTCGGCCAGTTCGGGGGCGAGTTGGCGCAGCCGGGCCAGTGCGCGGTGGGTGGTGGACCGCACGGTGCCGACCGAGCAGCCCAGCAGCCGGGCCACGTCGGCCTCGGGCAGGTCCTCGAAGTAGCGCAGCACCAGCACGGTGCGCTGGCGTGCGGTGAGCCGGGACAGGGCCTGGCGCATCACCAGGCGCAGTTCGGCCGCGGCGGCGGTGTCGGTGCCGGGGGCGCCCGGGCCCGGTGGTTCGGGCGGCTCGGCGACGCTGACCTCGCGCCGCGGCCACTTGAGCCGCCAGCGGCTGACCTGCTGGCGGTAGAGGACCTGCCGTACGTAGGCCTCGGGCTCGTCGATCTTGTGCCATCGGCCGGCCGTCCTGGCCAGGGCGTTCTGCAACAGGTCCTCACCGGCGTGCCGGTCTCCCCCGCACAGCAGCACGGCGGTCCTCAGCAGGGCGGACGATCTGCTGTCCACGAAGTCCCGGAAACTCTCCAGCCCTTCGGCATCCATCGTCACCTTCTCTTCCCCTGGCGGCACCTGTGCGCCGCCCCTCCGTCCCTTGTGACGCGCGTGGCGGCCCGCCGCTATGCCACCACCACGAAAAAAGTCGCCGTAGAGGAAGCACTTCCTCTACGGCGACTTCGCCACGCCGGCGGGTCAGTTGTGGCTGTGCAGGACGTCGTTGAGGCCGCCCCAGACCGCGTTGTTCGGGCGGGCCTCGACGGTGCCGGTGACCGAGTTGCGGCGGTAGAGGATGTTCGAGGCGCCGCTCAGTTCGCGGGCCTTGACGATCTGCCCGTCGGGCATGGTGACCCGGGTGCCGGCGGTGACGTAGAGACCGGCCTCGACGACGCACTCGTCGCCGAGCGCGATGCCGACACCCGCCTCGGCGCCGATCAGGCAGCGCTCGCCGATGGTGATGCGGACGTTGCCACCGCCGGAGAGCGTGCCCATGGTGGAGGCGCCGCCGCCGATGTCGGAGCCGTCGCCGACCACGACACCGGCGGAGATCCGGCCCTCGACCATCGACGTGCCGAGCGTGCCCGCGTTGAAGTTGACGAAGCCCTCGTGCATCACGGTGGTGCCCGCGGCGAGGTGCGCGCCGAGGCGGACCCGGTCGGCGTCGGCGATGCGGACGCCCTTGGGGGCGACGTAGTCCGTCATGCGCGGGAACTTGTCGACGCTCGTCACGGCGAGGTGCAGTCCCTCGGCGCGGGCGTTGAGGCGCACCTTCTCGATGTCGTCGACGGCGACCGGGCCGAGGGAGGTCCAGGCGACGTTGGGCAGGAGGCCGAAGATGCCGTCCAGGCTCTGGTCGTGCGGCTGGACCAGGCGGTGCGAGAGCAGGTGCAGCCGCAGGTAGGCGTCGTGCGTGTCGAGCGGCTTGTCGTCGAGGGAGGCGATGACCGTGCGGACCGCGATCACCTCGACGCCACGGCGGGCGTCCGGACCGATCGCCTTGGCGGCGCCTTCGCCGAGCAGTTCGACGGCCCTGTCGGCCGGGAGCCGCTCGGTGCCGGCCGGGCCGGGCTCGGCGGAGAGCTCGGGAGCGGGGAACCAGGTGTCGAGAACGGTGCCGTCGGCGGCGACGGTGGCGAGGCCTGCGGCGATGGCGCCGGTGGTGCGCGGAGCAGTCGTGTCGGTCATGAGGGAAACCTAACCGGCGCGGGGCGCGGGACGCGAACCCGTGCGCGGGGCGTCTCGGGTGGTGGGCGCCCCGCACCACCACTCGGTGCGAGGCGCGGGGCGCGGGACACGAACCAATGCGCCGGACACCCCGGGTGGCGAGCCACCCGCGCTCCCCCCACAACACAGGGCGCGGGACACTAACCCGGTGCGGAGGCGTCCCAGGTGGTGGGCGACCCGCGCCACCACGCGGTGCGGGCCCGGGCAGGGTGCGCACGCCGACCGGGCGCAACGCCCTCGGCGCCTCGCCTACCTCCCCTCCGGGATCACCCGCCCCAGCACCTCCCGCGCGTAGTCCTCGTCGTAGGGCGCGCCCGTCAGCAGCACCTGGAGACAGATCCCGTCCATCAGCGCGACCAGCGCCCGTGCCGTGACCCGGTCCGTGCGGCGGGTGAGGCCCTCGGCGAGCTCGTCGGCCCATTCGGCGGCGACGGGGCGCAGGGCGGGGCGGCGCAGCGCTGCGAGGTAGAGCTCGTACTCCAGCTCGACGCCGGTGCGGTCGCCGCCGAGCCAGTGTCCGAGGACGCGGGCGAGGTCGGCGGCCAGGTCACCGCCGGGGCCGTCCAGGGCGCCGTGCTCGGCGACCGCCTTGGCGAAGCCCTCGCTGGCCTGGCGCAGCGCGGCGACCATCAGCTCGTCGAGGCTCTTGAAGTGGTACGTCGTCGACCCGAGCGGTACGTCGGCCTCGGCGGCGGCGCTGCGGTGGCTGAGCCCCGCGAGGCCCTTCTCCCCCACGACCCGGATGGCCGCGTCGATGATCCGCTGCCGGCGCTCGGGGTCGTGCCGCCGGGCCATCAGTGCGCCCCGCCCAGGTTCAGGACCACGACGCCCACGATGATCAGCGCGATCCCGGCGGCCTTGGTGACCGTCATGCCCTCCCCGAGGAAGACCATCCCGATGGTCGCGATGGCGGCGGTGCCCACCCCGGCCCAGATCGCGTAGGCGGTGCCGACCGAGACCGTCTTGAGCGTCTGGGCGAGCAGCGCGAAGGAGAGGACGTATCCGAGCACGGTCAGCAGCGAGGGCCCGAGCCTGCTGAAGCCCTCGGTGTACTTCATGGCCGTGGTCGCTCCGACCTCGGCGGCGATGGCTCCGGCGAGCAGCAGGTATCCCATGTGTACGAGCGTACATAACGGCGGTCCGTTCGTGAGCATGTACGGGACAAGGCGGGCAGAGGTGAGCACATCACCACTCCCGACGCCCAACTCGGCGCGGCCGAGGGCCTGCTGAGCGGGGAATGCGGAAACCGGCCGCTTCAAAGGGCTGCTCGGGACCACCGGTAACCACTAGTGTTCCCCCGGAACCACTTGTGTTTCACCTTTCACATACCGCGCCACCACAGCAGCGGCACGTCGCCCCGCGCCGCGCCGGAGGAACAGCGCATGCCCGAAGACAAGTCCCGGCCGCCCCAGGACCGCCCCTGGGAGAACGGCTGGACGCTGGACACCACCCGCACACCCGGCACCCGACGGCTCTATCTCGCCGGGGCCCTGGCCGTGGCCACGGTCGTCGCCTGCGTGGCGGCGATATCCGCCACGGACAACGAGGTCGACCAGCCGGCGAAGACCGCGCGGGACGAGGGGGCCGGATTGATCTCCTTCTCCTCGCAGCCCGCGACCACCGTCGCCCCGCAGGGGGACAGCGGGCTCTCGTCGGTCTCCCCCACGCCCCGAAGCCCCCGGCAGCAGGGAATCGATCCCACGGTCGCCGTCACGGAGACCCCGAAGCCGCCCAAGTCCACGGCGTCCAAGGGAAGTTCACCCAAGCCGAAGCCGAAGCCGGCCGTGGTCTACCGGTCGTTCCGCTCGGTCAACTTCCCCGATCGCTACTGGCACGTGGACGACGGCTATGTGGGCCTGGACCCGGCCGGCGGCTCGGAGTTCCGCGAGGACGCCACCTTCAAGCAGGTCAAGGGCCTGGCCGACAGCTCCTGTTACTCGTTCACCACCCACGATGGCAGGTACCTGCGCCACCGTTCCTTCGTCCTGCGGGCCGACCGCAACGACGGCTCGTCCCTGTTCAAGCAGGACGCCACGTTCTGCCCCCGGGACGCCGCCTACTCCGGCGCGACGATGCTGGAGTCGGTGAACTACCCCGGCTACTTCCTCCGCCACAAGAACTTCGTCATCCGTCTGGAGCGCTTCGAGTACAGCTCGCAGTACCTGTCGGACTCGTCGTTCCAGCTGGTGGGCGGACTGGCCTGAACCGCGCCCGGACACGCGAGAGCGGCGGCACCCGAAAGGTGCCGCCGCTCTCGCGTGTCCACGTCCCTCAGACGTTGAACCCGAGCGCCCGGAGCTGCTCGCGTCCGTCGTCCGTGATCTTGTCCGGACCCCACGGCGGCATCCACACCCAGTTGATGCGGAGTTCGCTGACGAGGCCGTCCGTGGCGGACTTGGCCTGGTCCTCGATGACGTCCGTCAGCGGACAGGCCGCCGAGGTCAGGGTCATGTCGAGGGTCGCGATATTCGCGTCGTCGACGTGGATGCCGTAGATCAGGCCGAGGTTGACGACGTCGATGCCCAGTTCGGGGTCGACGACGTCGTACAGCGCCTCGCGGATCTCCTCCTCCGAGGCCGGCTTCATCTCAACGGTCTCGCTCATGCCGTCTTCCTTTCGGCGTCGGCTCCGGCGTCCAGCGCCTGGGCCGTCGCGTCCTTCCACGCCATCCAGCTGAGGAGGGCGCACTTGACCCGGGCCGGGTACTTGGAGACACCGGCGAACGCGACCGCGTCCTCCAGCACCTCCTCCATCGCGTCGTCGGGCTCGATCCTGCCCTTCGACTGCATCAGCTCCAGGAAGGTCTCCTGGATCCGCTGCGCGTCCGCCAGGTCCTTGCCCACCAGCAGATCGTTCAGCACGGACGCGCTGGCCTGGCTGATCGAACAGCCCTGGCCCTCGTAGGAGACGTCCTCGATCCTCGTGCCGTCGTACTTCACGCGGAGGGTGATCTCGTCGCCGCACGTCGGGTTCACGTGGTGCACCTCGGCGTCGCCATCCCTCAGACCACGCCCGTGCGGGTGCTTGTAGTGGTCCAGGATGACTTCCTGGTACATCGAGTCCAGCTTCATGCGATAGCCCGTTCCCGTCAGCCGAAGAAGTTCCGTACGTGCTCCAGGCCCTCGACCAGTGCGTCGATCTCGGCCGGAGTGGAGTACAGATAGAACGACGCTCGCGTGGTCGCGGGAATTCCGTACCTGAGGCAGACCGGCCGCGCGCAGTGGTGGCCGACACGGACCGCGATGCCCTGCTCGTCGAGGACCTGGCCCACGTCGTGCGGGTGGATGTCGCCCAGCGTGAAGGAGATCGCCGCGCCCCGGTCCTCGGCCGTGGTCGGGCCGATGATCCTGAGGTCGGGGACCTCCGCCAGGCGCTGGACCGCGTACTCGGTCAGCGCGTGCTCGTGGGCGAGGATCCGGTCCATGCCGATCGACTGGAGATAGTCGATCGCCGCGCCCAGGCCCACGGCCTGCGCGACCGGGGGCGTGCCCGCCTCGAACTTGTGCGGTGCCGGGGCGTACGTCGACGAGTGCATCGACACGGTCTCGATCATCTCGCCGCCGCCGAGGAACGGGGGCAGGTCCTCCAGGAGTTCCTGCCGGCCCCAGAGCACGCCGATGCCCGTCGGACCGCACATCTTGTGACCGGTGAAGGCCACGAAGTCGGCCTGGAGCGCCTGCACGTCCACCGGCATGTGCGGGGCGGCCTGGGAGGCGTCGATGCAGACCAGCGCGCCGACCTCCTGCGCGCGGCGGACGATCGCCTCGACCGGGTTGACCGTGCCCAGGATGTTGGAGACCAGCACGAAAGACACGATCTTCGTCTTCTCGGTGATGATCTCGTCGATGTTGGAGAGGTCGAGGCGGCCGTCGTCGGTCAGCCCGAACCACTTCAGCTTCGCGCCCGTGCGCTGCGCGAGCAGCTGCCACGGCACGATGTTGGAGTGGTGCTCCATCTCCGTGATGACGATCTCGGTCTCGGAGTCCACGCGGTAGGGCTCGTCGGCCCAGCCCAGCATGTTCGCCACGAGGTTGAGCGACTCGGAGGCGTTCTTGGTGAAGATCACCTCGTTGCGCGAGGGCGCGTTGATGAACTCGGCGACCTTGTCGCGCGCACCCTCGTACAGCGCCGTGGCCTCCTCGGCGAGCACATGCACACCGCGGTGGACGTTGGCGTTGTAGCGCTCGTAGTACTCGCTCAGGGCGTCCAGCACCTGGCGCGGCTTCTGCGAGGTCGCCGCGTTGTCCAGGTAGACGAGCTTCCGGTCGTCGTGGACCAGGCGGTCCAGGATCGGGAAGTCCTTGCGGATCGCCTCTGTGTCGAGGAGGCCCGGCAGCTGTGTCACTCGGATGCGCCACCCTTCGTGTCGACTCCGTCGTGCTTCGCATAGGCCTCGTAGCCCTCGTTCTCCAGCTTGTCGGCGAGCTCGGCGCCGCCGGACTCGACGATGCGGCCGCCGGAGAAGACGTGGACGTAGTCGGGCTTGATGTAGCGCAGGATGCGCGTGTAGTGCGTGATCAGCAGGGTGCCGACCTCGCCGGTCTCGCGGACACGGTTGACGCCCTCGGAGACCACGCGAAGGGCGTCGACGTCGAGGCCGGAGTCGGTCTCGTCGAGGATCGCGATCTTCGGCTTGAGGAGCTCCAGCTGAAGGATCTCGTGGCGCTTCTTCTCACCGCCGGAGAAGCCCTCGTTGACGTTGCGCTCGGCGAAGGACGGGTCCATGTGGAGACGCTCCATGGTCTCCTTGACCTCCTTCACCCAGGTGCGCAGCTTGGGGGCCTCGCCGCGGACGGCGGTGGCGGAGGTGCGGAGGAAGTTCGACACGGAGACACCCGGGATCTCGACCGGGTACTGCATCGCGAGGAACAGGCCGGCGCGGGCGCGCTCGTCGACCTCCATCTCCAGGACGTCCTCACCGTCGAGGGTGACGGAGCCGCCGGTGATCGTGTACTTCGGGTGACCCGCGAGGGAGTAGGCGAGCGTCGACTTGCCGGAGCCGTTGGGGCCCATGATGGCGTGCGTCTCGCCCTGCTTCACGGTCAGGTCGACACCCTTGAGGATCTCCTTCGTGGCGTTGTCGGCCTCGACGGTGACGTGCAGGTCTCGGATTTCAAGCGTTGCCATGGGTGCCTCAGGACTCCTGGGTGAGGGAGACGAGCACGTCGTCCCCTTCGATCTTTACGGGGTATACGGGGACGGGGCGGGTCGCGGGAAGGCCGGACGGTTTGCCGGTGCGCAGGTCGAAGCTGGAGCCGTGCAGCCAGCACTCGATCTGGCAGTCCTCCACCTCGCCCTCGGAGAGCGAGACGTTGGCGTGGGAGCAGATGTCGTGGATGGCGAACACCTCCCCCCCGGTCCGCACGACCGAGACGGGCGTGCCGTCGAGTTCCACCCGCTTCGGGGTGTCCTCCTCCAGCTCGCTCAGCCCGCAGGCGCGTACGTAGGCCATCAGACGGTGGCCTCCAGCTCCTCGTCGATCTTCACGAGCAGGCGCTCCTCGATGTCGGCGACACCGATCTGCTGGACCAGCTCGGCGAAGAAGCCGCGGACCACCAGACGCCGGGCCTCGTCGGCCGGGATGCCGCGGGCCATCAGGTAGAAGAGCTGCTCGTCGTCGAAGCGGCCGGTCGCCGAGGCGTGTCCGGCGCCGACGATCTCGCCGGTCTCGATCTCCAGGTTCGGCACGGAGTCGACCCGGGCGCCGTCGGTGAGGACGAGGTTCCGGTTCATCTCGTACGTGTCGGTGCCCTCGGCCTTGGCCTCGATGAGCACGTCACCGATCCACACGGCGTGCGCCGCGTCGCCCTGGAGCGCTCCCTTGTAGACGACGTTGGACTTGCAGTGCGGGGTGTTGTGGTCGACCAGGAGGCGGTGCTCCTGGTGCTGGCCCTGGTCCGTGAAGTACAGCCCGAACAGCTCGGCCTCGCCGCCGGTGCCGGCGTAGGCGACGCGCGGGTGCAGCCGTACGAGATCGCCGCCGAAGGTGACCACGACCGACTTGAAGGACGCGTCCCGGCCGATCAGCGCGTTGTGCTGGGCGACGTGGACGGCCGTGTCGTCCCAGTCCTGGACGGAGACGACGGTCAGCTTGGCGCCGTCGCCCAGGATGTAGTCGACGTTGGCGGCGAGCACCGCGTCACCGGTGTGGTCGATGACGACGACGGCCTCGGCGAAGGCTCCCAGCTCGATGACCTGGTGGCCGAAGCGGGTACCGCCCTCGCCGTGCACGGCGATGCGGATCGGCTCGGTGAGGACCGTCTCCTTGGGGACGGTGACCACGCCGGCCTTCTCGAACGCCGAGTACGCCTGGGCGGCGACGCGGTCCACCGGGGTGCCCGCCTTGCCGAGGCGCGCGTCGTCGCGGCCGACGGTCTCGACGATGACGCCCTCGGGGGCCTGCACGTCGACCTTCACGCCCTCGCCGCTGGCGACCGCGGTGCCGTCGTGCAGCCCGCGCAGGCGCTCCAGCGGGGTGAACCGCCACTCCTCCTCGCGGCCGTGCGGGACCGGGAAGTCCGCGACGTCGAAGGACGGGGGCGCGCTCATGCGCGTGGCGACGGTCGACTCGGCGGCCACCGCGATCTGGCCGGCGGTCGTGCTGCCCACCGGGATGTTCTGAGCCTCAGCCATGGCTGTCGGTCTGCTCTCTTCCTACGTAAGTGACTGGATGGACGGCGATCGCTCAGCCGACCGCGCCTTCCATCTGGAGCTCGATCAGCCGGTTGAGTTCCAGCGCGTACTCCATCGGCAGCTCCTTCGCGATGGGCTCGACGAAGCCGCGCACGATCATCGCCATCGCCTCGAACTCACTCAGACCACGGCTCATCAGGTAGAAGAGCTGGTCCTCGGAGACCTTGGAGACGGTCGCCTCGTGGCCCATGGACACGTCGTCCTCGCGGACGTCCACGTAGGGGTACGTGTCGGAGCGGGAGATGGTGTCGACGAGCAGCGCGTCGCACAGCACGTTCGACTTGGAGCCGTGGGCGCCCTCGCCGATCTCGACGAGACCGCGGTAGGACGTACGACCGCCGCCGCGCGCCACCGACTTGGAGACGATGTTGGAGGAGGTGTTCGGCGCCATGTGGACCATCTTGGAGCCGGCGTCCTGGTGCTGGCCCTCGCCCGCGAAGGCGATGGACAGGGTCTCGCCCTTGGCGTGCTCGCCCATCAGGTAGACGGCCGGGTACTTCATGGTGACCTTGGAGCCGATGTTGCCGTCGATCCACTCCATGGTCGCGCCCTCGTACGCCACGGCGCGCTTGGTGACCAGGTTGTAGACGTTGTTCGACCAGTTCTGGATGGTCGTGTAACGGCAGCGGGCGCCCTTCTTGACGATGATCTCGACGACCGCGGAGTGCAGGGAGTCCGACTTGTAGATCGGGGCCGTACAACCCTCGACGTAGTGGACGTAGGCGTCCTCGTCGACGATGATCAGCGTCCGCTCGAACTGGCCCATGTTCTCGGTGTTGATCCGGAAGTAGGCCTGGAGCGGGATCTCCACGTGCACGCCCTTCGGCACGTAGATGAAGGAACCGCCGGACCACACCGCGGTGTTCAGCGACGCGAACTTGTTGTCACCGACCGGGATGACGGTGCCGAAGTACTCCTTGAAGAGCTCCGGGTGCTCCTTCAGAGCGGTGTCGGTGTCCAGGAAGATGACGCCCTGCTCCTCCAGGTCCTCGCGGATCTGGTGGTAGACGACCTCGGACTCGTACTGGGCCGCGACACCGGCGACGAGGCGCTGCTTCTCCGCCTCGGGGATGCCGAGCTTGTCGTACGTGTTCTTGATGTCCTCGGGCAGGTCCTCCCAGGACTCCGCCTGCTTCTCCGTGGAGCGCACGAAGTACTTGATGTTGTCGAAGTCGATGCCGGAGAGGTCCGAGCCCCAGTTCGGCATGGGCTTCTTGTCGAACAGGCGCAGACCCTTGAGGCGGAGCTTGGTCATCCACTCCGGCTCGTTCTTCTTCGCGGAGATGTCGCGGACGACGTCCTCGTTGATACCGCGCCGCGCGGAAGCGCCGGCCGTGTCGGAGTCGGCCCAGCCGTATTCGTACTTGCCCAGGCCCTCGAGCTCGGGGTGGGCAGTCTCCGTGGGGAGAGTCATGCGGGGTTCCTCCCGGCCGTGCTTGCAGATGCGTGATGAGTGGTGTGGGAAATCTTGGGGATGAACGTCGTGCAGACGCCGTCGCCGTGCGCGATGGTCGCCAGTCGCTGGACATGGGTTCCCAGCAGCTGGGAGAAGAACTCGGTCTCCGCCTCACAGAGCTGGGGGAACTTCTCCGCGACATGGGCCACCGGGCAGTGGTGCTGGCAGAGCTGCTCGCCGACCGGTGCGCTGCGCGCCGTAGCAGCGTACCCGTCCGCGCTCAGGGCCTTGGCCAGGGCTTCGGTGCGCTCCTCGGGGGCGGCGGCCTCGACGGCCGCGCGGTAGGCACCGGCCTGCTCGGCGATCCTCGCGCGTGCGAAGGCGACGACGGCCTCGTCCCCGCCGAACCGCTCCTGGATGAAGCGCAGGGCGTCCGCGGCGAGCTTGTCGTACGACTGGTCGAAGGCGTCCCGGCCGCAGTCGGTGAGCGCGAAGACCTTGGCGGGCCGACCGCGCGTGCGCGCGCCGTACACCCGCTGCTCCCGCGCCTCCACGACCTCGTCGGCGACCAGCGCGTCCAGATGACGGCGTACGGCCGCCTGGGTCAGCCCCAGCCGCCCGGCCAGCTCGGCGACGGTCGACGGGCCGTGGTCCAGGATGGATCGCGCGACGCGGTTGCGGGTGGACCGCTCACCGGTCGCGAGCTCCTCCTGAGGGGCCCCCGTGGGGGTCTCCCGAGCCTCGCCGACGTTTTTCACAACGCCATTGTTGCGTAATTCCTCAGGAGCGGGCAAGCCGCGTCCGTTCCGGCGGACGGTGCCCTGCGTCACTTAGGCACACCTAACCTGACCTGGGGAAACGATCTTTGATCGATCAAACCGGTGGCTTTCGGCGGCTTCGTCGGGGACACTCGCGAACCATGCCGATACCACCTCCCACCGGCCCACTTGTCACTCGCGACTCCCTCGCCGGGCAGCTGCGCGAGCTGGGGGTCGCACGCGGCGAGATCCTGCTCGTGCACTCCTCGCTCAGCTCCCTCGGCTGGGTCTGCGGAGGCCCGGTCGCGGTGGTCCAGGGGATTCTGGACGCCCTCGGCCCGGACGGCACCCTCGTGGTCCCCACCCAGACCGGCGACCTCTCGGACCCGGCGGTGTGGAGCAATCCCCCGGTACCCGAGGAGTGGTGGGACACGATCCGGGCGACCATGCCCGCCTACGACCCCCTCGTCACGCCCTCGCGCGGGGTCGGCGTGATCCCGGAGACCGTCCGCACCTGGCCCGGCGCCGTGCGGAGCGCGCACCCGCAGACCTCCTTCGCGGCGATCGGCCCACGCGCGCGTGACGTCCTGGACGGCCACGCCCCCGACTGCCGCCTGGGCGAACGGAGCCCGCTGGCCCGCCTGGAGGCCCTCCACGCGCGCGTGCTGCTCCTCGGCGCGGGCTACGACACCTGCACCAGCTTCCATCTCGCCGAGTACCGCGTCCCCGGTCCCCTGGTGAAGGTCGGCCGCCCGGGCCCGGACGGCTGGGAGGTGGTCACGGAGGTCTCGATCACCTCGGACCGCTTCGACGAACTGGGGTACGACTTCGAACGGGACACCGGCGTGGTCGTACGGGGACGGGCGGGCGCGGCCGACACCAGGCTGTTCCCGGTAACGGACGCGGTGACATACGCCACCCACTGGCTCCCCCTGCACCGCCCCCGAGAGGAAGAA
>NZ_RSAJ01000005.1 GCF_003933965.1 Streptomyces sp. RP5T
AGATAGGCCGCTCCCACCCAGCGCAGCACGTGGTACAGCGTCGGCAGGGTGCTGAACAGCGCCGACAGCCCGAGCGCCGCCGCGACCGTGTGCACGAGCATGGCGCAGGCCACGCCGAACGCGGCCATCACCCCGGCGGCGGGCCCGCCGCGGCCGCCCATCGCCACGATGAACATCATGTCGGGACCGGGGGTGACACAGAGCGCGAAGGCGGCGACGAGAAACGCCGCGTACAGAGACATGTCCACCATGCCGCCATGCTCGGAGCGGCACGCGCGCGTGGGCGAGCGATTTTCGCAGGGTGAGACGATCGCCCCGTGAGCAGGAGCAAGGGCAACCGCAGGAGCAAGGGCACCGACAGGAGCGGGGGCAACCGCGAGGACAGCGCCACGAGCAGCGGTGCGACCGGCGGCGACGGCAGCGGTACGCCCGGCGACCCGCCCCACCCCGTCGACCGCGCCTTCCGGGCCGCCCTCTACGCCGACGACGACACCGCCCTGGACACCGGCGCCTCACTCCTCGCCGCCGCCCCCGCCACCGACGCCGAACTGGCCCGGCGCGGCGCCGAGTTCGTGGCGCAGGCCTGGCGGCGCGGCTGGCAGCCCGCCGACGTCGTACGGATCGTGCGACGCGAACTGGACGACACCCACGTCCGCCTCGTCGCCGAGCTCATCCGCGCCCAGGCCCCCGACGACCGCCCGCGCGGACATCGCTGGGCCGCCCAGCTGGCCCAGCTGGAGGAGCCGGACGAGAGCGGACCCCGCTCCGACCGCTTCACGCACGCCGTCGCCGTACTGGAGCTGTACCGCCTGCTGCTGCGGCTGCCCGCGCTGGAGCCGCTGGAGGAACCCCGGCGGGAGCACCGGGGCGACACCCGCGTCCTCGGCCGGATCCGGGCCCTGCTCGCCAAGGCGGAGGGGACCGGCTACCCCGAGGAGGCGGAGGCGCTCACCGCCAAGGCGCAGGAGCTGATGGCCCGGCACAGTGTCGACGAGGCGCTGCTCGACGCCCGAGCGCCCGCGAAGGACACCCCCGGCGCCTGCCGGATCGGGGTCGAGTCGCCGTACGAGCAGGCGAAGGCGGTGCTCCTCGACGCGGTCGCCACCGCCAACCACTGCCGGGCGGTGTGGAACGAACCGTTCGCCTTCTCCACCGTGGTCGGCTTCGAGGGCGACCTGGAGGCGGTCGAGCTCCTGTACACCTCGCTGCTCGTGCAGGCGCAGTCCGCGATGGCGAAGGCGGAGGCGGCCCAGCGGGCGGGCGGCCGCAGGCGCACCAAGACCTTCCGGCAGTCCTTCCTCGCGGCCTACGCCCACCGCGTCGGCGACCGTCTGCGCGCCGCCGCCGAGACCCCGGTGACCGACGACCTGCTGCCCGTGCTGGCCTCCCGCGAGGTCGCCGTCACCGACCGCATGGAGCGGATGTTCCCGCGGACCACCACGACCCGGCTGCGCGGTGCCGGTGACGAGGCGGGATGGACCGAGGGCGCCCGGGCGGCCGACCGGGCGCAGGTCGGCAACCGGTCCCGGCTCAGTCCCCGGCCTGAGTGAAGGCGCCGACGGAGGCGTTCGGGTCACCGGCGTTGTCGCCCTTGCCCTGGACCGGCCCGTAGGACCACTTGAAGCTCTTCTGGGTGTCCGCGCCCGGCAGGCTGATCTCCAGCGTCTTCACGTCGAGGCTCGCCTTGGCACCGGCCTCGCCGCGCGTGTAGGTGAGGGTGAAGGTGGCGGCCGTGCCCTTGGCCAGGGTCAGCTCGGCGGACGGGGAGCCCTCCGTCGGCGAGAGGCTCGCCGAGGAGTCCGCGGCGTTCAGGTCGACGCCGGGGAAGCCGTCCAGCGTGCACTCGGCGCTCTGGTTGGTGAGCGTGACGGGGATGTTGCCGCTGTCCCCGGCGGCGGGGGCCACGCTGGCGGGGCCGACCTCGACGTCCATGGACTCGATCCGGCAGGTGGTGCCGTTGCTCGGGCTCGCGGTGGTCTTGTCACCACCCGAGCTGTCCTTCCCGTCGGAGCAGCCGGTCAGGAGCAGGGCCGCGGCGAGGGCGGTGACGGCGAGGGGGGCGGCGCGCATGTGAAGTCCTCTGATGTGAGCGATCCGGTGCATGGATCATCACGCATCCCCGAGCCGCGCGGTTGCCCGCCCCCGACGCGGACCGCGGTCGCGCCCCGCCCTGCCGACGAGCCGTGCGCGAGGCCGGGGCCCGTCGATGCCCTCGGCTACCCGAGCCCCGCGGTCGGCAGCCCGCTGGGCAGTTGGCCGCCCTCCGCCCGGGTGTACGTCTCGGTGCCGGCGCTGCCGGACCACTTCACCTTGAGCCTGGTCTTGTCGACCGACTCGACGGTCCCCTCGGCCCGGTCCGTGTTGCCGTCCGCGCACTTGAGGCGGATCGTCGTCGCGTCGGCGCTGCCGCTGCACACCGTGCCGCCGGTGGCGAAGAGGCCGGCCTGGTCGCCGTTGACCAGGAGCGCCACCGCCTTGCCGCCGGTGGTGGTGAGCCAGCTGCCCGCGACCTCGCCGGACGCCGAGGACGACGTACCGCCGGAAGCCGGGGAGGAGGCGGAGGCCGACGAGGACACGGACGCACCGGCGCTGGGGGACGCGTCGTCGTCCGAGCCCCCTCCGCTGCACGCGGTCAGGGCGAGCACGCCCACCAGCCCCGCGGCCGCGAGCCCGGCCCGCCGAACCGGCACAGTGCGCGAGAAGATCGCCGAAGTCACTGGAAGCTCCCAAGCTGTAGCGGTCGGCCAGACGACCGCAGCAAGCTACCAGCACCACCCGTGGGAGCTACCAGGAAGATTTGCGGACACCCGGCAGATGTCCCGCGTGCGCCTGCTCGCGCAGACCGACCCGGGACAGTCCGAAGGCCCGGAAGTAGCCGCGCGGGCGCCCGTCCACCTGGTCGCGGTTGCGCACGCGCGTGGCGCTCGCGTCCCGCGGCTGCCGCCTCAACTCCGCCTGTGCGGCGAGCCGTTCGGCGTCCGTGGACGACGGCCTGCGGATGATCTCCTTCAGCTCGGCCCGCCGCGCCGCGTACCGCGCGACGATCTCCTGGCGCTTCTCGTTCTTCGCGATCTTGCTCTTCTTCGCCATACCGGTTCCCCTCTCGATTCCTCAGATCCGCACACCGCGCGCGCGGATCCGCGCCACGGCCGCCTCGACGCCGATCGAGTCGACGGTCTTGATGCCCTTGGTGCTCAGCCGCAGCCGCACATGGCGGCCCTCGCTCGGCAGCCAGTAGCGCTTGGACTGGATGTTGGGGTCGAAGCGGCGCGAGGTGCGCCGGTGGGAGTGGGAGACGCGGTTGCCGAAGCCGGGCTGTGCGCCGGTCAGCATGCAGTGGGCGGACACGGGTGACGCACCTCTCTCGAAGCGGTTGTGTAAATGGAATTCATTTTCAGTAAGATAGCAGCATGGCACGCAACGAACTCCGCCCGGTCATCAAGCTCCGGTCCACCGCCGGGACCGGCTTCACCTATGTGACCCGCAAGAACCGCCGCAACGACCCGGACCGTATGACCCTGCGGAAGTACGACCCGGTCGCCGGCCGGCACGTCGACTTCCGAGAGGAGCGCTGACCATGCGCGAGGGAATCCACCCGTCCTACGGTCCCGTCGTCTTCCGGGACCGTGCCGCGAACCACGCCTTCCTCACGCGCTCGACGATGACGAGCGAGAGGACGATCGAGTGGGAGGACGGCCACACCTACCCGGTCGTGGACGTCGAGATCTCGAACGTCAGCCATCCCTTCTACACCGGCACCGCCCGCGTCCTGGACACCGCGGGCCGCGTGGAGCGCTTCGAGCGCCGGTACGGAAAGAAGGGCTGATGCTCTCCGTCGTGATCGTCGGCGGGCTGCACGCCGACGCCCGCAAGGCGGCCGTCGAGGAGCTCCTTGCCGACGTGCCGGGCAGCGTCGTCCTCCACCACGACCTGGCGACGGCCGCGGCCGGCACCGTCGTACGGACGATCCGCGACGCCACCGGCATCCTGTCCGCCGGGGAGGCGCCGCTGGTCAACGACTGCGCCTGCTGCGCGCTCCGGGAGGACCTGGTCCCGGAGCTGCGCCGGCTGGACGCGGCCGGGACGCTCCGGCTCGCGGTCGTCGAGCTGTGGGACTCCGTCGAGCCCAAGGCGATGGCCGAGGTGGTCGCGGCGGCCGGGCTCACCGTCACCGGCGTGATCACCGCGGTCGACCCGGCGCTCGTCCTGCCGTATCTCGGCAACGGCGACGACCTCGCCGACCGCGGCCTCGCCGCCGCGGCCACGGACCAGCGCACTGTGGCCGACACCTTCGCCCGCCAGCTGGAGTACGCGCCCGTCCTGGCCCTCCTCGACTCCCCGGAGTCCGACGAGGAGGACCACGAACTCCTCACCCAGCTCCACCCGACGGCCCGCCGGGTCCCGATCCGCGCGGGCGAGCCGACCGACGCGGCCGGCACCCGCTTCCCGGTACGGCGCCGCGGGCCCTCGCCCCTGGCCCGCGCCGCCCTCGCCGGATTCGATGTGGAGTCCGCCGCGGCCGCCCAGCACCCCGCCTGCGCCCTGCTGCCCGCCGAGGCCGACGCGCACGGTGTCGCCACCCTCGTCTGGCACCGCCGCCGGCCCTTCCACCCGGAGCGGCTGTACGAGGCGCTGGAGGACATCACCTGTGCGGCCGCCCGCAGCCGGGGCCGGTTCTGGCTCGCCGACAAGCCGGACGTGCTGCTGCACTGGGACGCGGCCGGCGGCGCCCTGTGCGTGGAGAGCGCGGGGCCCTGGCTGGCCTCGCTCCCGGACGCGGCCTGGGACATGGTCCCGCCGGTGCGCCGGGCCGCCGCCGCGACGGACTGGCACCCCGAGCACGGCGACTGCTGCCAGCACCTCGTCTTCACCTCGCCCGGCCTCGACCGCGACGGACTCGAACGGCTGCTGGAGTCCTGCCTGCTGACGGATGCCGAGTACGCCGCCGGGCGCGACGCCTGGAAACAACTGCCGCCCGCCTTCGACACCCTCCTGGAGGTCTGATGCCCCGCAACGCCGACCGCGGTTCCGGCCGCAAGCAGGACCGCAAGCTCGCCAAGAACCGGCCCAACCCGCTCGACGCCGCCGAGATCACCTACATCGACTACAAGGACACCGACCTGCTGCGGAAGTTCATCTCCGACCGCGGCAAGATCCGCAGCCGTCGTGTCACCCGCGTCTCCGCCCGGCAGCAGCGCCAGCTCGCCCGCGCCATCAAGAACGCCCGCGAGATGGCCCTGCTGCCCTACGCCAGCAGGTGAGTGCGGACAGGTAGGAGTTTCCCTACGGTTGACGCGTAGGGAAACTCCTACCTATTCTCGGTGCATGCCCCTCACACACGCCTCCTTCGTCACCCTCCCCGTCTCGGACCAGGACCGCGCCCTGCGCTTCTACACCGAGGTCCTCGGCATGGTCGTCACCGCCGACCGGGACCTGCCCCAGGGGCGCTGGCTCCAGGTGGCCCCCGAGGGCGCGCAGACCGTCTTCACGCTGTCCGGTCCGGGCATGGGCGGCTTCGAGCCCGGCTCGGCCCGGGGGATCATGTTGGTCACGACCGACGTCGACGCGGACTGTGCGCGGCTCGCGGAGGCCGGGACCCCGGTACAGGGACCCGACGAGCTCCCGTGGGGCCGCATGGCCACCTTCACGGACCCCGACGGCAACGGTCTGATGCTGCTGACGGAGGCACACCAGTAGGAAGGCCGGCATGACCGCACCGGGACCCGTCGAGACCGGGACCGCCGAGGAGGCCGACGCGGACCGCGTCTTCGCCGCGCTCGCGAGCGCCGTACGCCGCGAGGTGCTGCGGCTGCTGCGCGACGGCGGGCCCCAGCCCGTCCAGGCCCTGGCCGGTCACTTCGACATGCGGCGCCCGAGCCTGTCCGAGCACCTGCGGGTGCTGCGCGAGGCCGGACTCGTCTCCGAGCGGCGCTCCGGCCGACAGCGCATCTACCAGCTGGAGGCGGCCCCGCTCGCCGAGGTGCAGGACTGGCTCCACCCGTACGAGCGGTTCTGGCGCGGCCGGCTGAAGGACCTGGGCGCGCTGCTCGACCGCATGCCCGACGATGACGCGTCATGACCGGCCCACCTGATGACGACCTCACTGTCATCCGCGTCGACCAGTTCTTCCCGCACCCGCCCGCGAAGGTCTGGCGCGCCCTCACCGAGCCCGAACTGCTCGTGCAGTGGCAGATGCAGGGGGCGGAGGCGTTCCGGCTGGAGGTCGGGCACCGGTACACCCTGACCTCCGTCCCGCGGCCCCACGCGAACTTCTCGGGCAGCGTCGAGGTGGAGGTTCTCGCGTTCGAGCCGCAGCGGATGCTCAGACTCCGGTGGACCGACACGAATCCCGCCAACTCCGCACAATGGACGATCACTTGGAAGGTGGAACAGGAAGGGCGCGGTTCGCGTCTCTTTCTAGTGCACGAGGGATTCGATCCCGACGACCCCGCTCAGCTGATGGCCCGGACGATCATGGACGGGGGCTGGCGGACGCATGTGATGCGGAGGCTGGGGCACACGATGGAACGTATGTAGTGCCCCACACGTCACATCTGTAACCACGGGAACACCCCTCGTGCACGTGCATCTGCTCATGCATCTGCACGTGAACAGAGCTATGATCCGGACCAGTTGATTACTGCATCACTGGCCACAAGGCCACCGCACCACCGGGGAGCGACCTGTGGACCTCGACGTGTACAACGGCATGACGGCCACGGATCTGCGCGGGGTGGCCTGGCAGAAAAGCAAACACAGCAACTCGCAGGGTTCCTGCGTGGAGTTCGCGCGCCTGCCGGACGGGGGAGTCGCGGTGCGCAACTCCCGCTTCCCGGACGGTCCCGCGCTCGTCTACACACGCGCGGAGATCGAGGCGATGCTTCTCGGCATCAAGGACGGCGAGTTCGACCACCTGATAGCCGGTTGACACCGGTTGGTGCCCGCGACCTGTTCATGACCCGCGGTAACCATTGTCACGCACGGAGTAACGCGCGTAGAACCGCGGCGTCGTAAAACGCCGCGGTGTCTCACTCGGCGGAAGTGGCCGGGCCCGCGTGCGGCTGCAGCCGGAACAGCGCCCAGACCACCTTGCCGCCCAGCGTCCCCGCCATGGGATGCCATCCCCAGCTGTCGCTGAAGGAGTCGACGAGGAACAGCCCGCGCCCCGACTCCGCCGAGAAGTCGTCGGAATCGCGCGCGACCGGGCTTTCCTGGCTGGGATCGCGCACCGCGCACACCAGTCGTCCGGTCCAGCGCATCAGGTGCAGCCGCACGGGCGGATTCGGCTCCCCGGCGAGCACGCCGGGTGCCGGCATCGCGTGCCGCAGCGCGTTGGTGACCAGTTCGGAGACGACGAGGCAGACGTCGTCGAAGCGGTCGCCCAGGTCCCACTGGTCGAGCGTTCTGCGGGTGAACCTCCGTGCGTCGCCCACTGCTTCGTAGCGGGCGGGCAGGGAACAGGAGGCGGCGTCGGACACGGCCGCGGGATCCAGCGGCGGAAGGCCCTGCCTTAACGGCTCGAGCATGGTCGATCCATTCATCCCCATGCGAGGCACTCCCGGGAACTCGCGGTCGTTGCGATGCAGCGGTTGCGCGGGACCATGGTTTCGGATGAGCGATGCAGATGCAAGGTGCAGATGCACGTGCACGTGACCGAATTGGCCCTACCCGTACCGCTTGTTGGCCATTTTTTCCGCCATCTTCTCCACTGTTTCTTGCCTCTTCCTCCCCGCCACGTGTCTCGACCCTGTGCGGAAACTTTGGCTTCTTTCCATATCTGTAATCGGACGAGTACTGCTCGGAGTGTTTTAGTGGCAGACTTCGAGCCCTGAAGACGTTGGGGAGGCTGGCGAACGTGAGCGCGGGAGAGCCCGGATCGGTGGTGCGGCGGATGCTGCTCGGCTCGCAACTCAGGCGACTGCGTGAGGCACGGGGCATCACGCGTGAGGCGGCGGGCTACTCGATCCGCGCGTCCGAGTCGAAGATCAGCCGGATGGAGTTGGGCCGGGTGAGCTTCAAGACGCGTGACGTGGAAGACCTGTTGACGCTGTACGGCATCACGGACGAGCAGGAGCGGGCCTCGCTCCTCTCCCTCGCCCGCGAGGCCAACGTCGCGGGGTGGTGGCACAGTTACTCCGACGTCCTGCCGAGCTGGTTCCCCACCTATGTGGGCCTGGAGGGCGCGGCCTCCCTCATTCGCGCCTATGAGGTCCAGTTCATCCACGGCCTGTTGCAGACCGAGGCGTATGCACGTGCAGTGGTGCGGCGCGGGATGCAGGGCGCGAGCGAGGCGGACGTCGAGAAGCGGGTGGCGCTGCGTCTGGAGCGCCAGAAGTACCTGGCCGACGACGGCGGTCCCGAGTTCCACGTGGTGCTCGACGAGGCGTCCCTGCGCCGCCCGTACGGCGACCGCCAGGTGATGCGCGGACAGCTCCAGCACCTCATCGACATCTCCGAACGCCCCAACGTACGGCTGCAGATCATGCCGTTCGGCTTCGGCGGGCACTCCGGTGAGAGCGGTGCCTTCACGATCCTCAGCTTCACCGAGTCCGACCTGACGGACGTCGTCTACATGGAGCAGCTCACCAGCGCGCTCTACCTGGACAAGCGCGAGGACGTCACGCAGTACGAGAGGGCGCTGAAGGAACTCCAGCAGGACAGTCCGGGCCCGGACGAGAGCCGGGACCTTCTGCGAGGTCTCCTCCAGCTCTCCTAGGGTTCTCCCCAGAAGATTGCTCAGCGTGCCCAACTGGCGTGTCGCGCAAGTACGATGACGTGTGATCAGACCGTGACGTTGATCGTGTGTCTGCTAGTGATTTGGGGATCACATGTCGTCGTACTTCACCGACCTGGCCCAGCAGTACATCGACGGTGAGTGGCGCCCGGGCACAGGCTCCTGGGACATCATCGACTTCAACCCGTACGACGCCGAGAAGCTGGCGTCGATCACGATAGCCACGGTCGACGAGGTCGACGAGGCGTACCAGGCGGCCGCCCGGGCGCAGAAGAAGTGGGCCGGGACCAACCCCTACGCCCGCCGCGCGGTGTTCGAGAAGGCGCTCAGGCTGGTCGAGGAGCGCGAGGGGGAGATCGCCGAGGCGATCATCGCGGAGCTCGGCGGCACCCGTCTGAAGGCCGCCTTCGAGCTCCACCTCGCCAAGGAGTTCCTGCGCGAGGCGGTCAACCTGTCGCTGCGTCCCGAGGGCAGGATCATCCCCTCGCCGGTGGACGGCAAGGAGAACCGCCTCTACCGCGTGCCGGTCGGCGTCGTCGGCGTGATCAGCCCCTTCAACTTCCCCTTCCTGCTGTCGATCAAGTCGGTCGCCCCGGCGCTCGCGCTCGGCAACGCCGTGGTCCTCAAGCCGCACCAGAACACCCCGATCGTCGGCGGGTCCCTGGTCGCCAAGATCTTCGAGGACGCGGGACTGCCGGCCGGTCTGCTCAACGTCGTCATCACCGACATCGCCGAGATCGGCGACGCCTTCCTGGAGCACCCGGTCCCGAAGGTCATCTCCTTCACCGGCTCCGACAAGGTCGGCCGCCACGTGGCCACCGTCTGCGCGGCCAACTTCAAGCGCTCGGTGCTCGAACTGGGCGGCAACAGCGCCCTGGTGGTCCTCGACGACGCCGACATCGACTACGCGGTCGACGCCGCCGTCTTCAGCCGGTACGTCCACCAGGGCCAGGTCTGCATGGCCGCCAACCGCATCCTGGTCGACCGTACGGTGGCCGAGGAGTTCACCGAGAAGTTCGTCGCCAAGGTGCGCACGCTGAAGACCGGCGACCCGCGCGACCCCGGGACGGTCATCGGCCCGGTCATCAACTCCTCGCAGGCGGAGGCCGTTTCGAGCGCCGTCGAGCAGGCGATCGCCGACGGAGCGACCGCGCTGGTGCACGGCTCCACGACGGACAACCTGGTCGAGCCCTCCGTCCTCACGGACCTCCCGGCGAACTCGCCCCTGCTCAGGCAGGAGCTCTTCGGCCCGGTCGCCCTGCTCGTCACCTTCGACGGCGAGGAGGAGGCCGTCCGCCTGGTCAACGACACCCCGTACGGCCTCAGCGGCGCCGTCCACACCGCGGACATCGAGCGCGGCGTCGCCTTCGCCAAGCAGATCGACACGGGCATGTTCCACGTCAACGACGGCACGGTCCACGACGAGCCGATCGTCCCCTTCGGCGGCGAGAAGCACTCCGGCATCGGCCGCCTGAACGGCGACACCATGCTGGACTCCTTCACCACCACCAAGTGGATCTCGGTCCAGCACGGCCGCAGCCGCTTCCCGTTCTGACCGCCGACACAAGACGACCGCCACGGGCCCTTTAGGACCGAAACTGTCCTAGAGGGCCCGTAGTTTCATGAGTGTCAGGGGGAAGGCCCCGGCCTCACGAAAGGCGGCTGCCATGGTCACTCACGTTCCCGCGGAGGAGTACGGCGACGAGCGCGGAGCGCTCCTGTCCTTCCTGGAGGAGCAGCGCGGCGGAATCCGGCGGTCGCTGCTCGGGCTGACGGCAGAGCAGGCCGCCGCGAAGCCCAGCGCGAGCGAGCTGTCCCTGGGCGGTCTGCTCAAGCACGTCGCCGAGGTCGAGCAGGGCTGGATCGCCCGCGCCAAGGGCGAGGAGCCGGCCGTGCGCCGGGACGAGTCGAACTGGCACGAGTGCTTCGCCCTGGTCGGCGACGAGACGGTGGAGTCCCAGCTGGCCCACTGGGAGAAGGTGGCCGCCGAGACGGAGGCGTTCGCCCGCTCGGTGCCGAGCCTCGACGACACCTTCGCGCTCCCCGACCAGCCCTGGTTCCCGCCCGAGGGCCGCGTCTCCGTGCGCTGGGTGCTGCTGCACCTGATCCGGGAGACGGCCCGGCACGCAGGCCACGCCGACATCATCCGCGAGTCCCTGGACGGGAAGACGGCGTTCGAGCTGGTGGCCCTCGCCGAGAAGTGAGGAAGCCATAATCTGGACCGCATGTCAACGATCCGTCTCCTCGTGCTCGGCGCGGTGCGCCAGCACGGGCGGGCCCACGGCTACCAGGTGCGAAGCGACCTGGAGTACTGGGGCGCGCACGAGTGGTCCAACGCCAAGCCCGGCTCGATCTACCACGCCCTGAAGCAGATGGCGAAGCAGGGACTGCTGCACGCGCACGAGGTCGCGCCCTCCACGGTCGGCGGCCCGCCGCGCACCGAGTACGAGATCACCGACCGGGGCACCGAGGAGTTCCTGCGGCTGGTGCGGGAGGCGCTGACCTCCTACGACCAGAAGACGGACATGAAGTCGGCGGCCATCGGCTTCATGGTGGACCTGCCGCGCGCGGAGGCGGTGGCGCTGCTCAATGAGCGCGTCCGGCGCATCGAGGAGTGGCGTTCCGCCGTCACCGAGCACTACGTGCCCGAGGAAGGCCCGCAGCAGCTCGGGCACATCGGCGAGATCATGAACCTCTGGATCCACACGGCCGACGCCGAGGCGGAGTGGACCCAGGGGCTCATCGCCCGCATCGAGGACGGGGCGTACACCTTCGCGGGCGAGGGCGAACCGTTCGTCGGCGTCCTCGCCGAGGGCCAGGAGAACCCGTACGCGACGGGGGAGCGGCATCCCGGGGATGTCGGCTAATCAAGTTTGACGAGTGCGGACCGCGGAGTTACTTTGGGGCGTAGTCAAGTTTGACTACGCTGGAACCCCTGGGGAGGGTGCCCGATGACAGATGCGACCGAGGCGGCCGACGTGATCGTCGCGGAGGGCCTGCGCAAGCGGTACGGCGACAAGGCCGCCCTGGACGGGCTCGACCTGAGAGTCGCGCGCGGCAGCGTCCACGGCGTCCTCGGACCCAACGGCGCGGGCAAGACGACCCTGGTCCGTGTCCTGTCCACCCTGCTGCGCCCGGACGAGGGCCGCGCCGAGGTGGCGGGCCACGACGTGGAGCGGGCCGCCTACGACGTACGGCTGCGCATCGGCCTGCTCGGCCAGCACGCGGCCCTCGACGAGGAACTGGGCGGTCGCCAGAACCTGGAGATGTTCGGCCGTCTCCACCACCTGGGCGCCCGCTACGCGCGCGTGCGCGCCGACGAGCTCCTGGAGCGCTTCGGCCTCGCCGACACCGGCCGCAAACCGGTCCGCGCCTACAGCGGCGGCATGCGGCGTCGCCTGGACCTCGCCGCCTCCCTCATCCGCGACCCGGAGGTGCTGTTCCTGGACGAGCCCACCACCGGCCTCGACCCGCGCGGCCGCGCCGAGGTGTGGGCCGCGGTCCGCTCCCTCGTCGGCGGCGGCACGACGGTCCTGCTGACCACGCAGTACCTGGAGGAGGCCGACCAGCTCGCCGACCGGATCTCCCTGGTCGACCGCGGCCGGGTCGTCGCCGACGGCACGCCGGACGAGCTCAAGAGGCGCACCGGGGGCGACCGTATCGACGTGGTCCTGCGGGACGCGGGCCAACTGGGCGCGGCGCTCGCCCTGTTGCCGGTGCCTTCCGAGGGCGTCCGTGTCGACGCCGACCGCCGTCTGCTGAGCGCCCCGGTCACCGACCGGATGGCGGCGCTCTCCGAGGTCGTACGGGCCCTGGGGGCGGCCGGGATCGAGGCGGAGGACGTGGCGCTGCGCCGGCCCACACTGGACGAGGTGTTCCTGCACCTCACCGGGGACGAGAACCGAGTGAAGGAGACCGTGTGAGCACGTACGCGCTGACCGATTCCTGGACCATGACCCGGCGCGAACTCGCTCACTGGGCCCGGCAGCCGGTGCGGGTGCTGGTCGGCCTCGTCTTCCCCGTGATGCTGCTGCTGATGTTCGGCTACCTGGTCGGCGGCGGCCGGGGTGTGGACGGGGACTACGTCGACTACCTGGTCCCGGGGATGCTCGCGCTGACCATGGCGTTCGGGCTGGAGTCGACCATGATCGCGGTCACCCAGGACCTCAACAAGGGGGTGATCGACCGCTTCCGGTCCATGCCGATGGCCAACGGGGCCGTGCTGGTGGGCCGTTCGGCCGCCGACATGCTCCAGTCGGTGCTGAGCCTGGCCGCGATGATCGGTGTCGGGTACGCGATCGGCTGGCGGGTGCAGGGAGGCGTCCCCGGACTCCTGGCCGCGGTGGGCCTGTTGCTCCTGTTCCGCTTCGCCATGCTCTGGATCGGCATCCATCTGGCGATGGTCGCCGGGAAGCCGGAGATGGTGCAGGCCGTGCAGATCCTGATCTGGCCCGTCGGCTTCCTGTCCAACGCGTTCGCGACCCCCGACTCCATGCCCGGCTGGCTCGGCACGGTCGTCGACTGGAACCCCATGTCGCAGACGGCGACGGCCGTCCGTGACCAACTGGGCGGCCCCGGCGGCGAACCGGGACACGTGTGGGCGGCCGTGGTGTGGCCGCTGGCGTTGCTCGCGGTCTTCTTCCCCCTGGCGGTGCGAAGGTTCACGCGCCTGAGCCGCTAGAACCACTGCCCGGCGGCCCCGGGCTTGCACCTCACGTCGCGTGAGGAGCCACCGTGGAGCGCGTACCGAGAAGGGAGCGGACGAAGTGAGCTACTCCGTGGGACAGGTCGCGGGCTTCGCCGGCGTCACGGTGCGCACGCTGCACCACTACGACGACATCGGCCTGCTCGTGCCCGGCGAGCGCAGCAACGCGGGTCACCGGCGCTACAGCGACGCCGACCTCGACCGGCTGCAGCAGATCATGTTCTACCGGGAGCTCGGCTTCCCGCTCGACGAGGTGGCCGCCCTGCTCGACGACCCGGCCGCGGACCCGCGCGCGCACCTGCGCCGGCAGCACGAACTGCTGACCGCCCGGATCGAGAAGCTGCAGAAGATGGCGGCGGCCGTGGAGCACGCCATGGAGGCACGCACGATGGGGATCGATCTCACACCGGAGGAACGGTTCGAGGTGTTCGGGGACAAGGACCCGGAGCAGTACGCCGAGGAGGCGGAACGGCGCTGGGGTGGCACCGAGGCGTACGCCGAGTCGCAGCGCCGCGCGGCCCGGTACACCAAGGACGACTGGAAGCGCATGCAGGCCGAGGTGGCCGACTGGGGCGAGCGCTACGACGCCCTGATGGCCGCGGGCGGCACACCGGACTCCCCGGCGGCCATGGACATGGCGGAGGAGCACCGGCAGCACATCTGCGGCTGGTTCTACGACTGCCCGTACGACATGCACCAGGGCCTGGCCGACATGTACGTGTCGGACGAGCGCTTCAAGGCGTTCTACGACGCCATGCGCCCGGGCCTGGCCGAGCACCTGAGGGAGGCGATCCGGGCGAACGCCGCCCGGCACGCCTCCTGAGGACCTGAAGAACCCTGACCCGGGGGCTACTCCCGGGTCAGGACCACCGCCGTGCCGTAGGCGCACACCTCGGTGCCCACGTCCGCCGCCTCCGTGACGTCGAACCGGAACGCCAAAACCCCGTTGGCGCCACGCGCGCGTGCCTGCTCCACAAGCCGTTCCATGGCCTGGTTGCGGGTCTGCACCAGGGTCTTGGTGAGCCCCTTGAGCTCGCCGCCGACCATGGACTTCAGCCCGGCGCCGATCTGGCTGCCGAGGTGGCGGGAGCGCACGGTCAGGCCGAACACCTCGCCCAGCACCTCCTGCACCCGGTGGCCGGGCACGTCATTGGTGGTCACCACGAGCACATCGGGCCGGGGCCCCTGGCCGCCGCCGTATTCGTCAATACCCATGGCTCACAGCTTTGTCCCGGACGGACCACAGTGCATCCTGGGGACCCCCATGGAACCTGGGCCACCGCGGTTGCGTTGATACTTGAGGGCAGCCAGTCCCAGCCCCCGATCCCCACATGCAGGAGCCACAATCCCGTGACCATGCTCGCGCTCGGCCCCGAGTGGATCAGTCCCGACTATCTGATCAAGACGTTCAGCCTGCCAGGCATCCTGCTGATCGTCTTCGCCGAGTCGGGTCTCTTCGCGTTCCTGCCGGGCGACTCCCTGCTGTTCACGGCGGGTCTCTTCGTGGCCGAGGGGAACTTCATCAGCCAGCCGCTGTGGCTGGTGTGCACGCTCATCGTGGCGGCCGCCGTCCTCGGCGACCAGGTCGGCTACATGATCGGCAAGTTCTTCGGGCCGCGGATCTTCAGCCGCCCCAACTCCAAGCTCTTCAAGCAGGAGAACCTGGACAAGGCCCACGAGTTCATGGAGCGGTTCGGGCCCAAGGCCATCGTCCTGGCCCGCTTCGTGCCGATCGTGCGCACCTTCGCGCCCATCGTGGCGGGCGCCGGCAGGATGAAGTACCGCACCTTCCTGACGTACAACGTCATCGGCGGCGTGGCCTGGGGCACCGGCGTGACCCTCGCGGGCTACTGGCTCGGCCAGATCGACGTCATCAAGAAGAACGTCGAGGCCATCCTGGTCCTGATCGTCCTGGTCTCGGTGGTCCCGATCCTCATCGAGTACCTGCGCGAGCGCTCCAAGAAGAAGCGGGCGGCGGGACAGACCCCGCCCGAGCAGCCGTACCAGCCCATGGACGACGCGACGACCCAGCTTCGCCGCATCCCGTCCGACGACGGGCACCAGCAGCCCCCTCAGCAGCAGCACAACGGCCACGACCAGTACTACGGCCGCCAGCAGCCCCAGCAGCAGCCCTACGCCCAGCAGTACCCGCAGGGCTACGGCGGCCAGCAGTACGGCGGGCAGGACCAGCAGTACGGACAGCAGAACCAGCAGTACGGGCAGCAGAACCCCTACAACAACCAGGGGTACTGAGAGCCGCCGCGGAGCGCGGGTCAGAACCCGCGCGTCCGCTTGGCGGCCCGCCGCTTGCCCGCGGAGCCGACCCTCAGGAACAGCCGGGAGATCTCGGATCCCAGGTTGACCCCGATGGCGATGGCCATGGCCAGGGCCGCCGCCTTGGACAGGGACACCAGCCCCTCGTCGACATGGTTCCCGGCGATCGACAACAGCCCGAAGTACGTGGCCGAACCCGGCAGCAGGGGCCCGATCGCCGCGGTCGTGTACGGCAGCGCGGAGGCGAACCGGTACCGGGACAGCAGCTGCCCGAACAGCCCGACCAGACCCGCCGCCACGGCCGTCGAGGCGACCGGGGAGAACTCGCCGGTGTAGTGCATCGCGCCGTACACGCACCACGCGACACCGCCGTTCAAGGTCACGGCCAGCACGGTGGATCGTTCCTGCTGGAGCAGCACCGCGAAGGTCAGCGACAGCAGCATCGACGCCGCGATCTGCCACAGCGGGCGCGGCTGCGTCGACAGCGCCTCGTCGGGATTGAGGTGCGCCCCCAGCTGCACGCCGACGTAGAGCATCACCAGCACGCCCACGACGATGCCCACGAAGAAGTACATGACCTCCAGGAGCCGGGCCGACGCGGTGATGTAGAAGCCCGTCAGGCCGTCCTGGACGCCCGCCACCAGCGCCCGCCCGGGCAGCAGCGCGAACAGCCCACCGGTGATGACCGCGGACGCCTTCACGTCCACGTCGGCCAGCGTCAGCGCGACCCCGATCGCGGCCGGCGGCATCGCGGCGACCGCGAACTGGTAGAACTCCGGCAGCCCGCGCCCCGCGCACAGCCACGCCAGCCGGTCGCCGAGCATCGCGCCCACCATGGCCGCGACGAACACCAGCAGACCACCGCCCACCAGCACGGAGGCCGCGCCCGCCAGCAGCCCGCTCGCCGAGGTGAGCACCCAGGTCGGATACGGGTGCCGGTTGCGGCGGATCTCCGCGAGCCGCCGGTAGGCCTCCTCCAGCGAGATGGCCGTCTCGGGGTCGCTGAGGTCGTCCACGAGCCGGAACACGGCCGCGAGGCGCGTGTAGTCCGTGCCACGCCGCCGTACCGTCCTGGAGGCCGTCACCGGGTCGTCCACGAGCGAGGGCTGGTACGAGATCGACAGCAGCGTGAAGGTGACGTTCGGCTCGCAGCGGTCCAGGCCGTAGGACCGGCACACGGCGAACATCGCCGCCTCCACGTCCTCGGCGCCCTCACCGCCCGCGAGCAGCAACTCGCCGATACGCAGGGTCAGGTCGAGCACGCGCGGGACGGCCGGACCGGTGTCGTCCTCGGACTTCTGCACCGGCTCCGGCGCGGGCCGCTCGGCCACCGGCATCCGCAGCATCGTGCGCATCCGGTCCTGCCAGGGCAGGTCCTTGGTGAGACTGACCACCGGGATGCCGGTCGCCGGCGTGAACGCGGGCGGCGCGTCCTTCGCGCTGTAGGTGCGCGGCGTGTTGAACGCGGACCCCTCCGGCTCGGCGCCCGGCGGCTGCGGGACCTCCAGCCCCTTGGGCAGCGCGAACTCCGACGTGGTCTCCGCCTCACCGCCGACGGTTCTCGGCATCGCGAGCCCGTCGGGAACGGCGAACTCGGACGTGATCTCGGAGTCGTGGAAACCCCTGGCCTCGTCCGACTGCGGCTTGCGGTGCTCCGCCTCCGTCACTCCGTAACGCTCCCTGAACGACACATTCCGTAAGCCTCAGTATGCGCGGGCATGCGAACGGGCCGCACGCGTGCGCGTACGGCCCGTCCGGGACTCGGTGCTCAGTGGCCGCCCTGGTCCTTGAAGCGCTTGTAGGACCGCTCGATCTCGGCCTCGGCGTCCACGCGGCCGACCCAGTCGGCGCCCTCGACGGACTTGCCGGGCTCCAGGTCCTTGTAGACCTCGAAGAAGTGCTGGATCTCCAGGCGGTCGAACTCGGAGACGTGGTGGATGTCACGCAGGTGCTCCACCCGCGGGTCCGTCGCCGGGACGCACAGCAGCTTGTCGTCGCCGCCCGCCTCGTCCGTCATGCGGAACATGCCGATCGCACGGCACTTGATGAGACAGCCCGGGAACGTCGGCTCGTCAAGAATGACCAGCGCGTCCAGCGGGTCGCCGTCCTCGCCGAGGGTGTTCTCGACGAAGCCGTAGTCGGTCGGGTAGGCGGTCGAGGTGAAGAGTCGACGGTCCAGGCGGATCCGACCGGTCTCGTGGTCCACCTCGTACTTGTTCCGCGAACCCTTCGGGATCTCGATCGTGACGTCGAACTCCACCGGTGGCTCCTCCATGATCAACACATAGTTCTGGTGGTTAAGTGTCCCTCACGCAGGTCTGTGATCGCGAAAGGGGCTGTTGGTCGTGCCTGAACTGAGGCCTTGGCAGGCCGCGAGACCGCACGCGGTGCGGGTCGCGAACGCCGTACGACCGCGTCTGGCACGCGCCGCGGACGCCGTACGTCCAGGACTGACCCGGGCCACAGGCGCCGTGCGGCCGTATCTCGCGCGGACCGCCGCCGCCGTGAAACCGCAGGTCACACGGCTTGCCGGGGTGACCCGGCCGAAGACCGTCAAGACCTGGCAGTACACCGCCGGTGCCGCCGGCGCCGGTCTGGCACTGGCCGCCACCGTGGCGACCGCCGCCGGTCCCTGGGACTCCTCGGGTCAGCGTACGGCCGAGCGGGACCGGGCGGTCGCACTGGAACGACCGGGTGGCACAGATCACGAAGCGGACTCCGGTACGACCCCCACCGGGCCGCGCCCCGCCCCGAGCGCCGCGTCCGTGCTCACCGGACTGGGCGGCGGCACCCGCACCGTGAAGTCCGCCCCCACCGGAAAGGCGCTGGCCACGGTCCTCGGCCCGCTCCTCGGCAACACCGCGCTCGGCGCCCGCCACACCGCGGCCGTCGTGGACCTCACCAGCGGCAAGCGCCTCTACGGCGCGGGCGCCGGCACCGCGCTGACCCCCGCCTCCACCACGAAGATCGCCACCGCCGTCGCCGCCCTGTCCGCCCTCGGCGCCGACCACCGCCTCACCACCCGCACCGCCCTGGAACCCGACACCGGGGAACTCGTCCTCGTCGGCGGCGGCGACCCCACACTGACCGCACGCCAGGACGCCGACGGCTGGGCGAGCCTGCGCGAGCTCGCCGCCGAGACCGCCACGGCCCTCAAGAAGCGCGACATTAAAACCGTCACGCTCTCCTACGACAAGACCCTCTACGCGGGCCCCGAGATCCACCCGATCGGGGTCAACGACAACCTCGCCCCCGTCAGCGCCCTCATGGTGGACGAGGCCCGCACCGACGAATCTGCCAGCGGCCCCGCCCCGCGCGTGGGCGACCCGGCCGCCGACGCCACCCGCACCTTCGCGCGCTTCCTCGCCGACCACGGCATCAAGACCACCTCGCCCGGCCCCTCCAAGGCGACCGGCCGCGCCGAGGACCTCGCCGAGGTCTCCTCACCGCCCCTGTCCGCCCTCGTCGAACGCATGCTGACCAACAGCGACAACGACATCGCCGAGGCCCTCGCCCGCCAGACAGCCGTCGCGGACAAGCAGCGCGCCGACTTCGAGGGCGGCGGCGACGCCATCCGCGACCGGCTGGCGGGGCTCGGACTCCCGCTCGCCGGAGCCGACTTCCACGACGGCAGCGGACTCGACCGCACCGACCGGCTCACGGCGAACCTGCTGACCTCCCTGCTGGTCAAGGCCGGCGACCCGGACCACCCGGACCTGCGCCCCGTCCTCACCGGCCTGCCCGTGGCCGGCTTCACCGGCACCCTGACCAGTCGCTACACCGACGGCGCGGCAGGCGTCGTACGCGCCAAGACGGGCACCCTGACCGGGGTCAACACCCTCGCCGGGACGGTCGTCGACCAGGACGGCCGACTGCTGGCCTTCGCGTTCCTGGCCTCCGACACCACGGACCCCGCGGCGGCCCAGAGCGCGCTGGACCGCACGGCCTCGGCGCTGGCCGCCTGCGGCTGCGGCTGACCCGGTGCCCGCCTCGCCCTCCCGCGCGGCCTGCCCCAAGCGGGAGGGCTCACGTACGGTTGACGCATGACGAGCATCGGTGGTGCTGCTTCTTCTCAGATGGTCGACTGGAACCTCGCGGTGGCGACCGCGACCCGGCTCGTACGGCCGGGCCCCGACGTGAGCCGCGACGAGGCCCGGGCCGTCGTCGCGGAACTGCGCCGGCACGCCAAGGCCTCGGAGGAACACGTCCGGGGCTTCACCCGGATGGGCACGGAAGGCGTCCACGACACTCCCGTACTCGTCGTCGACCGCCCCGGCTGGGTCCGGGCCAACGTCGCCGGGTTTCGGGAGATCCTCAAGCCGCTCCTGGAGAAGATGCAGGAGCGGCGCGGCAACACTCCCGGCGGCGCGGTCCTCGGAGTCGTCGGCGGCAAGGTGACCGGCGTCGAAGTGGGCATGCTCCTGGCGTTCCTGTCGTCCCGCGTCCTCGGCCAGTACGAGACCTTCGCCCCCGCCACCCGCGAACTCCCCGCCGGGGAGAACGGCGGCGGCCGACTCCTCCTGGTCGCCCCCAACATCGTGCACGTGGAGCGCGAACTCGACGTCCAGCCCCACGACTTCCGCCTCTGGGTGTGCCTGCACGAGGAGACGCACCGCACCCAGTTCACGGCCGTGCCCTGGCTGCGCGACCACCTGGAGGGCGAAATCCAGTCGTTCCTGGGGGAGACCGAGGTCGACCCCATGACCGTCCTGGAACGCATCCGCGAGGCCGCCCAGTCGCTGGCCGGCGGCCGCCCCGAGGGCGAGGAGGACGAGGACGGCGGACGCTCGCTCGTGGAGATCGTGCAGACGCCCGCCCAGCGCGAGATCCTCGGCCGCCTCACCGCCGTGATGTCCCTCCTGGAGGGCCACGCCGACTTCGTCATGGACGGGGTGGGCCCGGACGTCGTGCCGAGCGTCGCCGAGATCCGCGAGAAGTTCCAGCAGCGGCGGGCCAAGGGCGCCTCCCGCCTGGACATGGCCCTGCGCAAGCTCCTCGGCCTGGACGCCAAGCTCCGCCAGTACCGCGACGGCGAACGCTTCGTGCGGGCCGTCGTCGACCAGGTCGGCATGGACGGCTTCAACCGCGTGTGGACCTCCCCCAACACCCTCCCGACCAAGACCGAGATCGCCAAACCGGCGGACTGGGTCGCACGGGTGCACCGCAAGGCCGAGTCGTGAACCGTGTACGGACGTCGTGAGAGGAATCCGGCCGACGGCAGGCAAACGCCCCTCCAATCACCCGTCCGAGGGACCGTGAGCCATGGGTAGGCGTGCAATGCTCGGGGAACGCCCCGGTTCTGTCACCATCTACACACTCTGAGTGACCGAACCTCGGGCTCACCCCCCGAAAACTTCATGAAGGGAACCGGACATGGGTCCCCATCCTGCGGTCGCGGCGATACGCCTGGCGGTCCGCCGCGTCCTCCACGACCTCCTCACCGACCACCACACCTCCTCCGAGCAGCACCCGCACGAGCGCCCGCCCACGCGCCCGCTCGTCCTCGTGGCCTGCTCCGGCGGCGCCGATTCCATGGCCCTCGCCTCCGCCCTCGCCTTCGAGGCCCCCAAACTCGGCCTCCGCGCCGGCGGCATCACCGTCGACCACGGCCTCCAGCCCGGCTCCGACCTGCGCGCCGAGGAAGTCGTCCTCAGACTGCGCGAACTCGGCCTGGACCCCGTCGAGTCCACCGCCGTGAGCGTCGGCCGCGAAGGCGGCCCCGAGGCCGCCGCCCGCGACGCCCGCTACGCCGCCCTCGACGCCGCGGCCGAACGCCACGGCGCGCTCGCCGTCCTGCTCGGCCACACCCGCGACGACCAGGCCGAAACCGTCCTGCTCGGCCTCGCCCGCGGCTCCGGCATCCGCTCCCTGTCCGGCATGGCCGCGGTCTCGGGGGCCGACGGCCGTTACCGGCGCCCGTTCCTGGAACTCGACCGCCAGACCGCCCGCAAGGCCTGCATGGTCCAGTCCCTGCCCGTGTGGGACGACCCGCACAACGCCGACCCCGCCTACACGCGCTCCCGGCTGCGCCACGAAGGCCTGCCCGCCCTGGAGAAGGCCCTCGGCAAAGGAGTCGTCGAGGCCCTCGCCCGCACCGCCCAGCTCTCCCGCGACGACGCCGACGCCCTCGACGCCTGGGCCCGCCAGGCCGAGGCCTCCGTACGCGACGCCGCCGGCCTCCTGGAGTGCGCCAAGCTCTACGCGCTGCCGCCCGCCGTGCGCCGCCGCATCCTGCGCCAGGCGGCCATCGAGGCCGGTGCCCCGGCCGGATCGCTGTTCGCCCGCCACATCGAGGAAGTCGACCGGCTGATCACCGGATGGCGCGGCCAGGGAGCCATCAACCTCCCCGGCAAGGTCGTCGCCCAGCGGCAGGGTGGCAGACTGGTGATTCGGCAAGGCTGAACCCCCGCCCCCTCCGGGAGGCGACGGGTAGCCGGTGGGACGACCGAAAGTGATGCGGGTGGACGCGAAAGACATGGGTGCCGACCTCAAAGAGGTACTCATCACCAAGGAAGAGATCGACGCGAAGCTCGTGGAGCTCGCCGCGAAGATCGACGCGGAGTACGCGGGCAAGGACCTGCTGATCGTCGGCGTCCTCAAGGGCGCGGTGATGGTCATGGCCGACCTCGCCCGGGCGCTGTCCACCCCCGTCACGATGGACTGGATGGCCGTGTCGTCCTACGGCGCGGGCACCCAGTCCTCCGGCGTGGTGCGGATCCTCAAGGACCTCGACACCGACATCAAGGGCAGGCACGTCCTGATCGTCGAGGACATCATCGACTCCGGCCTGACCCTGTCCTGGCTGCTGTCCAACCTCGGCTCGCGCGAGCCGGAGTCGCTCAAGGTGTGCACCCTGCTGCGCAAGCCGGACGCCGCCAAGGTCGCCATCGACGTCGAGTGGGTCGGCTTCGACATCCCCAACGAGTTCGTCGTGGGCTACGGTCTCGACTACGCCGAGAAGTACCGCAACCTCCCGTTCGTCGGTACGCTCGCGCCCCACGTCTACGGCGGCTGAACGTGGCTGCAGCGCCCGCTGAGCCAACAGGGCCGTCTTTGTAGGACGATCGGGAACCCTCGCGGGTTTCGCGCCGTTGGAGCATGCAGACGGGCCCGCCAGCCCTCCCGTGCCGCTTCGGGCGACGATGCTGGGGTACCGTCAGAAGAACTGTCTTATCAAACTCACTATGGCAGGAGGGACGGGGCGACACCGCTCCGTATGGATGGACGTGAAGCGATACTTCCGTGGGCCGGTCATGTGGATCGTGCTGGCCGTCCTTGCCGTGGTCGTGTTGATGCAGGTCGTCGGCTCGTCCGGCGGCTACAAGACGGTGGACACCGGCCAGGTCGTCCAGGCGATCAATGACAACAAGGTCGAATCAGCCAAGCTGACCACCGGCGACGAGAACACCATCAAGGTCTCGCTCAAGGACGGCGAAAAGGTCGAGGGCAGCTCGAAGATCCAGGCGAGCTACATCGGCGACCAGGGCCGTGACCTCGCCACCGTGCTGCAGAACAAGTACCAGGACAAGCAGATCCCCGACGGTTACACCGTCTCTCCGACGAAGCAGAACGCTTTCGTCGGGATCCTGCTCTCCCTGCTCCCCTTCGTCCTCATCGTGGTCGTCTTCCTGTTCCTGATGAATCAGATGCAGGGCGGCGGCTCCCGGGTCATGAACTTCGGGAAGTCCAAGGCGAAGCTCATCACCAAGGACACCCCGAAGACGACGTTCTCGGACGTCGCCGGCTCGGACGAGGCCGTCGAGGAACTCCAGGAGATCAAGGAGTTCCTCCAGGAGCCGGCCAAGTTCCAGGCCGTCGGGGCGAAGATCCCCAAGGGCGTACTGCTGTACGGCCCCCCCGGCACCGGCAAGACCCTGCTCGCGCGCGCCGTCGCGGGCGAGGCCGGCGTGCCGTTCTACTCGATCTCCGGTTCCGACTTCGTCGAGATGTTCGTCGGTGTCGGTGCCTCCCGAGTCCGTGACCTGTTCGAGCAGGCCAAGGCGAACGCCCCGGCGATCGTCTTCGTCGACGAGATCGACGCGGTCGGCCGCCACCGCGGCGCCGGCCTCGGCGGCGGTCACGACGAGCGCGAGCAGACCCTCAACCAGCTGCTCGTCGAGATGGACGGCTTCGACGTCAAGGGCGGCGTGATCCTCATCGCCGCGACGAACCGGCCCGACATCCTCGACCCGGCCCTCCTGCGCCCCGGCCGCTTCGACCGCCAGATCGCGGTCGACCGACCGGACATGCAGGGCCGTCTGGAGATCCTCAAGGTCCACCAGAAGGGCAAGCCGGTCGCGCCCGACGTCGACCTGTCGGCCGTCGCGCGTCGTACGCCGGGCTTCACCGGCGCGGACCTGAGCAACGTCCTCAACGAGGCCGCCCTGCTCACCGCCCGCAGCGACAAGAAGCTGATCGACAACTCCATGCTGGACGAGGCGATCGACCGTGTGGTGGCGGGCCCGCAGAAGCGGACCCGGATCATGTCGGACAAGGAGAAGAAGATCACCGCGTACCACGAGGGCGGACACGCCCTGGTCGCGGCGGCCTCCCCGAACTCCGACCCGGTCCACAAGATCACGATCCTCTCCCGAGGCCGTGCCCTTGGCTACACCATGGTCCTGCCGGACGAGGACAAGTACTCGACCACCCGCAACGAGATGCTCGACCAGCTCGCCTACATGCTGGGCGGACGCGCCGCCGAGGAACTGGTCTTCCACGACCCGACCACCGGCGCCGCGAACGACATCGAGAAGGCCACGGCGACGGCCCGCGCGATGGTCACCCAGTACGGCATGACCGAGCGTCTCGGCGCCATCAAGTTCGGCGGCGACAACACCGAGCCGTTCCTCGGACGTGAGATGTCGCACCCGCGTGACTACTCGGAAGAGGTCGCCGCGCTGGTCGACGAAGAGGTCAAGAAGCTCATCGAGACCGCGCACAACGAGGCCTGGGAGATCCTGGTCGAGAACCGCGACGTCCTCGATCAGCTGGTGCTCCAGCTGCTGGAGAAGGAGACGCTGAACAAGGAGCAGATCGCCGAGATCTTCGCTCCCATCGTCAAGCGTCCCCCGCGCCCGGCCTGGACGGGCTCCTCGCGCCGCACGCCGTCCACCCGTCCGCCGGTGCTCTCCCCCAAGGAGCTCGCACTGACGAACGGCGCCAACGGCGCGGCCCCGGCGATCAGCACCGCCAAGGCCACCTCGTCGGAGCCGGCCACGGAGGCCGTTCCCGAGGAGCGCCCCGAGAGCTGACGCTCACCCGTACCGCCCCGGTGAGCGCACCGGGCCCGGAATGGATGCCGCGCCCCCCAGGTTTTAGCCTGGGGGGCGCGGCGTTTTTCGGCCGTGAGGGACTCTAGGAACGAGGCACCAGATGACCGACCCCGTGACGCTGGACGGCGAGGGCTCCATCGGCGAGTTCGACGAGAAGCGCGCCGAGAGCGCGGTCCGCGAACTGCTGATCGCGGTCGGCGAGGACCCGGACCGCGAGGGCCTCCGGGAGACGCCGGGGCGGGTGGCGCGGGCGTATCGGGAGATCCTGGCGGGGCTTTGGCAGGTGCCTGAGGACGTTCTGACGACGACGTTCGATCTGGGGCACGATGAGATGGTCCTGGTGAAGGACATTGAAATCGTATCTCTGTGCGAACATCATCTTCTGCCGTTCCACGGCGTGGCTCATGTCGGCTACATCCCGGCTGACACGGGCAAGATCACGGGCTTGTCGAAGCTCGCGCGTCTCGTGGAGGTGTTCGCTCGTCGGCCACAGGTGCAGGAACGACTCACCACGCAGATCGCGGACTCCCTCATGCGGATCCTTGAGGCTCGCGGCGCGATCGTCGTCATCGAGGCCGAGCACATGTGCATGTCTGTACGTGGCATTCGCAAGCCGGGCGCCAAGACCACGACGTCGGCGGTGCGGGGGCAGCTTCGGGACGCTACGACCCGGGCTGAGGCGATGAGCCTCATATTGGCGCGCTGACCGGATTGTCAGTGGTGCCGTGTACGTTCCTCGGCCAGTTCTGGACGGTGACCGAGGGGGATCACGGTGGGGTACGGGCTGCCGAGCAAGCAGACGGTGAACGCGGTGGGAGGCCGTCTCCAGGCGCGGAGTGTGCGGGTCGGGTGCCGCCTCTGGGCCCTGGACGGGGACCGGACGGTGCAGACGGTGGTGACACAGGTGACGACCGCCAAGGTCCGCGAGGTGGTGGACGTCGTCACCGACCACGTGACCTTCAGGGTTGCGCCGGATCAGATGCTGGGCACACCGGACGGGTGGGTTCACGCGCGAGACACCCACGGGACGGTTCTCGCCTGGACCCACGCGCGCAAGCTGTGTCGTCAGCGCCTGGTCGTCAGACCCGGTTACGAGCCGGGGTACATGATCGGGGCGAGTTGCGCGGACGGAACGGTCGGCAGGAACTATGTGTCCTTGGTCGTCAACGACGAGGCGTTCGCCGCACGGTTCGCAGCCTGTCTCACGACGGCGACCGGGCTGCCGACCCGTCTGGAATCGGTGACGCGCCCCTCGGGCTACCTTCAGCGTGATGCGCCGGGATACCGGGTACGTGTGGTCTCGTCGTATCTGGCTGACCTGATGAGGCAGTACGTGGGCGGCGACGCGCATCACATGCGGCAGCGGTTTCCGCGGGTCGTCCTGCGGGACCGGGAGACGTTCGAGGGTTTCCTGGACGGCTACACCGACGGAGACGGATTCAGGTCCAAGAGCTGGCGTGGCCGATTGCTGGTCAGTGCCAACGTGCCTTTCCTTGCGGAACTCGCCCGCGTCATCGGCGCCCGATTCACCCCTCGGCGTGATGGAGGGGCCTCACATCTGGTCGTGGCCGAGAGCTGGCCCTCACGTGGCATCTTCAAACCCGAACAGCATGCACTGGAACTCAGGGAATCCGCGTGGACCGAGGTGCGTGAGGTGCGTCTTCGCCGAGTGGAAAGCCCGAAGCCCTTCACTCTCCACAGTTACCGACTCGATCCAGCCCGAGCTTCCTGATCAACGGTCATCTGGCCCGGGAGCCCTGGTGACCGTCACGCCGTCGACGCGGCGCCCGAGTTGTGGTCGTCGTCCTCCGGGAGTTTGCAGACTCGCTCCAGGAAGATCGCCGCCGCTATGACCGCGATGCCGGCGAGGACCGAGAAGCCGGCATAGATGGCCTGGTCGCGGCGGGCGGGGATGTCGAGGGACTCCAGGAGGAAGACGCCGGTGCCGCCGTACATGCCGGAGACCAGGGCGGCGACCAGGGCGCTGGCCTGGCCGAAGACGACCGCGCGGGCCGCCATCAGCGGGTCGACGCCCTTCGCGTCGGGGACGCGCTCGCGCTGGGCCTTGAGGCGGGCGCGCAGGGAGAGCGCCGTGGCCATGAGGACCACGGCGATCAGGGCGAGGACGATGGGGGCGGCGAGCGGGACGCTGGGCAGGGTCCCGATCGAGTTCCACAGCCGGGCGCCCGCCCAGGACAGGATCCCGGCCACGGCGAAGACGGCGGCCAGCAGCCTGATGCGCAGCTCTTTCACGGTGCCCCTTCAGCTCCCCCGAGGTCCTTGGGCGGTCCCACGGACAGTGGTCGTCTTGACCTTAACGGCTATTCGGGCAGCCGGAGTTCCAGGTCCCCGCGGGGTTCCACGCCGTTTCGCGTGACGGCGTCGAGGAGGGCTGCGACCGGGCCGCGGCCGGGCAGCTGGGCCTCGGGCTCCACGTCGTGCCAGGGGACGAGCACGAAGGCCCGCTCGTGGGCGCGGGGGTGGGGCAGGGTGAGGGCCGGGTCGTCGCGGACCACGTCGGCGTACGTGACGATGTCGACGTCGAGGGTGCGCGGGCCCCAGCGCTCGTCCCGGACCCGGTTGAAGGCCTCCTCGACCGCGTGCGCCCGCTCCAGCAGGGAGGACGGGGGGAGTGTGGTCTTCAGTACGACGACCGCGTTGAAGTACGAGGGCTGGCTGTCGGCGTCCACGCCCCACGGCTCCGTCTCGTACACCGGGGAGACGGCCTTGACGCGGACGCCGGGGGTGTCCTCCAGGGCGTCGACGGCCCCCTGGAGGGTCTCCAGTCGGTTGCCGAGGTTGGATCCGAGGGAGAGTACGGCGCGCTTGGGGTTGTGGAGGGTGGTGTCGGCGGCGTCCACCTGCTGCACGACGGAGGCGGGCACCGGCTGTACGGTCGGGTCGCTGTGACCCGCGGCGAAGGACGCGGTCATACTCGGCTCCGGGTGATGGTGACGGTCACGTCGTCGAAGGGCACGGTGATCGGTGCCTCGGGCTTGTGGACCCTGACCTCGACCTCCTCTACCCGTTCGTGTTTCAGGCAGACCTGGGCGATGCGCTCGGCGAGGGTCTCGATGAGGTCGACGGGTTCGCCCTCGACGACGGCCACGACCTCCTCCGCCACGACGCCGTAGTGCACGGTCTTCGTCAGGTCGTCGTCGGCGGCGGCCGGCCGGGTGTCGAGGCCGAGGACGAGGTCCACGACGAAGGTCTGGCCCTCCCGCCGTTCCTCGGGGAACACACCGTGGTGCCCGCGGGCCTTCAGGCCGCGCAGCGCGACACGATCCACGCGAATCACTCCTGCAATCGTCGGTGACGGCCGGTCCGTACCGTGTGCGGGCGGTACCCCGGCCTCGAACGAATCTACCTGCGAGCACTGACAGGGCCGGGCCACGGGGGCGCGGCCGGTGCCGGGTCCAGGAGGTTTCACCGTGTGTTTCCCCTGGGGAACCCGGCGGCTCACGGGTTGGTAGCCGCCCATACCCAGGGGCTCGTGATTCCAACCACTTCTTGGGCCGGCCGGGTGCAGAGCCGGGTTCAGGAGCTGGCTTCCCCGTCCTCGTCCTCGCTGTTCTCGGCCAGTACCGGGGAGGCGTGGTGGGACCAGAGTTTCCAGCCCTCGGGCGTGCGGCGGAAGACGTTCGTGGCGACCACGAGCTGGCCGACCAGCGGGCCGAGTTCCCCGTCGCCCTCGGGCGCAGGGCCGCCGCTGAGGATGTTCTCGGTGCAGGTCACCAGGGCGGTGTCGCCGGTGACGGAGACGTGCACGTCGGTGAGGAAGAACTGGATGTAGTCGGTGTTGGCCATGATGAGCGCGTACGACCTGAGGACCTCGCCGCGTCCGGTCAGCACGGGCCAGCCGGGGTGCACGCAGGAGACCACGCCGACGTCGGCCGGGTCGTGGTAGCTCTCGTCGACGCCGAGGTCGGCGGGGGTGAGCCAGAGCGAGGACAGTTCCTCGAAGTCGCCGCGCTCCAGTGCCTCGTAGAAGGCGGTGTTGGCGGCCTCGACCTGCTCGACGTCGGTGTGGGGGGCGCTCACCGGGCTCCTTCCGCGCCGCTGTCGGCGGCGTGCGCGCCGTCGGTGCGCGCTCCTTCCACGGCGCGGGCGACCCGTACCGCGTCGGCGGTGGCGCGCACCTCGTGCACGCGCACCGCCCACGCGCCGGCGTGCGCGGCGAGGGCGGAGACGGCGGCGGTGGCGGCGTCGCGCTCGCGCGCGGGCGGCGGGGCGCCCTCCGGGCCGGCGAGGACCCGGCCGAGGAAACGTTTGCGGGAGGCGGCGACGAGGAGCGGGTGGCCGAGGCCCAGGAGGCGGTCGAGGTGGGAGAGGAGGACCAGGTCGTGCTCGGCGTCCTTGGAGAAGCCGAGCCCCGGGTCGACGACCACGCGGTCGGGGGAGATGCCGCCCGCGAGGACGGCGTCCACGCGCGCGTGGAGTTCGTCGACGACCTCGGCGACGACATCGGCGTAGACGCCCCTGACGTTGCCGCCTTCCAGGAAGCCGCGCCAGTGCATGACGACGAAGGGGGCGCCCGCGTCGGCGACGACCGGGATCATGGCGGGGTCGGCGAGGCCGCCGCTGACGTCGTTGACGAGACGGGCGCCGGCGGCGAGGGCCTGTTCGGCGACACAGGCGCGCATGGTGTCGACGGAGACGGTGACGCCCTCGGCGGCGAGGCCGCGGACGACGGGGACGACGCGCCTCAGTTCCTCGGCCTCGTCGACGCGGGTCGCGCCGGGGCGGGTGGACTCGCCGCCGACGTCGACGAGGTCCGCGCCCTCCTCGACGAGGGCCAGGCCGTGCTTGACGGCGGCCGTCGTGTCGAACCAGCGGCCCCCGTCGGAGAAGGAGTCGGGGGTGACGTTCACGACTCCCATGACCGCGCAGCGGTCCCATTCCGGAAGACCGGCGACGCGCCCGCGTCCGCTGTGCTTGCTCATACGTTCAGCCTAGGCCCCGCGTGGGCACACGCGCGTGCGGTGTGCGAGCGGCGGCGCAGGAAGCGCGGCAACGGGAGGGCGAGGTTGACGAAGCCCTCGGCCTGCATGGCGGCGAAGCCGATGCGCGGGAGGTCGCCGGAGGCTCGGTAAACGACGAAGCGGGGCTCCCAGCGGGGCTGGAACTTCGCGTTGAACTTGTACAGGGACTCGATCTGGAACCAGCGGGACAGGAAGACGAGCAGGCCCCGCCAGGCGCGCAGCACCGGGCCGGCGCCGATCTTCTCGCCGCGGGCGAGCGCGGAGCGGAACATCGCGAAGTTCAGCGACATGCGTGTGATGCCGAACTTCGGGGCCGCCTGGAGGGCGGCGACGATGAGCAGTTCGTTCATGCCGGGGTCGGCCGAGCGGTCGCGGCGCATGAGGTCGAGGGAGGCGCCGTCGGTGCCCCACGGCACGAAGTGCAGGATCGCCTTGAGGTCGCCGTACGGGCCGGGCTGGTCGTCCGCCTTGTGGGCGGTGGCGATGAGGCAGTCGCCGTCGGCGAGGTCGCCGATGCGGCCCAGGGCCATCGAGAAGCCGCGTTCGGTGTCGGTGCCGCGCCAGTCGTCGGCGGCCTGCCGGATGCGCTCCAGTTCGGTCTCCCCGAGGTCACGGACGCGCCGTACCCGGGTCTCGTAACCGGCCCGCTCGATGCGCTTGACCATCTGGCGGACGTTGCGCATCGCGCGGCCGGCGAGCGAGAAATCCGCGACGTCCACCACCGCCTCGTCGCCCAGTTCGAGGGCGTCGAGGCCGGTCTCGCGCGTCCAGACCTCGCCGCCGGTCTCCGAGCAGCCCATGACGGCGGGGGTCCACGAGTGCGCCTTGGCCTCGTCCATGAAGCGCTCGATGGCGCCGGGCCAGGCCTCCACGTCGCCGATCGGGTCGCCGCTGGCGAGCATCACACCGGAGACGACGCGGTAGGTGACGGCCGCCTTGCCGCTGGGGGAGAAGACGACGGCCTTGTCGCGGCGCAGCGCGAAGTGGCCGAGGGAGTCGCGGCCGCCGTGCTTGGCCAGCAGCGCCCGGAGACGGGACTCGTCCTCCTCGGTGAGGTGTGCGGCGGGGTGCTCGGGGCGGAAGGCGAGGTAGATCGTGGTGATCGCGGTGAGCAGGCCCAGGGCGCCGAGCGAGACGCCGACGGTCCACGAGGTGTCGCCCTGGTAGTCGACGGGGCCCTCGAAGCCGAAGAGGCCGTACAGGACGTGCGTGAGGCGGTCGGCCAGGCTCGGGTTGCCGACCATGCGGTGCGGGTGGACGCTGACGATGATCAGGCCGAGGGCCAGGGAACCGGCGCCCATGAGGACGAAGTTGGCGAGTGCGCGCCAGCGGCTGCGCGGGTCGGGCAGCGCCCTGAACTGGTCGCGGTGGCGCACCAGCGGCACGAGCAGGGCGAGCGAGATGGCGGCGCCGAGGAGCGAGTGGCGGTAGGTGAACTGCGCCAGCGCGCCCGCCGGCAGCAGCGCCACGGCCGCCCGCCAGGCCCGGCGCTTGTGGCGCCTGAGGCCGTGGGCGAGCAGTAGCAACAGCACCCCGGTGCTCAGTGAGAGCGCCGCCGCGAACGGGCCGAGCGCGCCGGGCAGCACTTCGGCGAGGGTGTGCATACGGCTGTGCCGGAAGCGTGGGAAGACGCCGGCGGCGATGTCCAGCAGGCCCACGAGCGTGCAGGCTCTGGCGACGAGGACGGGGACTGCCTCGGGGCGCGGGCCGTGCAGGGCACGCCGCAGCCGTGTTGATCGGATCGGAACCCCGCCCGACATTTCCTCATCTGTCCTGACAGACATCGCATCCCGTGGTTCTGCGAGTGACTTTGGATCCGGAGCCCTGATTCGGGCATCCGGCGACATTGCGCCCTCTAGGACGGTGTCTCGTGAGGAGAGGTTCACTCACCTCCTCAAAGCCGTTTCAAAGGCCGAGGAAAGCGAAAGCAAGCAATGGGTCTCACGAGCAACAACACGCTGGTGCCGGCGGTCCTGGCCACCGTGGTGCTCTTCGTCGGCACGGTGTGGTTCTGGCCGCGGCTGGCGCGCCGTGGCTGGCGGTCCGTCAGCGGCCGCGTCGGGCTGTTGCTCGCGACGCAGCTCTCGATCTTCGTGGTGGTGGGACTGGTCGCCAACCAGACGTTCGGGTTCTACGCCTCCTGGGCCGACCTGTTCGGCCAGGAGACCGACCAGGGCGTGGTGGTGGACCACACGCCGGGCACCCGGTCGGGCGGGCCCCTGAGGGTGACCGAGATCGGGGGCGTGCCCGGCAGGGGCGGATTTCGGCCGTCGTCGGTCGGGCAGGTCCAGAAGGTCGACATCGTCGGCCCGACCTCGCACATCGCGTCTCCCGCGTACGTCTATCTCCCGCCGGAGTATTTCCAGGAGCGCTATCGCGCGCACACCTTCCCGGCGTCGGTCGTGCTCACCGGTTATCCGGGCACCGCGAGAGCGCTGGTGGACAAACTCCACTATCCGCGCACGGCTCTGGAACTCACCAAGGACGGCCGTATGGAGCCGATGATCCTGGTGATGCTGCGGCCGACGGTGGCGCCCCCGCGCGACACCGAGTGCGCGGACGTTCCGGACGGTCCGCAGACCGAGACGTTCTTCGCGAAGGACCTTCCGCAGGCGGTGGGCGCGCACTACAGGGTGGGCAAGGAGCCGGGCAGCTGGGGGATCATCGGGGACTCCACGGGCGGTTACTGCGCGCTGAAGCTCGCCATGCACCACCCCGGGGTGTACGCCGCGGGGGCGGGGCTGTCCCCGTACTACAACGCGCCCGTCGACCCGACCACGGGCGATCTCTTCCAGGGCGACAAGGGGCTGCGCGACCGCGCGAACCTGTGGTGGTGCCTCAAGCACCTGCCCGCGCCGGACACCTCACTGCTCGTCAGCAGCAGCAAGGTGGGCGAGAAGAACTACAAGGACACCCTGAAGTTCATAGAGCGGGTGAAGGCGACGGAAACGACACGGATCTCGTCGATCATCCTCGAAAGCGGCGGGCACAACTTCACCACCTGGCGGCGGGAGATCCCGGCGACCTTGGAGTGGGTCAGCGAGCGGTTGAGCGGCCGGTGAGTGGCCGGTGGGTGATCGACGAGCGATCGATGAGTGATCAATATGCCGAATTCGGCGGCGGTCGCGATTCCTGATGCCGTGTGAAGGTCGCGGTATGGCTGTGTTTTTACGGGGCGGGGCACCATGGTTCGCCTACTCGCGGTAAGTTTCTGGCCATGCCACGTGGACGTCACCGCCATTCCCCGCCTTTGCACAGGCTGCTGCCTCCGTCGGCGATCGCAGGCGTCTCCCTCGTCTGTGCCTTCGGTCCCTGGGTGTTCTCGCAACAGGCCGTGCTGCGCGTGATAGCCGCGTTCGCCGCGGCGGTCGCGGTCGTCGGGGCGGCCGTCATGCGCCGTTGGGACGGGCAGGCGGGCAAGCAGGTCGCCGACCTCACGCGCGCGCGTGCGAGCGACGAGTGGCGGCACGAGGAGCGGGTCGCCGAACTCGAGACCGATCTGGAGGAGTCGCGGGAGCTGCGCGTCAAGCTGGAGCAGCGGCTGCGGGCGAAGCGCGCGGAACTGGCGGGGCTGCGCAACGAACACGCGGCGCTGCTGCGGCGGTACGCCACGGCGGAGACCGAGCGGGCGAGCGCCCTGGAGGGCCGCCGACTGCTGGAGATAGAAGCCGCCCCGGTGCGGGAGCTGCCGCCGGCCGAGCAGGCCGACGCGCAGTCCGTGGCGGTGGCTGCCGAGGACGAGACACTGACCGGGACCGAGGTCGTGGAGGCCGCGGAGGACTCGGACGCTTCGGAGGGTCTTTCCGAGGAGAAGCCGCAGCGGCCCGCGATCTTCTCCCCGGAGGGGTCCCGGTTGTTCCTGCGGGCGAACGCGGCACTGACGCGGCTCGACGCGGAAGGCGACGGGGCCGTCACGACGAAGGAGAAGTCGAGGGAGAAGGCGAAGGCCGGGACGAAGGCCAAGGCCGATCCCAAGGCCGGCCACAAGGCCGCTCCCAAGGCCGAACCCAAGGCCGTTCCCGAGCCCGCCCCCAAGGCCGGGGCCGACTCCAAGGGGCCGTCGGCCACCGCCGGTACCGAGGCGGAGGCCGCGCGGGAGGACGAGGCGCGGGGGAAGCCCGAGGCGGTCGACGGGCATGAGCACGCGGCCGCCACCACCCCGGCGAGAGCCGCCCAGCCGCAGCAGCAGCCCGCCGGGCACTTCATCGCGCCGACCGCGGTGGCGGTCGTGCCCACGGCTCCCGTGCGACGCCCGCGGGTCGAGGGCGGGTTCGACTTCTTCGGCACGAAGGCGGGTGCCTCGCGGGACGCCCTGGAGGCCGTGCAGAACGAGGACCTCGCCGACGTCGTCGGCCAGGAGGCCCTCGCCCTGCACAAGGCCGAGTCGGAGGCGGAGTTCAAGCCGGCCGACGAGGAGTCGCGGGGCATCGGCCAGGTCATCGACCTGACGGCCCACGACGAGACCGAACAGATCAACCTTCAGGGGCTGCGCAGCGCGGTCTCCTGACGGACTTACGACGGTTCGCGAGGGGCACGGTCAGACCATCCAGCGGTCGGGCCGTGCCCCTTTCCGTCCCGTACGCGACCTCTCCGCCTGCGCCCCGAGCAGCACCGCGGCCTCCTGAGCGTCCCGCAGACGGGCCGTGACGGTCTTGTTCGCTCCCGTGTCCACGTGCACGTCCGCGACCCGCCACAGCCGCTCCCAGGGCCCCTGCGAGAGCCGTACGCTCTGGACCTTCGCGTGCGGGACGAGCGCCAGGCTCCGGCGCAGCAGCCCCTGCCGGGAGGCGAACACCGTGTCGGTGACGGCGAGTCCGTGGCCGCGCCACCACAGGGGCACGCACCGCCCGGCCCGCCGCGGGGGCCGGGACAGCTCCGCCGGCGGCGGCACGGTCACCCCGGGCAGCACGCGCGCGACGACCGCCTCGGCGGCCTCGCGCGGAGCGACCGGCACCAGCACGGAGTTGGACGACCCGGCCACGTCCAGCTCGACCCGCACCCAGCCGCGCCGCCGCCACAGCAGCGGCTCCACGATCCGCACGGTCTGCACCCGGCCCGGCGGCACCGTCTCGTGGGTGCGGTCCAGGAGGCCGTGGTCGATGCGCAGGCCGTCCGGGGACTCGCCCACCGTCCAGTCGTACTCGCTGACGAACCGCCCCACGCTGCTCGCCCCCGCCGCGCCGAGCAGCGGCAGGGCGGTCGCGAGGACCGTCCACAGGCTGTGGGTGGCCCACCACAGCAGCGGCGGTACGACGAGGGCGGCGACCAGCGCCCCCCAGGTGGCGCCCGTCAGCACGAGGGAGAGCGCGAGATCACGCGGAGGCGTGCGCAGCAGCTCGCGCGCCGGTGCCTCACCGACCTCGTGCGCGGTCTCGGGGGCGAACCCGGCGGCGCGCGCCAGGAGTTCCGCGCGCAGCGCCCGCGCCTCGCGCTCCCCGAGGAAGGCCAGCTCGTCCTTCTTGTCGGCGCCGACGACGTCCAGCCGGAGCTTGGCGACACCCGCCACGCGCGCGAGGAGCGGCTGGGTGACGTCGACCGCCTGGATCCGCTCCAGCCGGATGTGCGCGGTGCGCCGGAACAACAGGCCGGTACGGATGCGCAGTTCGGTGTCGGTCACCGCGAAGTGGGTGAACCACCAGGTGAGAAAGCCGTACAGGGCGGCGGCCGGGACGATGACGGCGAGCGCGAGCAGCAGGGTGGTGGTGGTCAGCCGGGTCAGCTGGCGCTGCGCCTGGTCGGGGTCGTGCACGGCCCATCCGATGACGACGGCGACCGGCGCCCACGCCCGCCTGAGCGGCGTTATGGGATGCAGCCGCCGCTCGGTGACGGCCGCCTTCTCGTCCACGGCGTCGTCGACGCCCGGCGTCGTCACAGGCCCGCCGATCGGGCCTCGCCGAGTTCGGTGAGCCGGTCCCGCAGCCGCTCCGCCTCGGCCGGGTCGAGGCCCGGAATGGTGGCGTCGGTCGCCGCGGCGGCGGTGTGCAGCTGGACGCTGGCCAGGCCGAAGTGCCGCTCCACCGGACCGGAGGTGACCTCCACCAGCTGCATGCGGCCGTACGGCACGACGGTCTCCTCGCGCCACAGCACGCCCCGGCTGATCAGCAGGTCGTCGGCGCGCTCGGCGTAGCGCCAGGAGCGCCAGTTGCGGCCGAGCATCACCCAGCCCCAGCCGGCGAGGGCGAGCGGCAGCAGCGCGAACGCCGCCCAGACCGGCCCGCACAGCAGCCCGAGCAGCAGCCCGAGGGCCACCGCGAGCAGTCCCAGCCACACCACCAGCAACAGCCGCCGCATCCGCAGCAGCCCCGGCGGCAGCCCGGTCCACACCGGCTCGGCCCCCGCGACCTCTGTGTCCTGCCCGCTCCCCGTCTCCATGGGGCCAGCGTACGTAGGAGAGACTGTGTCCATGACTCCCACGACGGAGACCACGGTCGGCATCGGCGGCGCCGCGGAGAGCACCGACATGGTGCTCAACATCGGACCGCAGCACCCGTCCACCCATGGCGTGCTGCGGCTGAGGCTGGTCCTGGACGGCGAGCGCATCATGAGCGCGGAGCCGGTGATCGGTTACATGCACCGGGGCGCGGAGAAGCTCTTCGAGGCACGCGACTACCGCCAGATCATCATGCTCGCCAACCGCCACGACTGGCTGTCGGCCTTCTCCAACGAGCTGGGCGTGGTCCTCGCCGTGGAGCGGATGCTCGGCATGGAGGTCCCGCAGCGGGCGGTGTGGACGCGCACGCTGCTCGCCGAGCTCAACCGGGTGCTCAACCACCTGATGTTCCTGGGCTCGTACCCGCTGGAGCTCGGTGGCATCACCCCGGTCTTCTACGCGTTCCGCGAGCGGGAGGTCCTCCAGAACGTCATGGAGGAGGTCTCCGGCGGCCGGATGCACTACATGTTCAACCGCGTCGGCGGCCTCAAGGAGGACCTGCCGGCCGGCTGGGCCACGCGTGCGCGTGCCGCGGTCGCCGCGGTGCGCTCGCGCATGGACCGCTTCGACGACCTGGTGCTCGGCAACGAGATCTTCCGGGGGCGCACCCGGGACGTGGGCGTCCTCGCGCCGGAGACCGTCCACGCGTACGGCGTGAGCGGCCCCGTGGCGCGTGCCTCGGGCGTCGACTTCGACCTGCGCCGCGACGAGCCGTACCTCGCCTACGGGGAGCTCCAGGACACCCTGAAGGTGGTGACCCGGCAGGAGGGCGACTGCCTGGCCCGCTTCGAGGTCCTCCTGGAGCAGACCCACAACGCCCTCGACCTCGCCGACGCCTGTCTGGACCGGCTCGCCGAACTGCCGCCCGGGCCGATCAACCAGCGCCTGCCCAAGGTCCTCAAGGCTCCCGAGGGGCACACGTACGCGTGGACCGAGAACCCGCTCGGGATCAACGGCTACTACCTCGTCAGCAAGGGCGAGAAGACCCCGTACCGGCTCAAGCTGCGCTCGGCCTCGTACAACAACATCCAGGCGCTGGTGGAGCTGCTGCCGGGCACGCTGGTCGCGGACATGGTGGCGATCCTCGGGTCACTGTTCTTCGTGGTCGGGGACATCGACAAGTAGGGCGTCGACGAGCGGGCCGTCGAGGCCGACGGGCTGGAGGAGCCAGCCGAAGTCGCCGAGGCCGCCCGCCGCCGTGAGCTCGGCGGCCTCGCCGGCGCGCGTGAGGGCGCGCAGATATTCCGCGGGTTGTGCGGACGCCAGGGAGAGCGGGGGGCGTGTGCCCGTGAGGCCCAGGGCGCGCAGGGCGTCGCGCTGGGCCAGCAGGCGCCCTCCGGGGAGCGCGCACGCGTCCAGCGCGACATGGGCCGTGAGGTCGCACGACCCGTCCGGCACGGGTGCGCTCTCGCGCCCCTCGCGAAAGCCGGTGAGCGTCCCGAAGGGGGGACGCGCGGCCGCCGTGTGCGCGTAGTCGACGGCGACGGCCAGACCCCGCCCGACCGTGGCGACCGCCGCCGCCCAGGCCTCGTCCCGGGGCAGTCCGATCTCGGCCCGCAGCCCCTCCTCGGCCGGCAGCGGCCACCAGCGCCGCAGCCACTCGGCCTCCGCACCCGCGACGGGTTCCCCGAGCCGCTCGCGGCCGTCCCGTCGTACGAGAACCCGGCGCGGCACGCCCGCGGAGTCCGTCTCGGCGATCTCCACCGGTACGTTGTCCAGCCACTCGTTGGCGAACAGCAGGCCCGTGATGCGGCTCGGCGGCTCGGACAGCCACTCGATCCGGTGGTCCAGGCCGGCGGGACGGTCGGCGATCTCCACGGCGTACGCGCGCGTACGGGCGCTCACCTCCGCGGGCAGGGCGGCGAGGACGCCTGCGGCCAACTCGCCCCATCCCGCGGCCATGTCGACGAAGTCGAGCCGGGCGGGCCGGCCCAGCGCCACGTCGAGGCGGCACAGCAGCCGGGCCACGGCCCCGGCGAACAACGCGGAGGCGTGCACGGACGTACGGAAGTGTCCGGCCGGCCCCTCCGGCCTGCGGTAGAAGCCGTCCGGGCCGTAGAGCGCGGCCTCGGTGGCGGCCCGCCAGCCGGTCCAGCCGTCCGTCGTGTCATTGGTCACGCCGTCAGGCTAGGCGCACAGGCGAACGGGGCCTCCACCTTGGGGAGTACGCGCGGCCGGCACGGATCGGTCCTCCGGTTGACCCCTGCACACATCACGCTTCCCTACGCTGGGTTACGTGCAGCGCCTCTATGACTTCCTCCGCAGGCACCCGACAGGGGTGGACGCCTTCTGGGCCGTCTTCCTGCTCGGGATCTCGCTCGCGAGCGAAACCGTCCGTGGGAAGTCCCAGGGGACCGGGTCCCCGATGACGATCGTTCCGATCGTCCTGCTGCTGTGCCTGGTGATCGCGCTGCGCAGACTCATGCCGGAGCGGATGCTGCTGCTGGCCATCGGGCTCGGTGTGGCGCAGGTCGCGCTGGACGTGGAGACCACCTCCGCCGACTTCGCCTTCCTGGTGATCGTCTACACCGTGGCCGCCACCGGTGCCCGCTGGGCGTCCCGGCTCGCGCTGACGATCGGCCTGTGCGCCGCCCCCGTCGCGCAGCTGCGCTGGCCGAACGAGCACTCCGGTGTGCTCGGCAACGTCGCGATCGTGATCTTCCAGACCGTGCCGTTCGCCCTGGCCTGGGTGCTCGGCGACTCGATCCGCACCCGGCGCGCCTACTTCGCGCAGCTGGAGGAGCGCAACGCCCGTCTGGAGAAGGAGCGCGAGGCGCAGGCGAAGGTCGCCGTCGCCGCCGAGCGCGCCCGGATCGCCCGCGAACTGCACGACGTGGTCGCGCACAACGTGTCCGTCATGGTCGTCCAGGCCGACGGCGCCGCCTATGTCCTCGATGCCGCGCCCGACCAGGCCAAGAAGGCCCTGGAGACCATCTCCTCGACCGGCCGGCAGGCGCTCGCCGAGATGCGCCGCCTGCTGGGCGTGCTGCGCACGGGCGAGCACCAGGAGGGCGGCGAGTACGTCCCGCAGCCCGACGTCGAGCAGATCGAGGACCTCGTCGAGCAGTGCCGCGGCTCCGGGCTCCCCGTCGACTTCAAGATCGAGGGCACCCCGCGCCCGCTGCCCAGCGGCGTCGAGCTGACCGCGTACCGCATCGTGCAGGAGGCGCTCACCAACACCCGCAAGCACGGCGGGCCGAACGCGGGGGCGAGCGTGCGCCTGGTCTACTTCGACGACGGCCTCGGCCTGCTCGTCGAGGACGACGGCAAGGGCGCCCCGCACGAGCTGTACGAGGAGGGCGGCGCCGACGGCGCCGGCCACGGCCTGATCGGCATGCGGGAGCGGGTCGGCATGGTCGGCGGCACCCTGGACGCGGGCCCCCGCCCCGGCGGAGGATTCCGGATCAGCGCGCTGCTGCCGCTCAAACCAGCGCATTGACATTCACGCACGCCCCCTGTTGACACCTGTCACGCCCCCATGGCGACCTGCCGCACGACCCCGAGGAAACGGAAGAGGCCCGATGACGATCCGCGTGATGCTCGTCGACGACCAGGTGCTGCTGCGCACCGGGTTCCGGATGGTGCTCGCAGCCCAGCCGGACATGGAGGTCGTCGCGGAGGCGGGGGACGGTGTGGAGGCCCTCCAGGTGCTGCGCTCGACCGCCGTGGACGTGGTCCTGATGGACGTCCGCATGCCGAAGCTCGACGGTGTGGAGGCCACCCGCCGCATCTGCTCGGAGCCCGACCCGCCGAAGGTGCTGATCCTGACCACCTTCGACCTGGACGAGTACGCCTTCTCCGGACTGAAGGCGGGTGCCTCCGGCTTCATGCTCAAGGACGTGCCGCCCGGCGAGCTGCTCACCGCGATCCGCTCGGTGCACAGCGGTGACGCCGTGGTCGCCCCCTCGACGACCCGGCGCCTGCTCGACCGGTTCGCTCCCATGCTGCCCACCACCGGCAAGGAACCCCAGCACAAGGAGCTGGAGCGGCTCACCGGCCGCGAGCGCGAGGTCATGGTGCTGGTCGCGCAGGGACTGTCCAACGGCGAGATCGCGGCCCGGCTGGTGCTGTCCGAGGCGACGGTGAAGACCCATGTCGGCCGCATCCTGACCAAGCTGGGCCTCAGGGACCGGGTGCAGGTGGTGGTCCTCGCCTACGAGACCGGGCTGGTGCGCGCGGGCGGCTAGGGCGTGTTGCGCAACGGCTGGTCGATCTTCCGGGTCTCCTTCATGCGGAGTTCCAAGGCGGCAGGAAGGCATTCATATTCGGGCAGTTGACCTTGCTGTCGATGGCTGGATCTGCGCGAGTTCGCCGTTGTGCAACAGCCTTTAGGGCTGAGGTCCCGCTCGCCGGGCCCCGGGCCGGCTAGCGCAGGATCCCTTCCAGGAAGTCGCTGCCCAGCCGGGCCACCACGGTGACGTCCAGCTGGTGCAGGACGTACCGGCCGCGGCGGCGGGTGGTGATCAGGCCCGCCTTCTTGAGGACGCTCAGGTGCCGGGATATCTCCGGTGCGGTCATGCCGTGCACCTGGGCGAGCTCGCTGGTGGTGTGGGCGCTGCGGGCCAGGTGCCGGCACAGGCGCATCCGGACCGGATGGGAGAGCGCGGTCAGGCGCAGGGCCAGCTGCTCCACCGAGGGCGGGGCGGCGAGCTCGGGGGAGCCGGCCGGGTAGTGCAGGGCGGGCTGCCAGCCGTACCGGTGCAGGACGCTCAGGTGCGGCCAGCCCAGGCTCGTGGGGACCAGCAGCAGACCCCCTTCCGCGGTGGCGCTGTGCCCGGTGCCCAGCTTGTCGACCGTGATGCGGCCGGCCGCCTCGTCGAGCGTGACCGCGGGCGACACCGCGGTCAGCGCCTCCGCGAGCCCCTTGCGGCGCAGCAGGTCCGTCTTGTGGCGGGCGTCCGCCGCGAGCTGGTGGCGCAGCCGCGACCAGGTGTCCGCGAAGAACGCCTCGTCGCAGTCCTCCACGAACTGCCGGAACCAGGCCCGGATCCGCGGCGGGTCGGCCAGCAGCCGCTCGGCGAACCGCACCTGCCGGGGTCCGCGTGACGCGGCCAGCTCCAGGGCCCGCCGGTGCAGCGCGCTGTCGGAGAGCGCGCTCGGGCCGTGCGAGCAGTAGGGAAGCGCGCAGGTGAACTCCAGGGCCGCGTCCACGAACTGCTCGTCCGTCAGCTTGTCGAGCAGGTCCAGGTCCTCGGCGATGCAGGCCCCGGGGAGCGTGGTGCGGCCCGCGACGCCGGCGAACGGCATGAACAGGTCCGAGAACGTCGTCCGCCACAGGAAATCCGCCTCGCACATCCGGTCGGCCAGGTGCGGGTCGAGGCGCGCGGTCACGCCCGTCACCCAGGCCTGGAGCCCCGGATGGTGCCCCGGTTCGGCCAGCGCGTGCAGCGCCATGCCGAGCTCGGCCAGGGGTGAGGGCACGACGGCGACCCTCTCCGGCCGCAGCCCCGCGATGTCGATGCGCACGCTCATGACCTCATGGTGCACCCCGCCACTGACAACGCCGTCGTCGATTGACGGGGGCTGTCAATCGACGCGACGCGACCGCCGTCCCGCCCCAGCCTGGGGGCATGAGCCTCACCCAGCAGCACCTCCTCGACACCCACCGCGCCCGGCACCTCGGCACCCCCGTCCCGCCCGCACCCGGCACCCACGACGTGCGGATCCTGCGCGAGCTGCGCGAGTACCGGCGCTTCCGGGCGGTCCTGGCGGGGCGGCCGGCCCGCGGGTGGCTGCGGCACGTGCTGCGCCACCGCGCGCACCGACGGGTCCGCCCCGGCTGCTGACCGCCTAGCCGGCCACCTCCCGCAGCCGGGCGGCGAAGTCCACCGCCGCCGCCCGTACGTCCGCCGCCGTCCACTCCAGGGCGGCCGCGCGGACGTACACCTCGGTCATGGACAGGTCCGGGCCCTTCGCGTCCCAGGGGTTGATGAACAAGGCCGTCCCCGTCTCCTCCGACTGCCGGATCGCCGCCTCGGAGAGCTCGTCGACGCCGTACGGCAGCCAGACCTGGAAGTCGAAGGTGTGCGGCACCTCGGGGTGGACCCGCGCCCACGCCACCCCGGCCTGCGCGAACCCCTCGCGCAGCGCGGCGGCCACCACGCGCGCGTGGTGGACGTACTCGGGCAGCCTCGGCAGTTCGCGCTCCAGTCCGGCGAGGGCCGACAGGGCGGTCGGGAACTGCTGGAACACCGTGCCTCCGTAGCGGTGCCGCCACGTCCTCGCCTCCTCGACCAGGCTCGTCGGGCCCGCGAGCGCGGCTCCGCCGAAGCCCTGGAGCGACTTGTAGAACGACACGTAGACGCTGTCGGCGAGGTCCGCGATCTCGGCCAGGGGGCGCCCGAAGTGGACCGTCGTCTCCCACAGGCGGGCCCCGTCGAAGTGCACCACCGCGTCCCGCTCGCGCGCCGCCTCGACGACCTCGGTGAGCTCCTCCCAGGTGGGCAGCACGAAACCGGCGTCCCTCAGCGGCAGTTCCAGCATCAGCGCCCCGAAGGGCTCCTCGAAGCCGCGTATCTCGTCTGCCGTGGGCTGTCGCGGTTCGCTCGTCACATGGACCGGGCGCAGTCCGGAGACCTCCCGGAAGGCGTCGCGCTCGTGCACCTCGGGGTGGGCCAGGGGGTGCAGGGCGACGGTGGGGTTGCCGGTGCGGCCCGCCCAGCAGCGCAGCGCCACCTGCTGGGCCATCGTGCCGGTCGGGAAGAAGGCGGCGGCCTCCTTGCCGAGCAGAGCGGCCACTTTCTCCTCCAGGGCGGCGACGACGCCGTTGCCGTAGAGGTCACCCGGTTCGTCCAGGTTGTGGAGCGCGTCCGCGTCGCCGAGCAGTGCCAGGCGCTCACGCAGGGGTGCGAACAGTCCCAGGCGGGCCAGTGAGCGCTCCGCGCTCCGGTAGGCGCTGATGCGCCGTGCGCGGCGGCGCAGGAGCCGTTCCTCCTCCGTGAGTCGTTCCGTCGGCTCCCCCTGCGTGACCTGCTCGGGTCGCCCCTCGTCCGCCGTCCGTCCGGCCTCTCGCACCTCTTCGTCACTCATGCGCGGATCATCTCGCGCGGCCCCGGGGCCGGGCACGCGCGTGTGCGCACCCGGAGTCCACGGAAACCCACAGCCTGTGGACAACCGGACGCCCCTCGAACCGATCGCGTTAACATGACGAGAAATCGTCCGGTACCCAGATGCGGACTGGAACGGGAAGGCCGCCGACGCGTGAGTACAGCCCAACAGCCAGACAGCAAGGACCGCCCCGCACGGCTCACCGTCGGCGTCGTGGGCGCCGGCCGGGTGGGACCGGCGCTGGCCGCGTCCCTCCAACTCGCCGGGCACCGGCCGGTGGCCGTCTCGGGAGTCTCCGAATCCTCCAGGCGGCGGGCCGCGCTGCTGCTGCCCGACGTCCCGCTCGTCACCCCCGCGGACGTCCTGCAGCGCGCCGACCTGGTGCTGCTGACCGTCCCCGACGACACCCTGCCCGGACTCGTCGAGGGCCTCGCCGAGACCGGCGCGGTGCGCCCGGGCCAGCTGCTCGTGCACACCTCCGGGCGCTACGGCGCGAGGGTCCTGGACCCCGCCCTGCGCGCGGGCGCGCTGCCGCTGGCCCTGCACCCGGCGATGACCTTCACGGGCACCCCCGTGGACGTCCAGCGCCTCGCGGGCTGCTCCTTCGGCGTCACCGCGCCCGAGGAACTGCGGTTGGCCGCCGAGGCCCTCGTCATCGAGATGGGCGGCGAGCCCGAGTGGATCGAGGAGGAGAAGCGCCCGCTGTACCACGCGGCCCTCGCCCTCGGTGCCAACCACCTGGTCACGCTGGTCGCCCAGGCCATGGAGCTGCTGCGCTCGGCCGGCGTCGAGGCCCCCGACCGGATGCTCGGCCCGCTGCTCGGCGCCGCCCTGGACAACGCTCTGCGCTCCGGTGACGCGGCCCTGACCGGGCCCGTCGCGCGCGGTGACGCCGGAACCGTCGCCGCGCACGTCACGCAACTGCGCGCGCACGCCCCGCAGACAGTGGCGGGCTACCTCGCGATGGCCCGCGCCACCGCCGACCGGGCGCTCGCCCACGGCCTGCTCAAGCCGGAGCTCGCCGAGGACCTCCTCGGGGTACTCGCCACCGGGACCGACGGCGCCGAGGGGGACGCCCGATGACCACCACCCTGCTGCGCACCGCCGACGAACTGCACGCCCGCACGCGCGTGGGCCGCCGGGCCGTCGTGATGACCATGGGCGCCCTGCACGAAGGCCACGCCACCCTGATCCGCACCGCGCGCGAGATCGCCGGAGCGGACGGCGAGGTCGTCGTCACCGTCTTCGTGAATCCCCTTCAGTTCGGCGCGGGCGAGGACCTCGACCGCTACCCGCGCACCCTGGACGCCGACCTCAAGATCGCCGAGGGCGCCGGCGCGGACGCCGTCTTCGCGCCCTCCGTCGACGAGGTCTACCCCGGCGGCGAGCCCCAGGTGCGCATCAGCGCGGGCCCGATGGGGGAGCGCCTGGAGGGCGCCTCGCGCCCCGGCCACTTCGACGGCATGCTCACCGTCGTCGCCAAGCTGCTCCACCTCACCCGCCCCGACATCGCCCTCTACGGCCAGAAGGACGCCCAGCAGCTCGCCCTGATCCGCCGGATGGTGCGCGACCTGAACTTCGGCGTCGAGATCGTCGGCGTGCCCACCGTCCGCGAGGACGACGGCCTGGCCCTCTCCAGCCGCAACCGCTACCTCGACGCGAGGCAACGGCGCACCGCGCTCGCGCTCTCCCGCGCGCTGTTCGCGGGCCGCGACCGGCACGCGGCCCAGGAGGCGCTGCGCGCGCGGGCCCGCGAGGTGCCCGCCACGCACGCGCGTGCCGAGGCCCTGAGCGCCCTCGGCGAGTCCCGCGCGGCCGCCGACGCGCACGCGGTCGCCAAGGCCCTGCCGGGTGCCCCCTCCGCGGTCCGCGCGGCCGCCCGGCTGATCCTGGACGACGCCGGGCGCCTCGACCCGCCGCTCGCCCTGGACTACCTCGCACTCGTCGACCCGTCCGACTTCACCGAGATCGACGACGACTTCACCGGCGAGGCCGTCCTCGCCGTCGCCGCCCGGGTGGGGACGACCCGGCTGATCGACAACATCCCGCTGACCTTCGGAGCCGCCTCGTGACCAGCACAGGCATACGACTGCACGCACCCGCACCCGGGTGGTCCATCGACGCGGACGTCGTGGTCGTGGGCTCCGGCGTCGCCGGCCTCACCGCGGCGCTGCGCTGCGAGGCCGAGGGCCTGAGGACCGTCGTGGTCACCAAGGCCCGCCTCGACGACGGCTCCACCCGCTGGGCGCAGGGCGGCATCGCCGCGGCCCTCGGCGAGGGCGACACCCCCGAACAGCACCTGGACGACACGCTGGTCGCGGGCGTGGGCCTGTGCGACGAGGAGGCCGTGCGGATCCTGGTCACCGAGGGACCCGACGCGGTACGCCGGCTGATCGCGACCGGCGCGCACTTCGACGAGTCCGAGGAGGGCGACCTGGAGCTCACCCGCGAGGGCGGCCACCACCGGCGCCGGATCGCCCACGCGGGCGGTGACGCCACCGGCGCCGAGATCTCCCGCGCGCTCGTCGAGGCCGTCCGCGCGCGGGGCCTGCGCACGATCGAGAACGCGCTCGTGCTGGACCTGCTCACCGACGCCGACGGCCGCACGGCGGGCGTCACCCTGCACGTCATGGGCGAGGGCCAGCACGACGGCGTGGGTGCCGTGCACGCCCCCGCGGTGGTCCTCGCGACCGGCGGCATGGGCCAGGTGTTCTCCGCGACCACCAACCCGTCCGTGTCGACCGGCGACGGCGTGGCGCTCGCCCTGCGCGCGGGAGCCGAGGTCAGCGACCTGGAGTTCGTGCAGTTCCACCCCACCGTGCTGTTCCTCGGCCCGGACGCCGAAGGACAGCAGCCGCTCGTCTCCGAGGCCGTGCGCGGCGAGGGAGCCCACCTGGTCGACGCCGAAGGCGTGCGCTTCATGGTCGGGCAGCACGAACTGGCCGAGCTGGCGCCCCGGGACATCGTCGCCAAGGGCATCACGCGCCGCATGCAGGAGCGGGACACCGAGCACATGTTCCTCGACGCCCGGCACTTCGGCGCCGAGATGTGGGAGCACCGCTTCCCGACGATCCTGGCCGCCTGCCGCGCCCACGGCATCGACCCGGTCACCGAGCCCATCCCGGTCGCACCGGCCGCCCACTACGCCTCCGGCGGCGTGCGCACCGACCCCCGGGGCCGTACGACCGTCCCGGGCCTGTACGCGTGCGGCGAGGTCGCCTGCACCGGGGTGCACGGCGCGAACCGGCTCGCCTCCAACTCGCTCCTCGAGGGCCTGGTCTACGCCGAGCGCATCGTGGCCGACATCGTGGGAGTCCAGAAGGCGAACGGCCTCCACGCGCGCGTGCCGGTGCCCGTCGAGCACCCCGAGAGGCCGGCCCACCCC